>CAZGKE010000198.1:0-5795 GCA_964526035.1 uncultured Gammaproteobacteria bacterium | reverse complement strand
TGCTCCAGTCCATAAAGCTGAACAGAGGCACCGCCACGCTGTAGTCGCTCCACAAACTCCGTCATCGTCGGCTTATCCCCAGCCGCTTTCTGGATCATCTGCCACAGCTTCTCCTTCGGCAGCACCTTTCCACTGCGCTCCTTCAGCCGATACTCGCCAGTCGTTAGATTATGGCGCTCCTTCACCGCTCTCACCGTTGTTTGCTGCAACCCAAACTGTTGCTCAAGCTCTGGTTCAATCCTACGGAGTCTAGGACGATTAAAACTATCGTTGACCCATTCACCATTAAGGGCGATCGCACTGGTCGCAATATGCCAATGCTGCACCCCATTGCGATGCTCACGGTCATGGTGCTGCACGATGAAATACTGACAGTGCTCATGCCCCATTTTCTCAAGCAGTGCCTTGGAAATCTTAACGATCTTAGGGGTTTCTACATTTTCGTTCGGTGGCATCGACACGCAATAATGGCACATGAATGACTCAACATTTTTGTTGAGCAACCGCGAAAATCTGAATTCTTCCGCCAGCTCTGACACATCCCGCCCACTCATGTTTGAGTACAACACCGAATCTCGCTCTCGGTCGATTTGCTTTTCAGGGTCTAACAGATATGAACACAGCCCCAACGAGTCGCTTCCTTTGACAACCTTGATTCTCATGGTTTACCTCCTTTACTAGGCTTGTCGATAAAGCACAATCTCTCGCCTGACTTCGTGAACCAGGGCGATCGTTTCTTTCACTAGCGTGATGTCTGCATCCGGTCGAAGCTGAAGGGCTTCAATGATCTCGAACAGCTTTGAATAGACCTCAGCGCTTAAGAGGATGCCGTTAGCCTTCTTTCTGGCTGATGAATACTCCTGAGTATTGCTTTCTAGCCCGAGCGTCAACAGATAATCACTGACCGTACTGGCTCCACAAGATGCCGCATGGTTCTGAATTGTCTCTTTCTCACGAGGCGTACAGCGCAGCTTTATGAACTCGCTCCTGACCTCTCTCTTTAAGATCTCACTCATGTTTTAAATCCAAACTCGAAAAAAATTAGCAGATTGTGCCCACAGTTGCCATATCTTGCTCCAGGGTTAAATAAGACAAATGCAGATGAGTCGCAGATGAAAAATGAATGAACGATGGATGAACCATAGATGACAAGTAGACAAAAGTTGAATGAAGGCTGAATGAACAGCAATCACCGCAGGGGATGTACAGCGGATGATTTCCGTACAAAGCTTATGCAATGCTGAGATGAGCATTTATTGAGATTTAGATGATTTTTAGTCAACCTAATAGAGGATTGACAGATATCAATAGTGAAGGTGGCGAATGAATCGCAGTCATCCCATAAATTATAAACAAACTATCAAGAGTTTAGCTTTAGTTGAAGTACAGTCAAAGATTTGTATCTTCCATAGATGAGCCTAAAACATACCGTAGTCTAAAGGCTTTATTGCAGTGGATGAGGTTTAGATATCGAGTCGTCTAATGGTTGTTAGTCTATTGGATGAGCCTGAAACACCTTGAAATCTAAGACTTATAGGAATTGAAGATGAGCCTTAAACATCTTACCGTCTAAGAAATGTGTAGCTAATAGATGAGCCTTAAACATCTTGTGGTTGAAGGCTCAAGATATAGCGGATGAGTCAGTGACAGCCTGTAGACTAAAGACTGTAGGGGTTTGAAATGAGTCTTGAACAGTTGAATATCTTTTGAGCGTGTACCTGCTAGATGAGTCAGAGACACCTTATAGACTGGTGATTGTGCATAAGTGGAATGAATCTGGAACAGCATACAGTCAAAGGATTGTAGGTATGGTAGATGACGGGTAAGCAGCCCTCAGATATTGAGCCTTCAGTCAAAAGTTTAAGAACTGTCAAATGAATAAATGAGAAAAGAATGAGCAGGAGTGGACAAATTTCAAAACAGTGATAGTCTATAAGAGTATTATGCGTACATCCGTCAGATGAACTGAAGATGCACCACAATTTATAAAAGTTCAATACGTTATCAATGCCTGAGATGATGGCTAAGCACTCGAAAAATGTGCTTCAGATATCTTATTGATAAGTTCTGAACATCAAACTTACATGGCAAAAAGTACAGAAAGTACAACGTCTGGATTAATGAAAGACGATGTATAGTTTATTGTCTGTCTGCTGAAAGTAGATAGTACGACTGACGAGGATAAATATGTCAGATATCAATCCCGAACAGTTGAGCAAATTTCAGAAGCGCTTGAAAGAGGCAAGTCGCGCAAAACCTCCTTTATATTCTGTTGAGGATGCTGTCACTAAATCGTTTGGATTGATTGACCAAGCGAGACAGCGTGATGTCCCTTGGGAAGACATTACTCAAATGCTCAATGAGTCTACGGGAAAGGAGCTAGGCGTTAGAACCGTCAAGTTCTACTACTTCAAAGCGCAGAAAGCGCTCAAGGACGGCACCACTCAACCCCCAAGGGCACCCCGACCCAAAACACAGTCCAGCACCCGCAAGCCTAAGCCTCAAGCTGAAGCCGAAGTTCAAGACACTGCTCAGCCCACTGCTCAAGTTTCAGCCCAGGCGATCGCCCCAAGTTCAGCCTCAGGACAAACTACTGAGCAATCTGTGACGGACAGCCACTTTGCCGATTTTGAGGTATCTCAGCCGGACGGACAAAAAGCCAGTCCACAAGGTGCCTCAGTTGGGGAATGGATAGAGCCAGAATTTAACGTCAATCGTGTCCGTCCTGCAAACCGACCCATCGCGGTTTAAGCATAGTCAGTCTTTATATATAGGTAAAAACACATGGCTGCAAGTAAAGCACTCAAACGCATCATCCTAACCCTTGGCGGCAAAGGTGGGACAGGGAAAACCTTGTTCAACCGTGCCTTGTTCTACTCTTTGAACAAAGAAGGTGTCAAATGCTCAGGCTTTGATGCGGACGTGGAAAACCCTGAATTTTCTGGGTATCATCCCCCGACCGATGGAACAAGCACTAAGTCATCAAAAGCAGTACCTAGTGTGAAGCTCCTAAACTTCTTGGATGTCAAAGCTGCCAAGACTTTGTTTACCGATATTGAGGCTCAGAAGCCGGATACGGTTTTGATAGACCTTCCTGGAGCATCTAGTAAGGATACACGTCAACTACTCAAGACTTTCAATATCTTCAAGCTGGCAGCAGATTTAGGGTATCGGCTGACCCTTGCAACAGTACTTAACATCGACTACAACACCATCAATAGCTTGCAATGGATGCAGGAGTTTTGTGGAGCGAATGCCGATTATGTTGCTGTGAAGTCCCAGTTCTGGGGTCAGTACGGTAACAATTTTGAACGCTGGGTCAAGTCTGACACCCGCGCTCAGTTCCAGAAATACAAGGGGATCGAGATTGAGTTGCCCATCCTTGAGCTATCGGTCTTTGATGTGATCCATGAGATGAATCTATCTTTTTTCGAGATTGACAAGCTGCCATTCGGCGATCGCATCTTGGCAGATAGCTTCTTAGCGCGAACCTTACCTGAACTGCAACGAGCAGGGGAATATCTGGGTTTTCCAGTGGCAGCATCAAAGACAAGTTCGGCTAAGGCTAACGATGCTAAGGGTGCTGAGGCAAAGACCACTGACCCAGGTAAAGCGGCACCGGAGTTGGTTGGCTCAGCTCCAGCCAGTTAACTATTACTGAAATATGCTCATGTCAACGAGTAACGGTCACGCTGAAGTTCAAGATGTTCAGTCATTCGAGCAGGCTGAGCAATCAAATGGAGATGATCGGGCAAAAGAACTGATCGCCTTGCAAGAAGCTGTGGGGCACTTGGCGAAACAGCTCAGCGCAGATCATCTCTCGAATCAAGAGCAGTTTCGCAAGATTGAGGAAAAGCTTGAGCTATGGATTCGCACCAACCAATCGCTAATGGAGGGGCAGCAGGAAACCGCGAAATCGAACCATCGCTTAGTCGAGGCGATCATAGCGAATACCTCGGAGATGCAGAAGACTACCCAGGAACAGCAGCGTTCCGCGACCTCGTTCGAGAAGGGGACGCACTTGTTGGGCGAGTTAGAGAATCGACTGAAAGCCTTAGAGCTACAAACGACTGGTTTCAAGAAAGCAACGGAAGAATTGAGCGGAACCTTACTAGGTTGGAAACCGCTCTTAGAGAAGACTCAGACCCTTGGGGAGATCCTGGTGAATCTAATCCCACAGATGAACAAGTCCAGCTCGAACCCACAGAACCAGTCATCGTCCCAATTGCCCAAACCCCTCAGTCCAGCGCAAGAGCTAAACGCCAGCCTACGCCAAAACAGCCAGAGCGCCCAAAACCCCCAGAACAACCAGAGCAGCGAGTCGAACAGCGACCAGACGATAACCCTGTTCAAGTTGAAGCAGTGGATCGCCATAACCCGTCAAGACGTTCTATGGACTGGGAAAGGTAATTTAGGTTGGTCAGTTTTTAGCACCCTGGTACTGCTTGGGTTTATCTCAGCAGCTTTGATAAGTGGCAGCAGTCAGCTAAACCGCCTCTCAGGAAATGCAAACAGTGTGCTGAAGATCCTTCAGCGTGTTGAAAACAAGATTAGGTAGAAAAGTCATGAAAAGCCCCTTTACCCACGCAATAACGCTTTTTGTCGCGCCATTTATCGCCGCTGTTTCGCTAGCAGCAACCCCCGTAAAAGTTGAGCAGGTTCAGGCAGGTCTAGAGGTGGCGATCGCCCGTCAGACCATCCCCAAAGACGGGGCACTACAGACCGGAGTGATACAGTTCCTAGACTTGCTGAAAAGAGGCGCTACTCCAGAAGAAGCGTCGCGCATCACAGGCGTAAAGCTGGCGGTCATAACCCGATTGCAGCAGCTCGGCGCGGGACAGGTTCGTGCTGTTGTGCAGGTAAAGCCCAAGTCTGAGGCGATCGCCGTAGCTCCGGTTCCGGTATCCGCTCCTGTTGCTCTACAGCCTGAAGCCGTGGCTCAATCTCCTGTGCCGTCTACCGCTAAACCCGTCACAACTCCTTTAGAAGTGCCAGAAGCAGCACCCGATCTGGTCAAGACTCAACCCCAGTTAGCAAAGGCTGAGAACCCTCACCAGATTGCGAATGCCCTCGTTCGCGGTTTAAGCGTGGCGAATCGGACGGGAGAGATTGGGTACAAGGCCAGCTTGAGCGCGAGGGTGCAGAATGTAGTGCGATCGCTTCGTCGGGGCGAGTCTTTGGATGTTGCCGCAAAGTCTTGGGGCGTTGCTGAAAAAACTGTGAAGCGCCTTTTGTCCCTTGGAAATTATCAATCAGCGTCATGATCAGCAAAATAATTCTTACCAACCTTCCGCTTCTTCTACTGGCAACCTTGGCAATTCCAGTGAACGCAACGATACAGCCAAGCGCTCTCGAATTGGAACAGCAGCAGTTCTTAAACTCTCAAGCTCAACTCGAACCAGCCAAACTAGAAGCTGAGCAAGACCGCTTTCTGCAAGCAACGATTCCAGTGCAGAAGGCACAAACTGAATCTTTTCCGGTATCTCGTTGGAGTCCTGAGCCAGTAGCTCCATTGCCTGTAGAGCCTCTAGAGCAATCGCCTGTTTTACCTGAAGCTTTGGTGCAATCTCAAGCGAATCCAGCGCCAAATAATCCAGCCCAGCAGCCGATTCAAACCAGATATTCGCCGCCAAAGAAGCTGCCTGATTTGTCTAAGCCGGAAGGGTATAGCCGAATCAGTCCAGCACCCAGCCCTCAACATAGTCAGAGTGGCATTACCAATACTTCAGCTCTAACTTCAGTTGAGCCGATCCCTAACTTCCAGCCCAAGATTGCCTTTGCGCTGCCGCTGTCGC
>CAZGKE010000197.1:0-5814 GCA_964526035.1 uncultured Gammaproteobacteria bacterium | reverse complement strand
GCGGCCATGCAGGCGGCATTGCCCTTGTCCTGGCGCCACAGGTTCATCTGGCGGAAGCCGGGCCAGCCAAAGCCTGCGAGCTTGCGGAAGTTGTCGAGCTGGAGCACAGCACCGCGGCAGAAGACTTCGAGGCGCTCCTTGGGGAAGCTGCGGTTGCCGTTGGCGAGATAGTGGATGGTGCCGAAGGCGCCGCTGGCGAACTCCAGCGTGATCACGGCCTTGTCGTCGCGCACCTCCACGCCGGGGGCGGGGCCCATCCGCACCGCGTGGGTACGCACGATGGGGCTGCCGGCGAGGTGGCGCAGCAGGTCGACGAAGTGACAGCCCTCGCCGATGATCCGGCCGCCGCCTTCGGTGGCACTCTGGGTCCAGTGTTCAGCGGGAATCTCGCCCGCATTCACCGTCATCACGAACACCGGGGGCTCGGCGACGCCGCTGAGCAGTTTCTTGACCTGCACCACCTGGGGTGCGAAGCGCCGGTTGAAGCCAACCATCAGCACCGGCCGGCGGCCGTCGCGTTCGGCGCCCTGCCAGGCCGCCTCGATCCCTGAGAGCTGTGCCCGGTTGATCGCCAGCGGCTTCTCGACAAAAACGTGCTTGCCCTGCCCCAGCGCCTCGATCACGAGCTCGGCATGATTGTCGTGGCGGGTGGCGATTACCACGGCGTCCACCGCCGGGTCGCGGATCGCGGCCAGCGCGTCGGTACCGGCCTGGGCGAAGCCGTGCTTCCGGCCCGCCTGCACGCCGCTCACCCCGGCAGCGCTGACTAGCGTGTGCAGCCTGGCGGTCGTGGCGGCCAGTGCGGGCACCAGCACCTGGCTCGCGTAATTGCCGGCGCCGATCACGGCCACGGTGGGTCCCCTGCCGCCCGACTTGCCGGGAGCAGCAGGCGCGGAGTTAGTCTTCGCAGGGCCCAGCGCCACCAGCCGTTCCGGCAGCGCGGCGGCACCCTGCCCGGACGCGGGTGGCGCCGGGTAGTCCAGCAGGATGGCCAGCGGATTGCCCTTGGCGAGGCGCTCATAGCCCGCCGGCGCATCGGCAATCGCAAAGCGGTCGCTGATCAGGCTCTCCACCGCCAGCTGCCCGGCAGCCAGCAGCTCGAGCACCGCCTCGAAGTTGCGCTGCTCGGTCCAGCGCACATAGCCCAGCGGATAGTCGTGACCCTCGTCCTCGTAGGCCGGGTCATAGCGCCCCGGACCGTACGAACACGACACCTGGAAGCTCAGCTCCTTCTCGAAGAAGTCCGCCCGGGACAGCTGCAGGCCGGTGACGCCCACCAGCACGATGCGGCCCCGCTTGCGGCACATCTGGGCGGCCTGGTGCACCGGCTCGTTGCTGGGGGTCGAGGCCGTGATCACGACCGCATCCACACCCCGTCCGTTGGTCACGCGCCGGGCCACCGCCAGGGGATCCTCCCCCGCCGACAGCACGCAGGTTTCGGCGCCGAGCTCCCGGGCCAGCGCCGCCCGGGCCGGATCCGGATCAATGCCCAGCACGCGGCAACCATTGGCCCGCAGCAGCTGCACCGACAGCAGGCCGATCAGCCCGAGGCCGGTGACCACCACCGTCTCACCCAGCGTGGGCTGCACCAGCCGGATGCCCTGCAGGCCAATCGCCGCGACCACGGTGAAGGCGGCGGCTTCGTCACTGACGCCGTCGGGAATGGCGGCGCAGAGGTTCTCGGGCACGCAGACATACTCGGCATGGTGGCCGTTGGAGACCACCCGGTCGCCCACCTGAAAGCGGCTGACGCCGGGTCCGACTTCGACCACGACGCCGGCGTTGCTGTAACCAAGGGGAATGGGCTTGTCGAGCTTGGCCTTGACCGCGCGCATGGTGGGCCCGATGCCGTCGGTGCGGATCTTGTCCAGCACCTGGCGCACCTTGTCGGGTTGCTGGCGGGCCTTGTCGAGGAAACTGGCGCGGCCAAACTCCAGCAGCATCCGCTCGGTACCGGCGGAGACCAGCGACTTGCTCGTGCGGATCAGCAGATGGCCCGGACGTACCAGGGGCACGGGCACGGTCTCCACCGTGGTGTGACCCTGTTTCAGGTCCTGGAGAATCTGCTGCATGGGGCCGGCTTCCGCGACTGGATCAATCGGCGGTCAGACTAGCATTGCAGGCCATTAACTACTGGTAAGGAATCGGGTTTTTGTCGAGTGCGCCCGTGACGGCTGCCGCGCCCTGGTAGGGCGTCACCTCCTGGGGCACGTAGTAGTAGAGGCGGGGCTCGACGAGCCGGATGAAGTCCTCAAGGGATTTCGTGGCCACCTCCTCACCCCCTTCGGACGGCAGGGGCGTGATCACGCGCACCATGGCGCCGTCGGTGCGCTGCTTCGTCAGGGAGTCCCAGAAGATGTACCACTTCACCAGATACTCGTTGGTCAGATTCCGGCCCCGCTGCATGAACCAGTAGTTCACCAGCTGGCGGGATTCGCCCATGCCGATGATGATCTGGTTCACCGGCAGGTCACCGCCATCCGGCAGCACGCCGGGCAGCCTCACCACCCCGCTGCTCTGGATCTCCCAGCCACCACCGGGCAGGCAGGCGCGGGGCGAGTGCACCGACGCACCCTTGCGCTGGGACTCGTAGTAGGCCACGTAAAAGTTGATGAAGCCCCCCTCCTCGTGCTGGTAGTTGGCCGACACATAGTCGGTGAGCTTGAGTACATCCAGTTCCTGCTCGCTGAGCGGCACCTCCCGGCCCCGCCAGTCGCCAATCACCAGCGGGAAGCCGTACAGGCTCTGGCGCTCCGGCACCACTTCGGTGCGGCCGGCAACCGCGGTACTCGCGGCCAGCACCAGCACCAGCATCGGGATCACCGCGAGTACCGGGGCTGACAGCTTCAGCGTATCGCCCAGCGGCCTGATGTCCGACCACGACGGCAGACCCACATCCAGCACCTTGTCGAGCCTGAGTCCCTGCAGCTTCGCCAGCAGCATCATCTCGGCGAACAGGATGGCGAGGCAGCCGACGAAGATCACCCAGCCCTCGAAGAAGTGCATGAAGGTGTCGCCGGCGCCGATGCCGTAGTTGTCATAGAGGATGCCGGTAACCGCGATGCGAATGCTGTTCATCACGATGGTGACGGGAATGCTCGACAGGAAGATCAGCCACCGGTGCCAGAGCGGACCCTTGTACAGGTAGCCGCACAGGAAGCTGAAGCACATCAGCGGGAACAGGTAACGCAGGCCGCTGCAGGCCTCGACCACCTGCAGCTTCGAGATGCCCATGTCGATGACGTTGCCTTCGACATACACGGGGATACCGAGTAGCCGCAGCACCCAGGCCGAGAGATCGGTGGAGATGAACTGCAGGTTCGACGACAGGTTGTACTGGACGAATACCGGCAGCGGCACCAGGAACACCAGCATCGCCAGCGACGCCCAGATGGCCTTGACACCGCGCACGCCCCACACCGTGAGGGCCATGGCCCAGACCGTGATCAGGAAGGCATTCTGGGTGATCACAAACAGCGCGCTGAGTTCACCGATGAGCAGTACCGCCAGGGCCAGCAGGAGCAGCCCGAGGCCAAGCCACGACGGCTCCGGGCGCGCGGCCACCAGCGCCGGGATGCGCACGATGAAGAGGTAAGCCGCCAGGAAGGGAATCAGGTAGCCGTGGCTGTAATCGGGCTGTTGCCACAGGCGCTCCATCTCGACGAAGCTGGGCCAGAAGATCCACGCGGTGAGTGCGAGCAGCACGGCGACGAAGCCGATGCGCATCCGGGGATCAGTCGAGAACGATGGCTGGGACGTGTCGGTCATTGCAGTTGCTGAATGAGTTCCTGTGGAGCTAGGACGTGGAGCGCTGGCCTTCCGCCCGGTGCGCGGCCGGCACCGCAGCCGGGGCGATGGCGCGTCGATCGCGCCACACGTCAGCGGCGAATCTTAGCAGGCGCGGAAAGCGGCGGATCCGGGCGGGCTCGCGAATGAGGCGGTAGAGCCACTCCATGTACGACCGCTGCCATACGGCAGGGGCCCGCCTGACCCGCCCCGCGAGGACGTCGAAGGTGCCGCCAACGCCCTGGCAGACGGCCACCGTGGTCAGACGCGGCAGGTTCTCGTGGATCCAGATCTCCTGCTCCGGGCTGCCCAGGGCCACGAAGAGCAGCTTCGCGCCACTGGCATTGATGCGCTCCGGCAGCGTCTCGCGGTCAGCGTTGCTGAGGTATCCGTTCTGCATCCCGGCAATCTGCAGCCGTGGGTAGCTCTCCAGCAGCGCCTCAGCGGCCCGGGGAGTTACCTCCGGACGGGCCCCGAGAAGAAAGACCGGATAGCCGCGAATCGCCGCCAGGTTGCACAGCTCCGGCATCAGGTCGGCGCCGGGCACCCGGGGTACGCCGCGGATGCCACCGAGGCGGGCAGCGAGGATTGCACCGATGCCGTCGGGGACGAGGAGGCTTCCGGACCGGATCGCCTCCAGCAGCCGGGGGTTGTCCCCGGCCATGACGATTTTTTCAGGATTGATCGCGAAGACCGATCCCTGCCGGCCCTCGCGCACCATGTCGTCGGCAATCAGCACAGACTGGGCCATGGAGACGCAGTCCATGGGGACGCCGAGGATGGTGACCCGGGTTCGGAGGTGGTGCTCAGAGTCTCGGACGACCATAGGAAGTCATACTAGGCGAAAATTCACCTAGATTTCATTGACCTAGGTACTACTTGTCATATTTCATCCGGGACACTGGAGGTTTTGAATAACCGACTGTTTTTGAAACCTTTTTCCTGTCGCGCTAGGGTGCTTGTGGGTGCAGCAACGAGGCTGATCGCAGGCCAAACGCCACTAGCAGGAGAACCTCACCGGCAATCATTGCGTAGACCACCCCAGCCGCGCCGACCAGCGGGACAAGCACGAGAGTCGCCCCGACAACCAGGATGGCGGCGATTGCGACGAAAGACGTCAGATACCGGTACTCTGAATAGACCTGAAGCTGATTCGACAGCGCCACCCGTGCACTCTGACCTGCAAAAAAGATGGCCCACAGGACAACCAGCATCCAGATACCCCCGTACTCGGGCGTGATTACGTAGCTGACGACCAAATCCCAGCTCGCGTACAGGAGAAGGGCGAAAAGTGCCGTGGCAACACCGATCCCACCGATTGCCCTGTTCCGTTGTAGCCGTATGACTCCGTGACTGCCTGAACCGAGCAAACCCGCCCAGCGTGGCCTGAGTACACGGTAAAGACTCAGGTTAAGCATTGCCACGGGCATTAGCAGCATTCGCGCCGCGCCCACTTCGGCTGCGAAAATCAGGCCACCTACGGCGGCAAGCAGGTAGGTGTGAGCATGACTCATCGAAAAGGTGATCAGTACACCCGGCAATGTCCATCTGCCGTCCTTCCACGCTACTCTCAGTGACTCCAGCGCCTTGACCCTCGCTGTCGCGCTCCCATCGATATCGAATCGTTGTCTACCAAAAGCGGCAGGCAGACTTCCCAGACCCATACCGAAAAGAATGCCAGCCACTGCCGCTTCAAGTCCCAGGCCAAAAACTACGGTCGCGGTTGCAGCAACGACAGCGCAGTAGAGCAAATCAATCACCAGAACCCGCGCCGCCTGCCCGTCTATGAACAGCCACGCCTTCACAAACTCCCTCTTCAGAGCACCCAGGATGGCTATAGCCGTCGCGGCGGCGATGAGAGCACCAGCCGTCGAGAGCACCTCCACGCTCCAAAGGGCGACGATGATCACGCCGCCCAGCGCGAGAATCGCTATTGAAACTCGTTGCTGACCGGCGTACAGGCCGACGTAGAACTCTCGTGCCTGCCCAGTGGTCATCTGCGGCCCACGAACAGTCATGGGTGTGCCT
>CAZGKE010000196.1:0-5815 GCA_964526035.1 uncultured Gammaproteobacteria bacterium | reverse complement strand
GTGCGCGCTGCACAGCTGGCGCAGGCCCTGCAGCCAGCCATCGCGCGGCAGGATGCAGTTCATGTTGCCGGCGATGGGCTCGACAATGAGCGCGGCGATGTCGGCGCCGCGCTCGGCGAACAGCGACTGCGCGGCGGACAGGTCGTTGTAGGGCAGCGTGAGCGTGAGGTCGGCGAGCGCTGCCGGCACGCCCGGCGAATCCGGTACACCCAGGGTCAGGGCACCCGACCCCGCCTTGACCAGAAAGGCATCGCCGTGGCCGTGGTAACAGCCCTCGAACTTGACGATGGCGCTGCGCCCGGTGAATCCGCGCGCCAGGCGGATCGCCGCCATGGTGGCCTCGGTGCCCGAGTTCACCATGCGTACCATCTCCAGTCCCGGCACCATCGAGCACAGCGTCTCGGCCATCGTCACTTCCGCCGGACATGGGGTGCCGAAGCTGAGGCCATCGCCGATGGCCGACCGCACTGCATCAAGCACTGCCGGATGCGCATGTCCAGCGATCATCGGCCCCCAGGAGCCGACGTAGTCGATGTAGCGTTTGCCTTCGACGTCCCACAGGCAGGGCCCCTCGGCGCGGGCTGTGAAGAAGGGTTCGCCGCCCACGGACTTGAAGGCGCGTACCGGTGAATTGACTCCGCCGGGCAGCACCCGGCAGGCGGCCTCGAACAGTTCGTGGTTGTTCATGCGGTAAGAAGACCAAGGTGGGGTCGGCATTATCCCGGCTTGTCGTCTGGAAGGCGAACGCGAAGACTTGACATTCAACGTATGCAGAGTACTCTGAAGAGCAGAGTAAATGGACGGAGAGATGATCATGAATGGCGTTGCGGCTGGCCTTGGGTGGTTGTTTGTGCTGCTGGTAGGGTCTGTACCGCTGTCGGCGGCGAAGGCCGACCCGATGGCAGATCTGGGCTTCCTGGTCGGCGAGTGGGAGGGCGAGGGATGGATACGACGCGGGCCGGATGATACGCATCGCTTTCACAGCCGTGAGACGGTCGAGGCGCGGCTCGGCGGGCGCATCCTCACCGTTCACGGGCGCCACCATGACTTCGAGAGCGGCGCGATCGTGCATGACGCCTTTGCCGTGATTTCGGCGCGCGAGGGCGGCTATCGATTCAGCAGCTATCTGTCCGACGGCCGCAGCGGCGAGTATGTGGGCTGGCTCGAAGAGGGAGACTTCATCTGGGAGATGTCGCTGCCCGAAGTCGGCAAGATCCGCTACACGCTGAAGGTCGACACTGACACCTGGAACGAAGTGGGTCGAATGAGTCGCGATGGTGAAAACTGGCACGAGATCTTCGGCATGCGGCTGACCCGGGTGAAACCATGATTGAAGTCGATGACCACGCAGACCCGGATGGGTCCGATCCCATGCAGGATCTCGCCTACATCCGGCGCGTTCTGGACGCCACCCGCGATGCCACGCGCCTGTCCGGCAACCACTACTTTCTGTGGGGTGCGCTGATCGGCGCCGGACTGCTGCTGACCTGGCTGGTGCTGGAGGATTGGCTGCCGTGGTCGCCCGCCAGCATCGCCTGGATCTGGGCTGTCCTCATCTCGATCGGCTGGGGTGGCACCGGCTGGCTGCTCCGGCGCGAGCACCAGCGCGCGGTGGCCGTCGGCCATGCCGCGCGGCAGATGGGCCTGGTGTGGGCCGGATTCGGCGTGACCGCGCTGTTGCTCTACTTCGTCGGCAGCGTCTTCGGGCCGGTCCCGCCCCAGTCATTGTCCGGATTGATGGCGCTGAGCATGGGATTGGCCGTATGGGCTGTGGGACTGATCGCCGGCATCGGCTGGTTCCGCAACCTGGCATTGCCGTGGTGGCTGGGCGGCGCACTGATGCTGGCATGGCCCGGCCCACATACCGTTCTGGCCCTTGCCGCGATGTTGCTGCTGCTGTTTGCGCTGCCGGGTTGGTGGCTCGGGCGCGGCGCACGCAGCTGAGTCGCCGTGACCGACTTCGATCACACCCGGCTCGATGAAGTCATCCACTCACGCCTGCGTCTCGCCATCATGACCGTGCTGGCCACGGTGGAACGCGCCGAGTTCACCTTCTTGCGCGACCAGGTCAAGGCCACCGACGGCAATCTCGGCAGCCACCTACGCAAGCTTGAGGACGCTGGATACGTGACGGTGCGCAAGCGCATTGTCGAGCGCAAGCCGGTCAGCGACTACCGCCTGACCGCACGTGGGCGTCAGGCGCTGGCCGACTACCTGGGTCATCTGTCAGCGATGGTCGGTCGGGGGCTGTCATGAGGACGCGATTTCTGCTCATCCTCCGGGTCTCGCTCGCAGCGCCGGCTGCAGCAATGCACCTCGGAATCCCCGCTCCAGGTGGCAGGGGGTCGTCCAATCCAACGAACGTTCAGGTGGCGAAGACCGAGCGGTAGCGGCGCGCTGCTGCACAGGGATCGGCTGCCGCGAACACGTCGCTGATCACCGCCAGCAGGTCGGCGCCGGCAGCGACCACGGCGCCGGCATTGTCAGCCGTGATGCCGCCGATGGCACACACCGGCACCGCCAGCTCACAACGTGCCAGTCGCAGGACGTCGAGTGGCACGGTGGGCGCGGCCGGTTTGGTTGGCGAGGGATATATGCTGCCGAAGGCGACATAGCTGGCGCCATCGGTCACGGCCTGGTGCCCCAGCGCCAATGAGCCGTAGCAGGAGGCGCCGACGATGGCATCCGCGCCGAGCGCGGTCCTGGCGGCGGACACCGCGGCATCCTCGCGTCCGACATGCACACCATCGGCGCCGATACGCTGCGCAAGGGCGCAGTCATCGTTGACGATGAGCGGCACGCCCCGGTCCCTGCAGAGTTCGAGAAGACGCAACGCCTGCTCGTGCGCCGTGTCGATCGAGAGCCCCTTCTGCCGGTACTGCACCATCACCGCCCCGCCGTCGATGGCCGCGCTCACTGCGCGGAGCAGTGCGTTGTCCGCAAGGCTGTCAGGCGTCACCACGTACAGGCCACGCGAGGGAACGCGCATGCGTCAACTTCCGCTTCACCGCCAAAGGCCTCACAATAGCAGGCTGTTCTCCAGATTCCGGTACCCATCGATGACCCAGGCAGCCGCCCGCACGGACGACGCCCGCTTCCGCAGCTACATGTGCGTGGTCTGCGGCTTCATCTACAACGAAGCCGATGGCTGGCCCGAAGACGGCATCGAACCCGGCACCCGTTGGGAGGACGTGCCCGAAACCTGGTGCTGCCCCGACTGCGGGGTCACCAAGGATGATTTCGAAATGGTCGAGATCGACTGCGACTGAGCGTCGCTGCGGGGCGTCCCGCCGGCCTGCTCAGTTCAGTCTTGCGGTAACGGCGCCAGGCTCGACCAGCGCACTGCGAACCCGCTCGTGCTCGGCCGACCCGGGGGCTTCTGCCAGATAGCGATGCAGGTCCGCACGGGCGCCACCGAGGTGTCCGACCTGTAGATAGAGCAGGCCCCGTTCGCGCAGGCTGTCCATATCGCCGGCGTCCAGCGTCACCAGACGGTCGCTGCAGCGCAGCGCGCGCTCCCAGTCCTCGCGTTCGCGGTACACGCCCAGCAAATTGCGCAGCATGCGCTGCAGGATCTGGCGATGGCTCGCCGGTGCCAGCATCTCGCTGAGAACGTGGTCGCCCACGCGCTGGTCGCCGATGTGCGGCTGCGCCCGCTCGCGCAGTTCGTCGGCATCGACCGAGCGGCCGCGCTGATAGGGGTCGAGAACGATGAGTCCTTCGTCAACCGGCAGGCGCACCAGGAAATGTCCCGGAAACGAGATCCCCTCGAGCGCCAGTCCGGCCTCGCGGGCGATCGCGATCTGGATGATCCCCAGCGAAATCGGAATGCCGAGGCGTCGCGCCAGCACGTCATTGAGATAGCTGTTGCGCGGGTCGTAGTAGTCGGATTGATTGCCGGTAAAGCCGTGCTCTTCGAACAGAAAAAGATTCAGCGCCTGCATCCGCGCGATGTCGTTGGCCGCGGAAGCGGTGCTCGAACGGAAGGCGCGCGACAGATGTCTGATCTCGGCCTCGCAGGCCGCCACGTCAAGGTCGGGATACTCGTCGCGGGCGATAAGGAGAGCGGCCTTGAGGAGCGGAATGTCCTCGTCCCTGGCGGCTTGCAGGAGGGTCCAGGCGTCTTTCATCACCGATCTCCTTGCACGTCACCGAAAGAAGTGTCTGAGCAAGCCCGAGGGCGAGTGCCCGAAAAATGCCCGATTCACGTCAGCGCATTTTCATCTTGGCGGGGTTGACTGTACCTGCCGCTGAGGCGGGAGACCAGAGCCATGAAACAATTCGTCCCAATGACCGACGACATGCTTTTCTCGGGCAAGCCCCCCCTGGCTTCCCTGGTGCCGTATCGCAGCGGCATGGCCTGCCTGCACCGTCTCAGCCACCTGCGCGAGCAGGAGCGTGCGTTGATCGCCCGCAAACGCAATCCGGAAGTCAAAGGGCCCACCCCGCCCACCGGTGTAAGCCTCAGCGCCGCCTGATGGTCAGGCGGTCGCCGAGTTTCATTCCGAGTTCCTCGGCCGTACCAGCGTTCAACTCCACCACGTAGCGCGCCGGTCGGGCGCTCGGGTAGGTCGGACAGCGCTCACTGCGGCACGGCTGCACATCGGTGTGCAGGTCCACAAGACGCATCCGGCTGTCGAAGTAGAGAATGTCGAGCGCAAGCAGCGTGTTCTTCATCCAGAACGCGCGCGGCGCCTCCTCCGGCCAGATGAACAGCATGCCGTGATCAGCGGCCATGGTCTCCCGGTGCATCAGACCCTGTTCGCGTGCTGCGTCGTCTTCGACGATCTCCACCTGGAATCGCTGCCCACCCAGCTCCACTTCACCGAGGGGCTGTTCACGCGGACAACCTGCAAGCAGCAGTACCGCAATCAGCAACATCGACCGCAGCTTCATCGCGGTACCCTCAGGTCGGGAGCCCAGGCCTGCGGCCACACCCGGCGCAGCAGCAGGAACACGGCGATTCCCGACAGCGCGCCAACGCCGCCGCCGATCACCACGTCGGTGAGCCAGTGTCCTCCCCCCAACAGACGCGGCAAGCCAAAGAAGACCGCCACCGCAAGCGCGGCCAAGCCCCGCTTCCAGTCGGCCACGTGCAGGATGATCAACGCCACCAGCACCCCCGCGGCGGCATGGTCGCCCGTAAAACTGTGGTTGGAGTGGTCCTTGACGTTCGGAATCCGGTCGACCAGCGACTCGATGCGAAAGGCGTCCGGAACCACCAGGCTCGGGCTGTCACGCAGGGTTTCGAGCGTCCGCTTCATCATCAGCTGCACCCACACTACATTGAAAACCGCCATCATCACACCGAGTTTCAGACGAGCCCGCATGGCGTTCGGGCTGCCTGCAAACATCCATGTTGCAAAGATTCCGAGCAGCAGCGCGGCGGGCACCACGTCGAAATAACGGCGGTTGCTCAGCACCCAGAATGACTGCCACAGGCCGGGCTCGGTCAGCGAGCCGTTGAGCGCCAGGTACGCATCCACGTCCCAACGATCCCATAGCGGCCGCAGATACGCAGGCCCGACCCACGACAGCAGCAGCAGCGCTGCAGCCAGATAGGCCGCCACCCACCACAGCTGCCGGTTGTTGTGCGGAACCCGCATGCAGTACGAGCCGATGGAGCAGTCGCGCAGTGTTCACAAGCGAACGCGCGAGCGCAAGGGCGAGGCGGCGCACATACCACAGCCTCGAAGCGACGCGCTACTGGAAAATCTTTGATGTGGGTGTTGACGTACCCGGCTCCCGGTGTAGAATGATCGGCTCCCTTGAGCGAACTGCCTTGGGCCGCTTGAGTTGCTGCGAGGCAACTTGG
>CAZGKE010000195.1:0-5851 GCA_964526035.1 uncultured Gammaproteobacteria bacterium | reverse complement strand
AGACCTGAGGCGTCACCCGGCACGTGCCGGAACACCTCGAACTCGTGGCCGTCATAGCGCGCCAGGCCATCCTGCGTCGCCACCCATACGAAGCCATCGAGATCCTGTGCCAGCGCGCGCGCGGTGGCCTGCGGCAGGCCCTGTTCGATGCTGAGGGTGTGGAATCGTATGCGCTGCGTGGCGGGACCGTCGTCGGCAATACAGCGTTCGACGTCACCCAGGGCGGCGAGAAGGACGACAAGAAGCACGGCGTGGCGTGTCCCCATCCCTGCAGGCTACCTGCGCCGCGCCGCGGCGCCAAGTCATGCAGTTCCGGCGCGCTGATGTTCGGAACCGGGAGGCTCCAGAGCAGGAGCACCGAGCGCAGCATCCTTGGCTTCCCAGAGTGCATTGAGCCAGTCGCGGAACCGCAGGCGCAGGGCTTCGTCGTTGTCATAGTCCGCGCCGACGAACTCTTCCGGAATGGGGATCTCGCGGACACTCACCCGTGCGCGCTCGATCCGGTTGCCGATCAGGTCCTTCATGTCCGGAATGGATGGCGTGTAGGCGATGGTGACGTCGAGTATGGCGTCGAGATCCCTGCCCATCACCTGCAGTACGAAGCTGACGCCGCCGGCGCGCGGCCGCAAAAGATTGCGGAACGGAGACTTCTGGCGTTCGCGCTTGGCCTCGGTAAAGCGTGTGCCTTCGACGAAGTTGACGATCGACACCGGCATTCCGCGGAAGCGCTCGCAGGCACGCCGGGTCACGTCCAGGTCGCGGCCGCGCAGTTCCGGTCGGCGCTCGATCTGCTCGCGGGTGTAGCGCTTCATGAAGGGAAAATCCAGCGCCCACCAGGCCAGTCCGAGCACCGGTACCCAGATGAGCTGGCTTTTCAGGAAAAAGCGCATGAACGGGATGCGGCGGTTGAACACGCGCTGCAGGACCGGGATATCCACCCAGCTGCGGTGATTGGAGAGCACCAGGTAACGGGCATCCGCACGCAGGCCCTCAAGACCCTCGGCCTCGAAGCGGGTGGTGGTGAATCGCTCGAACAGCGCGCTGTTGACTGCAATCCAGCTTTCCGCGATCCCCGCCAGCAGGTAGGACAGCCAGCGGCGGACGCTGCGGATCGGCAGCAGCAGCTTGGCCAATGCGGCGACAAACAGCACCAGGCAGTGAACAAGGGTGCTGCCGGCAACCAGCAGAATCACCAAAGGGGCGCGAAGCGCGACGGGAAGGCGGGCAAGCATGACTGCCATTGTGCCTTCGCCGGCGTGAAGAAGGTTCCCTCAGCGCAACGGTCGATCGCCCGCCTGTTGGTCGCCGCGATCGCGTTCCGGGCGCAGGATGGCGCGTGCCAGGCGCTGCCGCCCTTCGGCATCCATCTGGGCGGCGAGTTCAACCAGGGTGGCCTGCGCCTCAAGACTGAGGCGGCCGTGACCATTGCGCAGCTTGGCCAGCGCAGCTGCCAGCTCCTGCGCCTCGAACGGTTCGGCCGCCAGCGCTCGTCGGACCTGCCGTCGCGCTTCGATCACTTCGCGGCCCGCCCCGCGAAAGCTTGCGCGCCGCTTGTCGAGGATCAGTCGCATGCCGGCACGCTCCTCCTCGCTCAGGTGTCTTGCCAGCGCGCGCGGGCTGGGCAGGTCTGAGGTGCGCACCCCGTGTGCGCCGCTTCGGAAATGCAGGGTCAAGCCGGTGGCCAGCGCCGCACCCAGCAACACGTTCACGGCAAGCGAGGCGATCAGCAGGAAACGGACAGGACGGGGTGAGGCTGCGGGCATCTCAGTAGTCCACGTCGATATCGCTGGAGACGGCAAGTTCGACCAGATCGAACGCGCTGCTGTCGTTCAAGCCAAAGCCGAGCGCAATACCCAGCGTGAGCGCACCGGCAAACGCCGGTCCGGCAACGCGCCAGCCGCCGAGTTCCTCGATGAGCATTCCCAAGAGCGGTCGCGCCGCCCTGGCCGGCTTCCTCCCCTGGTCCGGAAGTGCGTCAAGGATGCGCTGACGCAGCGCCACGTGCGATGCCTCGCCACGGGTGTCGCTCCAGGCCTGCTCCAGTCGTCGGCTGCCTTCCAGCATCGCGCGCACCTGCGCATCCAACTGGGCGAGCTCGGCGGCTTCCGCGCCCTCCGCTGATGGCCAGCGGGCTAGGTCGCTCCCGTGGATATCGAGCAGCTGCCGGAAGCGATCGAGATTCATGCGGTTCATGTCATGGAATCCTGCAGAGCGCTGCGCAGGGCGCGGCGGGCGCGCGCCAGCAGCGATTCCACGGCCTCGATGCTGAGCTCGAGGCTCGCGGCAATTTCGGATTGCGACATGTCGTGATCATGGAACAGCACCAGCGCTTCTCGCTGCCGTGGCGGCAGCCGCCGTAGCGCGCTGTCGAGACAGACGGCGATCTGCCTGCTGTCGGCAAGTCGCTCGGGGGAGGGGGCGAAGTCCGGAAGCTGGTCGACATCGTGGTCGCTCTGCGGGTGCTGCGCACGCAAGCGGTCGCGGCACACGTTGAGCGCCACGCGGTATAGCCAGGTGGAGTAACGGGCGCGTCCGGGTTGCCATTTGGATGCCTGTTGCCAGGCACGGAGAAAGACATCCTGGGACACTTCATCGGCGTCGGCGGCGTTGCCGAGCAGGCGCTGGGCGAGTGCATGGATACGGCTGAGGTGGCGCTCCAGCAGCCCTGCGCAGGCACCCTGATCACCCGAGGCCATGCGCCGCACCAGTTCTTCATCGGGATCGGGATCGGAAGCGGGGCGCGCATCGTGCGTGCTCATCGTCTGCAGGATACGCGCCCCGTTGGCCCATCTTACTCGCCGCGCGGGCCGCGCTTGCCTTCGCCCTTGCCCTTCATTCCGCGGTGGCGTCCATGCTTGCCGCGGCCTGCGCGCATCTCTTCGGCATCGACCGTCCCGTCACCGTTGGTGTCGAGCCCTTCCAGCCAGGCGATGCGGCGCTCGACGAAATCCTCCACAGAAACGGTGGCGTCGGCATCAATGCCACGCCGCGCCATCATGCGCTGCAAGCGCTCCGTACGGCGCGCCTCATGGAACGCCTTGCGCTCATCGACGCTGATGAAGCCGTCACCATCGCTGTCCATCGCGGCGGCGTGCTCGGCAGCGCGCTCGCGCGCCTCGGCTATGACGACCGGACCGCGCTCGTGACGCGGGCCTTCCCCGCGCTGCGGGCGGTCCTCGGCGGATACGCTGGCGCCCAATGCGAGCAGCACGGCAGCGGCGAGGGTCGATTTGAAATTGATACTCATGATGCATTCTCCATGGGGGTGGGTGGACCGGGTTGCCGGCCTCGATTGCTTCAACGCGCTGCCGCCGCCGATCCGTCGGCGACCCGGCGCAGTCGTTGCCGCCCGTTCAGGTTCAGCGGCCCTGAAACACGGGGGGACGCCTTTCCATGAACGCGCGCATGGCCTCGGCGAAATCCTCCGATTGCATCAGCATGCCGTTCAATGTCGCCGCTTCGCGATTGCCGTCGGCGACCGTGCCCGACCAGCGCGCATTCATCACGCGCTTGATTGCGGCCACCACCAGCGGCGGATTGGCCGCAATCCGCGCGGCAATCTCCCGAGCAGCCTCGTGCAGCGCGGCGGAATCCTTGGCCACTCGGGTTACCAGTCCCATCTGCCGGGCCATGTCGGCGTCGATGTCGTCACCGGTCAGCGCCAATTCGCGCGCCCAACCCTCGCCAACCAGCTGAGGCAGGCGCTGGATGCCGCCGAGGTCGGGCACGATGCCCACCTTGACCTCTCGCAACGCAAAACGGGCGCCGCGACTGCACAGGCGGATGTCGCAGGCGGCGATCATCTCGATTCCGGCGCCAATGCACCAGCCATCGATTGCGGCAATGAACGGCTGCGGTGCCGACGCAATGGCGTCGAAACCGCGCTGCATTCGCGCTGCCTGTTCGACGATGGCGAGGCGTCCCGCCGCTCCGCCTTCGAGCAGCGGACCGATTTCGGCGGCCATGGCAGGCAGATCGAGACCGTAGCTGAACTGTTCGCCGTCACCGCGCAGCAGCACCGCCCGGATACCGCGGTCGGAGCTGATGCGTTCCACCGCCAGCGGTAGTTCTCGCCAGAAATCAGGCCCCATGGCGTTGCCGCGACCGGGACCCATCAGCACCATTTCGGCGATGCCGGCATCGCTCGCTTCGATGCGCAGGGCGTGGAAGTCACTCATCGGATCCTGCGCCTCAAGCCTGCGGATCTCTGCACGACAGGGCTCAATCGGCGGAGGCGCCGAACTGCGCGAACAGTTCCGCCCCGGTCATGTTGCGGGTGGGGTTGGCGAAGTCGTAGAACGCGGGTTTTTCGTCGATGAAGACCTGATGGTCCAGCACCCAGGGCGCCTGATCGTCGAGCAGTCCCACAGGAACGAAGTGCTGGCCGCTCTGCTTCAGGCGGTAGAAAAGGTGGGTGCCGCATTGCCGGCAGAATGCCCGCTCGGCCCATTCCGAGGATGCGTATACCGCAACCTGCTCGATGCCGGTGACACTGACCGCACTGCCGCAGTCGAGGGCCAGCAGCGGCCCGCCACCCCAGCGTCGGCACATGCCGCAGTGACAGGCGCCTGCGCTGGGAGTCGCCGTGGTGACGGTGAGCTGCACGGCGCCGCACAGGCAGCGCCCCTGGTGTTCGGTGGGTGGATTCATCGCTGGGTATCCTCTGTTCCTGATGGAGCGGCCGCGCCTGATTCGGTCGGGACCTGGGTCAGCTTCATTACCATGAAGCGGAATTCCTCGAAACTGTCGGCGTCGCCGCGATGGCTGTCATGACGGATCTGCCGCACGGCTACCATACGTGTCGCCGGGACCACCATCAGGTATTGGCCGAGGTAACCGTTCGCTTCAAACGCCACCGCCGGGCCGCGATCCGGCCTGCCGATCGGAAGTCCCCGCGCTCCCAGCGCGCTACGCACCTGCTGGCGCCAGGAGTCGCCGAGGATTGCGGGCATCGTTTGCGCCAGATCCGCCCTCGGTATGCTGCGTCCGGAAAGCGGCTGCATGCGCTCGATGAAGTCCTCCTCCACGCCGGCTCCGCGCCACTGTTCGAACAGCGCGTCGTCGAAGCTTCGCAAATCCCAGGCGGGGACGAGCCACCACAGCAGACCGGCGCCAGGATCGACCGGCCCGGGCTGGATGGACGCCTCGATCCATGCCTGCGGCAGCAGCTGACGTCCCTGCCAGCGACCTTGGTCGAGCATCATTTGACCGATTCGGGCGAGGTCGATGGCGCGAATCTGCAGGCCGGCCATGCCGTGAGGATTGCCGCTGCGGTCGCGGGTCCAGCTGTAGCGCTCGATGCCGAGCTCGCGGAACAGGGTATCGCCAAGGTAAGTGTCGAGCGCCTTGCCGGAAGCGCGCTGAACCAGTCCAGCGAGAAGGTTGCTGGCGTTGTTGTTGTAGAAGAACGCTTCGCCCGGCGCACTGCACAGACCGACCGCGAGCGCATGGGCCACGAAATCGTCGCTGCCGTAGATCGCCTCAGTGGTGGGGTCGCCGCATATGCCCGAAGTATGCTGCAGCAGGTGACGCACGCTCACTCCGGCGCCGGCCTCCCATTCGGGAAAGAAGTCGGTGACCGGTTGATCGATGGACTGCAGGTGGCCATCGGCGAGCAGACGGCCCACCGCCAGGCTCAGCACCGACTTGGTGGTGGACATGCCCTCGATGGGATCACCACCGCGGCCAGCAGCATCGCTGTTCGAATAGTGCTCGAGGACCAGACGGCCGTCCTGCACGACGACCAGCGCGTCGCTATGAGTCTCTTGAGCGCGCGTCCGCAGGGCATCAAGCGCCTGCAGATCGATCCCGGTTGCGGCCGGATCGATCACCGGAAACGCCGTTTGCGGTT
>CAZGKE010000194.1:0-5867 GCA_964526035.1 uncultured Gammaproteobacteria bacterium | reverse complement strand
TCGGCGCCTGGATCAGCGCGCATGCGATCGCCGTGGTGCTGGCGATCGGCGCCATGACCTACCTGCACATCGTGCTTGGCGAGATGATCCCGAAGTCGCTCGCCATCAGCCACTCGGCGGCGACCGCGCTGTGGGTGCTGCGCCCGATGCAGCTCATCTCGCTGCTGCTGTTCCCGCTGGTGCTGGTGCTCAACTGGGTCGGACTTCGCTTGCTCTCCCTGGTCGGCTTCCGCCGCGCGCGTGGGGCGGTGCACAGTCCGCTGGAGCTGCAGCGCGTCGCCCGGCAGAGCCAGGCGGAGGGCCTGCTCGGCAAGGAGACCGCGCGCGTCTTCAACGAACTGGTCGATTTCGGCGCCCTCACCGCGGCGCAAGCGATGGTGCCGCGCGTGCTGGTGACCGGACTTCGTCAGGGCGCCAGTTTCGAAGACGTCGCACGCCTGATCAGCGAGCATCCTCATACGCGCTACCCGGTGTACGAGATCGATCTCGACCACATCATCGGCACCGCGCACATCCGCGATCTCCTCGACGTTCTTCGTGAACGACGGGCGCTCGTCCGCGAGGACATCCGCGAGACCGCCTACCTGCCGGAAACCGCCACGCTCGACGAGGTGCTGGCGGCGATGCAGCGGGTGCGCAACCAGATGGTGGTGGTGATGGACGAGCACGGCGGCACCGCCGGCACCGTCACCATGGAAGACCTCTATGCCGAAGTGGTCGGCGAAGTCGAAGAAGGGACCGAGGACGTACCCGACATCGTGTCGCTGTCGGGCGGGCGCAAACGCGTGTTCGGCACGGTGCGACTGGACATCCTTGGCGAAGCGCTGGGCAAGAAGATCGCGCACGACGAAGTCGAGTCCGTATCCGGGCTGGTCCTGGCGGAGCTTGGCCGGCCGCCACGCGTCGGCGACAGCGTACTCTGGAACGGATTGCGATTCGACGTCATGCGCCTGCACGGCCGCGGTGTCGCCGAAGCCATCGTGCAGGTCTGGCCGGCGCCCTCCGACGGAGACTAGCCGCCGCGTCAGTCGCGATGCTTGGCGCGCAGATCGCGCGCTTCGTACAGCGACGGCGATCCGGGCGAGGCGCTGCGGAAGCGGCGGTGGACCCAAAGATATTGTTCGGGCGCCAGGCGCACCTTGAGTTCCAGCCATTCCAGCCAGCGTCGCGTGAACGCCTCGGCGTCAAGGCGCGGCCAGTCGGCCGGCACCGGTTCCAGCTCAAGGCGGTAGCGACCGTCGTCGAGGCGGCGGAAGGCGTACAGCACGATGCTGGCGTTCGTCGAGCGTGCGAGACGAGGCGCGGCCAGAAGTGTGGACGCGGGCACACCGAAGAAGGGCAGATGGGCGGCCCCCTGGCGGAAGTGCTGGTCGGGTGCATAGAGCACGCCGGGACCGTCGCGCAGCGCGCGCACCAGGGCGCGGGCGTCGCCTTTGGCCACGGTCTGGCGCGCGTAGCCCAGGCGACCGCGCTCGATGATCTGCTCGATACAGCCGCGGTTGTTGCGCCGGACCAGCACGTCGAGTCGACGACCGAGCGCTTCGACCAGCAGTCGCGCGCCGAGATCGACCGGCGTGAAGTGCGCGGTGAGCAGGAGCAACGGCGTGCCCGGCTCCGGCAGGTGCTCGGCGCCGACCAGCTCGACGCGGTTCGCTCCCAGTGCGGGGCGGAACCACGCCGCGAGGATTTCGAGCAGGCCGATGCCGCTGGCGCGCAGGTTGGCAGCCAGCAGTATTTCGCGATCGCGGGCATCGAGCTCGGGAAAGCACAGCTCGATATTGCGGCGGGCGATGCGTCGACGCGTCAGCAGCAGAAGCCCAAGCAGACGACCCAGGCCACCGCCCAACACCGGCAGCCAGCTCCATGGGAGGCGTGCGATCAGGCGAAGCGGCAGGAACCCAAGCGCTGCAAGAATGCAGGGGCGCGCGTTCATGGTCTGCGCAATGCGGCGACGTACAGCGCCAGCAACCACCACAGGACAAGACCCCAGAAGCTGGAGTAGAAGGCAAGGTGGGTGTTGAAGGGAAACACCATGACGCCAAGCGCCAGCGCCAGCGGAAAGGCTTCGCGCCGCACCTCGACATGGCTTCGCGACCAGGCGAGCACTGCAAGCCAGATGCCCCACAGCCACAGGGCCAGCCCGGCGAACCCGGTCTCGGAAATGATCTCCAGCACGATCTGATGGGCGTGGAACGCGCCTCCCTGGGGATCGCCATCAAAGCCAACCCAGGGGTCGTCGTCGGCGGCGTATTCGGGATAGGCGTGACGGAAGCCGCGCACCCCGACGCCGTTCAGGGGATTGGCCGCGGCCATCACCAGCGCCGTGCGCCAGATCGGCAGGCGTCCGGCGAGCGCGATATCGACCTGTTCGGTGTCGCCCGAAAGCAATGCCGCCGTGCGATCCACGCGCACCGCAAAACGCTCCGACAACTGGTAGGTGGCCAGGATGACGCCGGCCATCATGGCGGTCACCAGAGCCACGTTGCGCAGGGTAAGCGCCGCAGTCGGTGCCGTGCGCCAGACCATGGCCAGCAGCACCAACGCATACATCAGCCAGGCCGCGCGCGAACCGGCCAGCATGATCACCGCCAGCACCACGGTGGCCAACGCAAGGGTGGCGGGCACGCCGAAGCGCCGACCGAATGGCCACAGCAGCAGCGGTGCGGTCACCGCCAGCACCGGGCCGAGCTTCAGATTGTCGGCGCCGAAGATGCCGCTGAGTCGGTCCGCCGTCGCTTCACCACCGAGACTGAAGCCGCTCAGCATCTGCACCACGGCGTCGGCCACCCACAGGCCGATGATCAGCGAAGCACCGGACAGCAGGCGGCGCAGCGCAGCGGCATCGGGCAGTGCGGCCATCGCGAAGATCGCGAAAAGCAGGAAGCGCAGGTCGGCGCCGACCTCGGTCCAGGCTTTCTCGGGCGCCACTGCGCCGAAAGCGGAGACGAGCTGCGGCAGCCAGTAGGCAAGGAACAGGCCGCAGGCCAGGCGCACGCGGTCGTCCGACCACAGGGCCCGCGGATCGCGGGCCAGCAGCCACAGGCCGATCAAGGCGGATACAAGCAGCGGAAGCTCCGCCATGCGCCCGATCGGCAGCAGCACCAGCACCGCGAGCAGCAGCAGCCAGCCGTGGCGCGCCGTCCAGGTCATGCCGGCACCAGTTCGCGGTAGACCGCCAGGGTGGCGGCCTGCATGTCGCCCAGCAGACAGCCCGTGAGCGGCGGAACCGGCGGCGCGGCGGCGAGCAGCGAACGCGCCCGCTCGGCCAGCGCCAGCGGGTCGCGCAGCGGCGTGCAGCCCTCGGGGTAGTGTTCGCGCAGCAGCTCGCCGACGCCGCCGTGGTCGAAGCCCAGCACCGGTCGGCCCAGCGACAGCGCTTCGATCACGGTGCGGCCGAAGGCTTCCGCCTGCGTCGAAAGCTGCAGCACGATGTCGCTGGCGGCGAGCACGTCGCTTACATCGTCGCGTTGCGCGCTGACCGCCATGAAATCGGCCACGCCGAGCCTGGCCGACAGCGCCGTCAGTTCTTCCAGGTAACCGTCGCGCCCGGTGCCGCTGGCGCCGAGCAGCAGCAGGCGCGCATCGATGCCTTCGGCGCGCAGCGCGGCGAGCAGGCCGATGGCGTGCGCGTGACCTTTCAGTCGCGTGCCGCGTCCGGGCAGGGTCAGCAGGCGACCCCCGCGAAGATTGGGAAAGGCCGCGAAGAAACTTTCGCGCCACTGCGCCGACGGCTGGTGTCCGCGCGGAAAGGCGGCGGGATCGATGCCGCGCGGAATGACGCGGATGCGTTGCGGATCGAGCGCGGGGTAGTGCTGCAGCAGGTGCGCTTTCACCGTGTCGGATACCGCAATCACGCGCTCGCCGCGGGTGAGGACTGACGACCATCGTCCCGGACGGTTGAGGCCATGCACCGTGGTGACGAAATGCGAGTCGCGCAGGGCGCGTCGCTTCAACGCCCGCCAGCCCAGCCAGCCCGGCAGGCGCGAGCGCGCGTGGACGATGTCCGGTCGAAGCTCTGCCAGAAGCCGCGCCAGTGCACCCGCGCGCAGCCAGGTGGCGATGTGCTTGCTGCCGATGTCGAGCGTGTGGTGCTCACCGCCGGCGGCCTGCAGTGCAGGCACCAGACGGCCGCCCGCGGATACCACGATGGCGCGATGGCCTTGCCCAGTCAGCGCAGCCGCGATTTCGAGCGTCGAGCGTTCTGCGCCGCCGGCATCCAGGGACGGCAGCAGCTGGACGACGGTGAGCGGCACGTCAGCCTGGCGACGTCACGCCGGCTGCGCTGCGGAGTGCGCTGCTTCCTCGGTCGCCGCCGTCTCCTGCGCCAGCACGTACACGGCCCCGCAGTAGGGACATTTGGCTTTGCCGGTCGCCTCGACGGCCAGATACACGCGCGGGTGCGAGTTCCACAGGTGCGTGCCGCGCATCGGGCACGCCGGCGGCAGGTCGGCCGTGCCGATCTGATAGACGTTCTCGGCGTTCGCCTGGATCAGGGTTTCGCTGGCGGGGTCGCGGCGCATGGGCGGCTGGGCTTGCTGAGTACGAAGGACCGCGATTATAGCGGCTGCTGCCAGCGCGGCGGGTTTGGCCACGCGGCGGCCTGGGCGCCGCTCAGGGTGCGCTTGAGGTCGTGGTGGTCGAGCCATGGCGCCAGCCGAAGCAGAAGCTGCAGGGTGTAGTCGCGCACCACGCGCTGCGGCGGCAGCACCGCCCACGCCGTGCATTCGGGCAGGGCCTCGGGGGCGGGCAGGGCCAGCAGGTCGTCTTCGTCGGACGCCAGCAGCGCCATCTCGGCCAGAATGCCGACGCCCAGTCCAGCGCGCACATAGGTCTTGATCAGGTCGGCATCGCGCGCCGTGACCGCGAATTCGGGGGCGAAGCCGGCCGCCTCGAAGGCGCGACGCAACGACGATTCCGGGCGCAGCGAGGACTCGTAGCTGACCAGCGGGAACGCCGCCAGCGCGGCCAGGTCGTGTGCCGCACCGGCCTTGGCCAGGGCATGGCCACGCGGCACCAGCACCCGTCTTTGCCAGCGGAACAGCGGCACCGCCAGTCCGCCTTCGGGTGGCGCGTCGACGCTGCTGATCAGGGCGAGGTCGGCCTCGCCGCTGCGCAGGCGCTCCATCACCTCGGCGTCGCCAGCCGGCTCCAGGTGCAGGCTGAGGCGCGGAAAGGCGTGCTTCAGTTCCGACACCGGACCGGGCAGCACGTAGCGTGCCTGGGTGTGGGTGGTGACCACGGTGAGGCTGCCGTCCGTCTCGCCGCGCTGGTTGGCGGCCCATGAGCGGATGTTGTCGGCCTCGGCCAGCATGCGTCGGGCGCGCTCGAGGATCTCGCGCCCCGCCGGCGTCAGCGCCTCCAGGCTGCGCCCGCCGCGATTGAACAGGAGGACGCCGAGCTCGTCCTCAAGCTGCTTGATCTGCTTGGACAGACCCGGCTGCGTGGCGTGCACGCGCTCGGCCGCCAGCGTGATGTTGAGACCCGAGTCGACGATGGCGACGAAGTAGCGGAGCTGGGTGAGTGTCATGGCGTGTCGTCCTGCTGTCGTGGAAGTCGTGGCGGCGCGGCAGGCCACGACAACAGTGCAGCGGTGACAGTATGGACGAGAAGTTCATCATAGTCGGCTCGACGGGCAGCGATTCCTGTAGGAGCCCACGGGTGGGCGACCCGCCTTCCCGGCCTGCCGCAACGCCGGTCGCCCACGGGTGGGCTCCTACAAACGCGCCCAGCGTAATCGCAGTGGCAGGCGACGAGTCATGACCGCAGGGCATGGCACCGGGCGCAAAGGTTATTTCCGTTGGTGGGCTACGGCCACTAGTGTGGTGTTCCGCAATTAGGTTGCCGAAATCGCGCTGCGGATTCGGCTC
>CAZGKE010000193.1:0-5893 GCA_964526035.1 uncultured Gammaproteobacteria bacterium | reverse complement strand
GGCGCCGGCTGGTTCACGCCCCTGGACGAGTTCTTCAACGACCCGAACAAGACCCCAGCCGATTGGGACGCCGGCGATTTCCTCGACGGCACGCAGCTGCCGATGCGGGATGCGGACGGCCAGACTTACGGCTTCAGCTGGGTCGCGGACGCGATGCACGCCGGGGCCTCGCGCTTCGACATCATGCAGGAAGCCGGCTTCGGCATGCCGAAGAGCTATGACGAGCTCATGACGATGGCGCCCGAGATCCACCGGAAGAGCGGGGTCACGGCGTTCACCGCCGAGAACCACCACGGCTGGATCTTCCCGCCAATCATGCAGGCCTTCGGCGGCAACGTCTTCCGCGACCCGCCGCACGACATCATGCCCACCCTCGACACGCCCGAGGTCCACGCCGCCTCGGAGTGGTACGTCAACCTGCAGAACAACTACGGCCCGGACGGCTGGCTGGCGCAGACCTACGACCAGACCACCAACATGCTCAAGCAGGGCCGGGCCAACTACTGCCTCTTCAACCAGGCCTTCCTGATGCAGATGGGCAATCCCGACAGCCGAGTGCAGGAGACCTGTGCCTTCGCGATGTACCCGGAAGGGCCCGAGGGCACCTTCCCCGGCCTCGCCGTGCACGGCTGGGGCATCCCCGCCGGCGCCCGCAACAAGGATGCGAGCTGGGAATTCATCAAGTGGGCGGTCGGCAAGGACCTGATGATGCGGATGCTGGCCGAGAAGGGCTATGGCGCGGTCACGCGCCGCTCGGTGATCGAGAGCCCGGAGTTCAAAGAGGCCAACATGGTCAACGGCTACGATGTCGGGCAGATCTACCTCGACACCATCGACCTCGCGAAGCAAGGCCACATGGCCTACCGCACCGTCCACGTCTACCCGCAGGCCAACGCCCAGATCAACAAGGCGATCGAGATCATCGCGAGCGGCCAGGCCACGCCCGCGGAGGCATGGCGGCAGGCGCAGGAGAACGCGGTGGCCGACATCCGCCGGGCCGGCGTCGACATCTGATGCCGGCGGCCGCTGCTTCCATTGGCGGGGCAGCGGCCGGGCGGATGCTGGAGGCGGCATGGCGAGAGCGGTAGCGCGGAGCTGGCAGGAGCAGCAGCGGCGCTCGTTCTTCTGGGGTCTGGCACCAGCGCTGGCCGTGCTCGTCGTCATCACCATCGCACCGGCGCTCTACCTCGTGGTCACCAGCCTGACGCCCTTGAACCTCACCAACCCGGTGCAGACCGGGCTCGATTTCTCCGATCCCTTGCGCAACTACCGCGAGGCCTTGGCCGACTACCGGTTCAGGAACTCGGTCTACGTCCAGCTCAAGCTTTCCGTCGCGACGGTGGTCTCGCAGGTGCTCATCGGCCTCGGCATCGCCCTCCTCTTGAACGCCCGATCGAAGCTGCTGGAGGCGATCCGCACCGCCTTCCTGATCCCGATGGTGCTGCCGCCCATCGTCGTGGCGCTGATCTGGAAGGTGATCTACTCGCCCGACGTCAGCCCGATGCACCGGCTGCTCGAGTTCGTGGGCTTCCCGGTCCGCTCGCTGATCACTCAGGCCGACACCGCCCTCTGGGCGATCGCGGTGGCCGATACCTGGGAGTGGTTCCCGTTCACCATGCTGATCATCCTGGCCTCCTTGCAGATGGTGCCGGACGAGCCGCTCGAGGCCGCCAAGATCGACGGCGCCAATTCCTTCCAGACCTTCTGGTACGTGGTCCTCCCCTTCATCCAGCCGGCGATCATCGTGGCCGCCCTCTTCCGGCTGATCGACAGCGTGAAGGCCTTCCCCCTGATCTACGTGCTGACGCAGGGCGGGCCCGGGCAGGTCACCGAGGTGACGAACTACTTCGCCTTCGTCCAGGCCTTCAACTTCTCCTACTGGGGCTATGCCTCGGCCATCGCCACCATGCTGGTGGCCGGCGTCTTCTTCCTCTCCTGGCTGCTCGGCCGCCTCGACCAGGCGAGCCAGCGGGATGAATAGTGCGATCGACCGCCGCGAAGTCACGGCAGCCGCAGCACGACGCAAGCCGCTCTCGCCCGAGCTGCGGCGGCGCCGGCAGCTCAACGGGCTGGCGCTGGCGATCCTCGTCGTCGTGATGATCCCGTTCTTCTGGCTGGTACAGATGTCGTTCCGGCCGACCGACGACATCTTCGGCTACGAACTCTTGTTCACGCCGACGGTCGAGCACTACGCGGCGCTCTGGCAGGGCAACTTCCCCAAGTCCTTCCTCAACTCGGTCCTGGCGAGCGGGATCTCGACGCTACTCGCCCTCCTGATCGGCACGCCCGCTGCCTATTCGATGGCGCGCTGGGAGTTCAAGGGCAAGCGGCATGTCGGCTTGTGGATTCTCGCCACCCGCATGGCCCCGCCGATCGCCTTCACCATCCCGTTCTTCCTCGCTTACCGCTACCTCGGCCTCTCCGACACCGTGATGGGCTTGGTGCTCATCTACCTGACCTTCAACCTCGCCCTGGTCATCTGGATGATGCAGACCTTTTTCGCGTCCGTGCCCAGGACGCTCGAGGAGGCGGCCTGGATCGATGGCTGCAGCGTCTGGGGGGCCTTCGTCCGAATCACCCTGCCCCTGGCGGCCCCGGGCCTGGCCGCCACAGCCGTGCTCTGCTTCATCTTCTCCTGGAACGACTTCTTCTATGCCCTGATCCTGACCCGGACCAACGCCCAGACCGCCCCGGTCGCGATCGTCAACTTCATCCAGTACGAGGGCTGGGAGTGGGGCAAGATCGCCGCCGGCGGCACCGCGGTGATGATGCCGGTCGTGGTCTTCACGCTTCTGGTCAGGACCTACCTGGTCCGCGGCCTCACCGCTGGCGGGCTGAAGGATTGAGACGGGTGTCGACCAGAGGCGGGGGAAAGGATTTCCCCCGCGCCCCCTCGGGTTTGTGCGGCGGCGTTCGTGACAGGCGCCGGCGCCAGGTTCCGGTGGGGCGTGGGGAGGATCATCCTCCCCACATTTCTAATCCTCAGCAGACAAGGAGGAATAAATGAGCAACGAGCCGGTCGGCTATATCGGCCTCGGCCACATGGGCTCGGGCATGGTCAAGAGCCTGATCCGCAGCGGCTTTCCCGTGATCGTGCACGACCAGCGCACCCAGGCGATCCAGGCCATGGTGAAGGAGGGGGCGACCGCCGCCGGCTCCAACCGCGAGGTCGCCGAGCGCTGCCGCGTCGTCTGCTCGAGCCTGCCCGACCCCGCCGCCGTCGAGGCCGCGGCCCTGGGTGAGGCCGGCCTGATCGAGGGTGCCAGGGCGGGATCCGTCTACATCGACATGAGCACCATCGACCCGAACACCTCGCGCAAGGTGAACACCGCCCTTGCCGAAAAGGGCGTTCGGATGCTCGACTGCCCGGTCGGCAAGGGCCCGCCCGAGGCGGCATCCGGCGACCTCACGCTGATGATCGGCGGCGATGCCGACCTCGTCGAGGAGATGCGCCCGATCCTCTCGGCCATGGGTTCCGCCATCCACCACTGCGGCCCCGCCGGCAGCGGTGCCGCCGCCAAGCTGATCAACAACCTCGTCTCCTGCTCGCTCGCCGCCTTGAGCTCCGAGGCCGTGGTCCTGGGGGCCAAGGCCGGCGTCGACCTCGACACGCTTTGTGCCATCATGGCGAGTACCGCCGCCGACAACCGGCATCTCCGGATCACGGTCATGCCGCGCACGCTCGACGGTATCTTCGAGCCGCGCTTCAAGCTGGCCTTGGCCCACAAGGACCTCGGCCTCGCCTGCCGCATGGCACTCGAACTGAACGTGCCGGTGCCGCTGGGCCAGGCCGCCCGCACCGTCCACGACATGGCGATGGGCATGGGCCTCGCCGAGGAGGACCAGGGGGCCTGCATCAAGCCCCTCGAAAAGGCCGCCGGCATCGAGGCCAGACGCCGACATCGACACGACCAGTTGAAAGGTAGCCGAGAGTGACCGAAGGCCAGAATCTTCTCTTCATCTTTTCCGACGAGCACAGCCGCGACATCACCGGTTGCTACGGCAACCCGCACGTCAAGACGCCCAACCTCGACGCCATGGCCGAGGCCGGGACGCGATTCGCCAACCCTTACGTCAACTGCCCGATCTGCGTGCCCTCGCGGGCGAGCCTGGCCACCGGTCGCTACGTGCACCAGATCGGCGCCTGGGACAACGCGCATCCCTATGCGGGCGAACCGCCCGGCTGGGGCCAGGCGCTGATCGGGCAGGGCCACGAGCTCACCGCCATCGGCAAGCTGCACTACCGCAGCGAGCAGGACCCGGTGGGCTTCTCGGAGCACATCGAGGCCTTGAACGTCGTCGATGGCATCGGCGACCTCCTCGGCATGATCCGCCGCCCCCCGGCCGAGCGCGGCAACGTCAAGGACTTGGCGGGCGATGCCGGCCGGGGCGAGTCCAGCTACACCCAATACGACCGCCGCATTTGCGCCCATGCCGAGCGCTGGCTGGAGCAGAAGGCCGAAAAGCCCTCCGAGAAGCCCTGGATGGTCTTCGTCGGCTTCGTCCTGCCCCACTTCCCGCTGGTCGCACCCGAGGCCTTTTACGACCTCTACGACCCGAAGAGCCTGCCCTTGCCCAAGCTGACGGGGCCGAACGAGCGGCCGGACCACCCGGTGCTGAACGCGCTCCGCGGCTGCATGAACTACGCGGACTACTTCGACGAGGAACGCATCCGGACGGCGGTCACCGCCTATTACGGCATGGTGTCGTTCCTCGACCACCATGTCGGCCGGCTGGTCCGGAAGCTCAAGGAGACAGGTCTCGCCGCCGACACGCGGGTGATCTACACCTCCGATCACGGCGACAATCTGGGCAATCGCGGCTTTTGGGGAAAGTCGGTGATGTACGACGATTCGACCGCCGTGCCGCTGATCATGACCGGGGCCGGCATCGCCCGAGGCAAGGTGGTCGAAACTCCCGTAAGCCTGGTCGACCTGGCACCAACCTTCATGGAGGCGCTGGGTGCCGCGCCCATGCCGGGCGACTTGCCCGGGCGCTCGCTCTTCGAGATCTCGAGCGAGCCTGACGACCCGGATCGCACCGTCTTCAGCGAGTATCACGCCGTGGGCTCGATCACCGGCATGTTCATGGTCAGGAAGGGCCGCTGGAAGCTGGTTCACCATGAAGGCTACGCGGCGCAGCTCTTCGACCTCGAGGCCGATCCGGACGAGGCCCACGACCGGGCTGCCGACCCGGCTTGTACCGAGGCCCTGGCCAGCCTGCAGGCGGCGTTGCGAAGCATCTGCGATCCGGCGGAGGTCAACGCCCGCGCATTCAACGATCAGGCGGCACGCATCGCCGCCCACGGCGGTGAGTCTGCGATCAAGGCGCGGGGCGACTTCGGCTACACCCCCGCGCCAGGGCAGACACCGGTGTTCGGCCGATAAGTCTACGCTGGCAGGGCCGGATCTTTGGTAAGGGGGATCAAACGGGGACACCTAAGATCGCTGAGTGGGTCGAGTTCATGCGCCGCCCCAAGGCGGATCCTGCCGCGGTTGTGAACCGCACCGGATTTGCTGGAGGCCCATCTGCTTGCTCGCATCCCCTAGGCCAGCAGCGTCTCCGGCGCAGTCTTCCGCGGCTCAAGAATAACGGCGCCCGCAACGTTATCGGCTGGGCCGACGCCACGCTCGCCTAAATCAGCTTCACGTTCGCCGGGACGCTTGTTGTCTATTCCCTGCCCGGATTGCACCATGGAACAGGAGCCAGACAGCGGCCTTATCGCCTTCCTCGCTGCCGATTTGGAGGCGCTCGAGCGTGCCGCGGAGACGGGTGCCAGGCCTGATGCCGGCTGACCCGGACGCCATCGTCGCGGCCGCCCAGTCCTGGCTCGGCGTCCCCTGGCGGCACCAGGGCCGCACCCGCCAGGGCGTCGACTGCGCCGGGCTCGTGG
>CAZGKE010000192.1:0-5901 GCA_964526035.1 uncultured Gammaproteobacteria bacterium | reverse complement strand
AAGGTCAAGGTGCGCCTGTCCGAGACGGTCACCGACGAGGAGGGCGAGAGCAGCCTGCAGACCACCATCTACGACACCACGGTCGGCCGCGCACTGCTTTCGGAAATACTGCCCAGGGGTCTGAGCTTCGCGTTGATGAACACCGAGCTGACCAAGAAAACGGTGTCGCGGCTGATCAATGCCAGCTACCGCCAGCTGGGTCTCAAGGACACGGTCGTGTTTGCCGACCAGCTGATGTACATGGGCTTCCGATTCTCGACCCGGGCTGGCATTTCGATCGGCATCGACGATATGACCATCCCCGATGAGAAGGCGATCATTCTGGGCGCCGGCGAAAAGGAAGTCGTCGAAATTCAGGAGCAGTACCAGGGCGGCCTGGTCACGGCAGGTGAGCGCTACAACAAGGTCGTGGATATCTGGTCGCGCATTGGCGAGCAGGTTGCCAAGGCGATGATGCAGGCCATTGGCGTAGAGAAGGTCAAGCTTGCCGACGGTACGCAGATCGAGCAGAAGTCGATGAACTCGGTGTTCATCATGGCCGACTCGGGCGCCCGCGGCTCTGCCGCGCAGATCCGCCAGCTCGCCGGCATGCGCGGCCTGATGGCGAAGCCTGATGGCTCGATCATCGAGACGCCGATCAAGGCGAACTTCCGGGAAGGCCTGGATGTCCTGCAGTACTTCATTTCGACCCACGGAGCCCGCAAGGGTCTGGCCGATACTGCACTCAAGACCGCGAACTCCGGTTATCTGACCCGTCGACTGGTGGACGTTGCCCAGGACGTGGTGGTGACTGCAGTGGACTGCGGCACGGTACACGGCATCACCATGGTCCCGATCGTTGAAGGTGGCGACGTGGTTGAGCCGCTGCGTGATCGCGTGCTGGGCCGCGTGGTGGCCGAGGATGTGTTCCTTCCCGGCGACGACGAAGATCCCATCGTCACCCGCAACACCCTGCTCGACGAGGCTTGGGTGGATCATCTGGATGCGGCCGGCGTGCAGGCGATCAAGGTGCGCTCACCGATCAACTGCGAAGCCAGCTTCGGCGTGTGTGCCATGTGCTATGGCCGTGATCTTGCGCGGGGCCATGAGGTCAACATCGGTGAAGCGGTGGGTGTCATCGCTGCGCAGTCGATCGGCGAACCGGGCACGCAGCTGACCATGCGCACCTTCCACATCGGAGGTGCCGCGTCGCGAACTGCCGCGGTGGACAACGTCGTCGTGAAGACTACCGGCAAGATCAAGTTCAACAACATCAAGACGGTCCAGCACGCCGCCGGTCACCTGGTGGCAGTGTCACGCGCCGGCGAGGTGTCGGTGCTTGACAACTCGGGCCGTGAGCGCGAGCGCTACAAGGTGCCTTATGGCGCCATGATTACCGTCCGCGATGGTGACTCGGTCGATTCGGGCCGACAGATTGCCAGCTGGGATCCGCATAACCACCCGGTGGTCTCGGAGTGCGCCGGACGTGTCGAGTTCGTCGACTTCTTCGAGGGAGTGACCTTCCAGAAGAAGCGCGATGATCTCACCGGCCTTGAAAGCACCGAGGTGATCGATCCCAAACGCTTCGCCGGTGAACGCGAGCGGGAAGTCGAAATGCGCACGCCCGAAGGCAAGCGACTGGGCCGCAAGAAGCTCAAGGATTTGCATGGCGCGCGTCCGTTGATCCGCCTGGTTGATGCCAAGGGCAAGGAGGTCGTTCTCCCCGGCACCAAACAGCCGGCGCTCTACTTCATGCCGCCGCGCGCCCTGGTGGCGATGGAGCCGGGCGCCGAAATAGGCGTCGGCGACGTGCTGGCCAAGATTCCACAGGAGGCTTCCAAGACCCGCGATATCACCGGTGGTCTGCCGCGCGTGGTGGAGTTGGTCGAGGCGCGGGTCCCCAAGGAGCCGGCCATTCTCGCGGAGCAATCCGGCGTGGTCAGCTTCGGCAAGGACACCAAGGGCAAGCAGCGCCTGGTGATCACCAATCCGGAAGATGGCTCGGAGCTGGAGATCCTGATTCCCAAGCACCGTCAGATCATTGTTTTCGAAGGTGAGCACGTCGAGAAGGGCGAGACCGTGGTCGACGGTGAGCCCAATCCGCATGACATCCTGCGTCTGCTGGGCGTGGAACCGCTGGCCGCCTACCTGGTGAAGGAAGTCCAGGACGTGTACCGCCTGCAGGGTGTCAAGATCAACGACAAGCACATCGAGGTGATCATTCGCCAGATGCTGCGCAAGGTCGAAGTGACCGATCCGGGCGATACCCGCTACCTGCGCGGAGAGCAGGTGGAGCGTACCCGTCTGATGGAAGAGACCGCTCGAGCCAAAGCCACTGACGAACGTCCAGCCGAGTTCGATTCCGTGCTGCTCGGCATCACCAAGGCGTCCCTGGCCACGGAGTCGTTCATTTCTGCGGCATCGTTCCAGGAAACCACGCGTGTCTTGACCGAATCGGCGGTACGCGGAAACCGGGATGGCTTGCGGGGTCTCAAGGAAAACGTTATTGTGGGCCGCTTGATTCCCGCTGGTACGGGCTTGGCGTACCATAGTCAGCGCCGCCTCCGTGGCGGGGATCTGACCGCATCCGAAATCGAGGCGCTGGTGGCTGCTCCCATTGAGGGGCTTCCCGAAACAGCGTCTGGCGAAGAGGAAATCACCGCCCAGGACTGAAACCGTCCATAGCTGGCACAACGAAATGAGGCGCATGGAATGCGCTTCGTGTTCGGGACAAGGGAATGACGCGCCGCCGAGTTGACAGAGATCGGCTGCGCACGTTATATTTGATGGTCTCGGCAGGCCGAGTTTCACTCGGCCTGTCTTTCGTTTCTCTGGGGTCCAAGAATGGCGACGATCAATCAGCTGGTCCGCAAGCCGCGGCAGCCGAAAGTGGAAAAGAATCCGGTGCCCGCACTGCAGGGTTGTCCGCAGCGCCGTGGTGTCTGCACGCGTGTCTATACCACCACTCCGAAGAAGCCGAACTCGGCACTTCGCAAGGTCTGCCGCGTGCGTCTGACCAACGGCTTCGAGGTGACCAGCTACATCGGTGGCGAGGGACACAACCTGCAGGAGCATTCCGTGGTGCTGATTCGCGGCGGTCGCGTCAAGGACCTCCCGGGCGTGCGCTATCACACCGTGCGCGGCTCGCTCGATGCCTCCGGCGTCACCAAGCGTCGCCAGGGCCGATCCAAGTACGGCGCCAAGCGCCCGAAATCCTGATTTCTAGGAAGCTGCAGACATGCCAAGAAAGGGTTCCATCCCCCGTCGTGCGATTCTCGCCGACCCGAAGCACCACAGCGAAATGGTCGCGCGTTTCATCAATATGGTGATGAAGAGCGGCAAGAAGTCCGTGGCGGAAAAGATCGTCTACGGCGCCATGGATGTGATCTCTGAAAAGGGTTCCGATCCAGTGGAGCTGGTGGAGAAGGCGCTGGGCAACGTGGCGCCGGTTGTCGAAGTGAAATCGCGTCGCGTCGGTGGTGCTACCTACCAGGTGCCTATTGAAGTGCGTCCGGCACGCCGCAGTGCGCTTGCGATGCGCTGGCTGATCGATTCCGCGCGCAAGCGTGGTGAGGCCTCGATGCCGCGCAAGCTGGCCGGCGAGCTGCTGGACGCTGCCGAGCAGCGTGGCGGTGCCGTCAAGAAGCGCGAAGAGACCCACCGCATGGCGGAGGCCAACAAGGCCTTCTCGCATTACCGCTGGTAACACAGAAGAAGAACAGGGAACAGACACGTGGCGCGCAAGACACCCATCGAGCGTTATCGCAATTTCGGCATCATGGCTCACATCGATGCCGGAAAGACGACGACGTCCGAGCGCATTCTTTTCTACACCGGCGTCTCGCACAAGATCGGCGAGGTCCACGACGGTGCTGCCATCATGGACTGGATGGAGCAGGAGCAGGAGCGTGGGATCACCATCACCTCCGCGGCGACCACCTGCTTCTGGAAGGGCATGGATCGGTCTCTGCCGGAGCATCGCTTCAACATTATCGATACGCCGGGTCACGTCGACTTCACCATCGAAGTGGAGCGTTCGCTGCGTGTGCTCGACGGCGCGGTGTTCGTGCTTTGTGCCGTGGGTGGCGTGCAGCCGCAGTCGGAAACCGTGTGGCGTCAGGCCAACAAGTACCGCGTACCGCGACTTGCCTTCGTCAACAAGATGGATCGCACCGGCGCCGACTTTAACAAGGTCGTCAAGCAGCTACGCGACCGCCTTGGTGCGCATCCGGTGCCGATGCAGGTGCCGATTGGCGCCGAAGAGGACTTCGAGGGTGTGGTAGACCTGCTGAAGATGAAGGCGATCATCTGGGACATGGAGACCCAGGGCACCAATTTCGAATATCGCGAGATTCCGTCCGAACTGGTCGAAGTCTGCAAGGAGGCGCGCGCCTACATGGTGGAGAGCGCTGCCGAGACGTCCGAAGAGCTGATGAACAAGTACCTCGAAGGAGGAGAGCTCTCCGAGGAAGAAATTGTGGAGGGTATCCGCCTGGCCACCGTCACCAACAGCATTATCCCGGTGTTCTGCGGTACCGCCTTCAAGAACAAGGGCGTGCAGGCGCTGCTTGACGCGGTCGTGCAGTTCCTGCCTTCGCCGGTGGACATTCCCCCGGTCACCGGGACCGACGAGTCCGAGCAGCCCACGTCAAGGGAAGCGCGCGACGATGCGCCGTTCTCGGGACTCGCGTTCAAGATCATGACCGACCCCTACGTCGGGTCGCTGACTTTTTTCCGGGTCTACTCCGGCACCGTCAACTCCGGCGATACCGTGTACAACCCGATCAAGGGCAAGAAGGAGCGGATGGGCCGCATGCTGCAAATGCATGCCAACAACCGCGAGGAGCTCAAGGAAGTCCGCGCCGGTGACATCGCGGCTGCGGTGGGTCTCAAGGATGTCACTACCGGTGACACCCTGTGTGCTGCCGACAATCTGATCACCCTGGAGAAGATGATCTTCCCGGAACCCGTCATTGCCATGGCGGTGGAGCCGAAGACCAAGTCAGACCAGGAGAAGATGGGCGTCGCGCTGTCGCGCCTGGCGCAGGAGGATCCGTCCTTCCGCGTGCGCACCGACGAGGAATCCGGGCAGACCATCATTGCCGGCATGGGCGAGCTGCACCTCGAGATTCTCGTCGATCGCATGAAGCGCGAGTTCAGCGTCGAGGCGAACGTCGGCAAGCCCCAGGTAGCCTATCGCGAGACCATCCGCAAGTCGGTTCGCCAGGAAGGCAAGTTCGTGCGCCAGTCCGGCGGCCGTGGTCAGTACGGCCATGTGGTCATCGAGATGGAGCCTCAGGAGCGCGGTAAGGGTTACGAGTTCGAGAACGCCGTGGTGGGCGGTGTCATTCCCAAGGAATACATCCCGGCGGTCGACAAGGGGATCCAGGAGCAGATGGTCAACGGCGTCATTGCCGGCTTCCCGGTGGTCGATTTCAAGGTGCGCCTGGTCGACGGTTCGTACCACGAGGTCGACTCGTCGGAGATGGCTTTCAAGATCGCCGGTTCGATGGCCTTCAAGGAGGCCGTGCAGAAGGCCAGTCCGGTGGTGCTCGAGCCGATCATGAAGGTCGAGGTCGTGACCCCCGAGGACTACATGGGTGACGTGATGGGAGACCTCTCACGTCGTCGCGGCATCCTCCAGGGTTCCGACGACAGCCCCTCCGGCAAGGTCATCAATGCCATGGTGCCGCTGGGCGAGATGTTTGGCTACGCCACTTCGCTGCGTTCGATGAGCCAGGGTCGCGCTACTTTCACCATGGAATTCGACCATTACGCCGAGGCGCCGAACAGTATCGCCGACGCCATCGTCAAGAAGTCCTGATTGTTGAACTGATTCAAACAAGTATTCAGAAGGTTCTACCGAAATGGCCAAAGAAAAATTCCAGCGCACCAAGCCGCACGTGAACGTGGGGACGATTG
>CAZGKE010000191.1:0-5901 GCA_964526035.1 uncultured Gammaproteobacteria bacterium | reverse complement strand
GAACTCGGTACGCCGTTAGCGTCCTCGCCGTTCCAGGCCGGGCATCTGTCTCCATACCACAGAATCACTTGCTCTCCCAAGAGTCTGGAACTAGGTATTGTCCGCCTCTCCATCGCTCTACAACTGCATCCTGAAACCATTGCTCTTGTAAATCAGCATGGTCAGTTATAATGCTACACCGCTCAGCTAATTTGACCCAGATGTGCTGTGATAAAAGATGCCAGGGAGCGCGCAGCGAGTTGGGGGTGCGATGAGAGATATTTATGGGAGTAGTAGAAACGTACCACCGACCGTTTAGCTTTGCTGTGATTCAACGCCGAGCGGTTAAAGCGTCATTCCAGTCGTGAGCAGATGGCCGTAGACGCTCGATCGATGGATGGCACTGGATGAGTCGGTAAGCAAGCGCTTCACCTGGTATATCATTGTCGAACCCACAGAAGATGTCGTAGCCGCGCGCGATGAGTTGAGGTAGCCAAGGGAGATTCGAGCGAATGCCGGCGGTCGAGATACAGATACACGGAGTGAGAACTTCCATCATGTGTAGCTGATAGCAGCTAATGGCATCGATGGCCGATTCGCAGAGGATGATTCGTTCGGAACGGGGCTCGCCGATCCAGAAGTAGCCGCGATCCTTGCGAGTACCTGGGGCCAGTCCGCGCCACTTAAGATGGCCGGTTCCACGCAACTCGGCTCCAATCGGGTGATTGTCTTTTCCGGCTACCATCAGAAAGACGGCATTGCCGCGGTAGTCAGCGTAGAGCTTGCCCGCTTCGACAAGTGGCTCGAGAATGTGCGGAGCAAGATGGCGCTGCTCGATAAGATATCGACGTACTCGATCGAGTTGGGCGAGATAGGACGTGGGGAGCCGGAGCGGGTTGAACTGGTATTGCTGGGCAGTGTGGTTGGCAGGGCTCGATGAGGCGCTGCGTGGCGAGCCGCCGTGGGAGATCGAATCAGTCGCTGTAGCCGAGTTAGATTGGGGAGTAGGCGCGGCCGTGACCGTGGCAGCAGCGGAGTCCAACTGCTGCTGGAGCCACTGAACAGCCGCGTTAGCATCGCAGCCGCCCAGGTGCATCACCAAGTCAATCGCGCCGCCGCCACCTTGGTGAAGATGCCAATTGAAGAACTTGGCACCGGTGACCGAGATCGGCCCGCGCTGCGTGTGCCACTGCGACTTGTCGCGAAGATCAGGCTGAGCACCCCAGCGGGTTAATACGAGTTCCAACGCAATGCAGCGGACGGCATCGGCGCGGCGGCGAAAGTCACGGAAAGACGAGTTGGAAGCCACGGCCGTTACTCGTCGAGCCTATCGCGGAGGCTCTTACAGTCCTTCATGTTGATGGTGTGGCAGTTCTCCGTCAAGCGATCGATCAAGGCGCTCGTCAAGTGCGCATTGTGCAGGAATGTTCCCCACTCGACGAAGCCCAGGTTCGAAGTAATGAGCGTCGTTTTCCGCTTGTGCCGCTTGTGCATCAACGTAAAGAACTGACCCACCTGGGCCGGCTCGACCTCGACATAACCCACCTCGTCGATCACCAGGCAGTCGTACGATGCGTAACGGTGGAGCAGCTTGCCGTCGCTACGATCGGCCAGCGACTGGAATAGTTCCTGTAGCAACTGGGGGAAGGTGACGAAGTATCCGCGATGGCCGCGATCAAGGGCTTGCAACAGAAAGGCGGTGGCCAGTCCGGTCTTGCCGCAGCCGGTGGGGCCCAGCCAGACCATGCTTCGCTGCTTGGTCATGTAATCGAAGCTGTCGTAGTAGGACATGATCTTCTTGCGATCGAGTTTGGGCTGACGCGCGAAGGGAAACGTCTCCATCTCGAGCATCTCAGGAATGCCCGCCCGCTGTCGACGCAGCAGCCGCCCGTTTTCACGTTTAGCCCGATATTCTTCCTCCAAGACGTACCGCAGCAGCCTTTCGGCCGAGTAGCGGCCCTTGCGGATCACTTCCAATGTTTCATCCCACTGGGCATGCAGTCTTCCCAAGCGCAGAAACTTCAGCATCTCGATCAGTCTTTCGTCCAGTTGCGAGTTGGGTTTATCAGGGTCGGTCGTCATCTTCGGCCTCCTTGTGCTCGTTATCATCTTCGTCAGGCAGTTGTTCAAACACGGATAGATCAGGCAAGTCGGTCAGACAGCCGGCCTGGTAAGCAGGCCGCTGTTGGAAGTCGTCGTCCACCTGGGCCTCGGGCAACACGTCATCGGCTTGGCTGAGGCACAGCCAAGCGATGCGCTGCAACGTGGCCAAGTCCACGATGCGATAACGCAGCGCCCGCTCGAGCGTCTTGGCGAAGATCGCCTGAGGCAGTTTGCGACTGAGGGCGAACAGCGCGCGGGTAAAGCGATGACGCTGGATGCCGGGCGCTTTTACCGCGAAGTCGAGATACTCGGCGACTTCCGCGCCCAGAGCCCGCAAGGCTTGCTCCTCCTGCCGTGCGTCGCGATGGCGATTCCTTGGCTGATGCCGTGGTCGCGGCTGGTCGGGCGGACTGAAACGCTGCCCACGCACGCCGTCGGCGGCGAGCGCATACTCGGCCAAGCAGTCGTGCTGCAGGAAGATCTTCAAGCTGCCGGCATATTGCAAGACCTTTACATCATCGCGGCGAGTGCCCGGTACCCAGTAGTAGTTGGCGCCGAAGGCGATGAAGCCATACTGATCGGTGCCGCGCTCGTGCTCCTGGTAGGGCTCAGGCAGATGATTGGGCAGGGGGTGTAAGTAACTGCGCTCATGCTCGAAGGCCTTCGCGGGAATCAGCTGCGATTTGCCCTGAGGCCGATGTTCCATCCGTTCGGTGGACCACTGGAAGGCTTGCTGGTTGAGGTCTTCCAGGCTTTCGAAGGTGCGGCCAGGCAGGAAGTTCGTTTCGACTGTCCAAAAACTTCGCTCCTCGCCCGCCTTGCGATTGGGATGATTGATGGCATGGCACACGAACTGGAAGCCATAGCGCCGCGCGAAAGCCTCCATCTCCGGCACGATGATGGCTCCTTTGCCCGCCCCGCGCAGGCGAGCCAGATTGGTGTTGTCGATAATACACCACGCCGCGGAGTAGCCCCAGTGCATCAGCCCTTCGTGTATAAAGCATTTGAAGACGAAGCGATTGAAGTTCCGGTAGAACTTCAAGTAGCGGCATTTCGAATAACGCAGGTAAAGCAAGCTGGCGATTAGCCTGGTTCTTTGTTTCCCCAGCAGGACTTGATAGACCGTAGTATCATGCTGCATTTCCGCCCCCGGTTCATCTGGCACGCGTTCACACCGATTTGAGCGTGGCCCACTGAGGCCCAACTCGCGCATGCGGCTAGTGAGCGTGGAGTAGGCGACTTGGATCTGCTCTTCCTCGATAAGTTTTTCATGCACGCGCTGTATCCAACCATCGCATTCGTTGTACAGCCGCTGGAGCAGATCGGTATCGAGCTGCAGCTTGTCGTTTCGTTCCTTGGGTTTGAATTTGCCCTGCTGGGCGATGATCGTTCGCACCGTATTGCGACTGACGCGCAAGCAGCGGCTGATCTGGCGGGCCGACATGCCCTCGGTGTGCAGTTTGAAAATCGCGTTACGCATGTCCGGATCGATCATGGAGTTCCTCCAACTTGGTGAAAAAAGAATCCCGCCTGCTAAGCAGACTGGCGACTAACAGATTGGCTTGCGCGTGGAAAGCCTGCGATTGCAGACGCGAGTCATCGCAGTCGGTCACGACCCGTTGCATCGACTTCAACAGTCGCTCCAACTCCTTGAGCAGCTTCCGCTCGAATTCATTGCAGCGGTCGCAGTCCTCGGGAACTGCCCGCATCTGGTCGAGCGTCCACTTCCATTTCCCCTGGTCGATCGCGGCCCGCAGCGAATCCGGCCCGCGGAAGTAGCCATGGGCCAGCAGCTCGATCTCACGCACGCTCAGCCGTTGGCCGGCGACAGCTTGCACGAACCGCTCGATCTCGCTCCGGCCGACACCTTTCATGCGCATGAACGGTCGCAATGTGGCCATGTACGAGTAGACGGGAAACGCGCCGCGAAACAGAATGTCTTGAACCGTCTGGCTCATCTCGGCCAGCAGGCCGCGGCGCATACTTACCCAGGCCTTGCTCCGTGACAGCATCTGAGCCACATCGGCTGGAGTCATGTCGTACTGTGAAAGCAGTTCGATCACGAACCGGGCCTGTTCCAGAATGCTCAGCTGCTTGCGCTCGGTAACGCGCATCAACTGGGCAATGCCGTGTCCCGCCTCTTCGCCCAAGGAAACGTAGGGCAGGCATTCGATCCCGAGTTTCGCGGCGCAGCGATAGCGTTTGAAGCCATCCAGCAGCCAGCGTCCCTGCGGCGTATCCACGCCCGCGAGCGGCTGCAGGATTCCCTGATCGGCGATGGACGCCAGCAGGCGCGCTTCGGCAGCCTCGCTCCGCATGCGATAGCTCTCGTAGCGAAGATCCAGGCTCATGCGTTCCACAGTTTCATTCATCGCGCGGCACTCAGGGCGGGTGTTGATTGAGAAACTGAAGAACATATTCGCGTCGCGATAGTCGTCCTATGCTGTGTTGTCTCATACGCCTGAGCAACCTGGCCAGCAGTGCTTCACGGCTGATCGTCCGCTCCAGGATCAGACTCGCCACCATCGCCGCGTAGCCGAGCACACTCGAGTTCCGCAGCGCCTGCTCATTGAGCACGAAGCCCTCCAGTGGCAATTCCAGGACGATCGCGACTGGCTTCTCCGGTAGCGTGCCTCCAGTCCCTCCAGTCGTCCTACCCTCGCGCGGCGACGGACAAGCAACACGTGCCGGAGCATCGATATTCACATCGTCGATATTCACAACCCGAATGCTGGCCGTTGCGTCTACGGAAGACTCTCCCGGGGCGAGTACTTCCGCGACACCTTGTTCGGCCAATGACGGCGGTGCCGGGAGCTCAGCAACCGGGGTGGCACTGCCGGACCGGCTGCGCTTGCCATTGAGAAGTTTCTTCTTCTTTTTGGCCGAGGGGTTTTTATAGTGCTCGCGGCTCCGCTCATTGGACCGCTGCCGCCGATGATGCTCCTGACAGCCGAACGGACAGCGCAGATTCTGCCGCCCAGAATTGCGAGGATGAGTTAGAAAGTGAATTTCGCAGTGGCAACACTGCACTGCGCAAGGCCGCAGCTTAGGCTCAGCCCGCAGGACCGCGTCCAACGTCGCTTGATACTGACGAATAAGCGGATTGGCGCTGGCGTCTTGATGCCAATCTTCGCGGAACGAATAGACTTCCGCGAGGGCTACTGAAAAATCGCCAAGTTGTCGGTTAAACTCTCGATAGTTTTTTGCATAATCCTCGTCCTACTCACTCGGCTACGTCTTTCCGATTCCCCCGCGATTTCCAATCGCCGTGCTCTTGCGAACGACCAGGACTGCGGGACAACTCGTGCAATGCATACGCTGGAACAAATGACTTTTGCGTGGAGCAAGTGAACGTGGTTCAATTCAACGGCCGTTGGAAATCCCCTGAAGACTCAGCAGAGGGAAGCGATCCTGAAAGCGACTTTCCTCTTTACGAAACGTACACCGACTGCGCAGGCCAAGAAAGGCGCTTTATGATCACGACGTTTCCCGTCAGCCTGGGGTTTGCACTTCAAGCCCAGGAAGAGGGGAGCGACGGGTATGGATTCTACTTCCGTGAATTCGATACGACGAGTCCCTATCTTGCACTTGGCCGAATTCGTGGACGCATACGCCAAGCGCTGTGCACACGGCATATCGAACAACGGCAGCCTGGCAACTTTCAAATGACCCACGACACCGCCCGAGGCAGGATCAGCTATGGCTCAGGCGAAGTTGCCTTCATCATTGATGGCCAATTCTTAACATTGGCACAGTTCGGAAAGATGGTTGAAACCTATGAGGGATTCGAGTTTAGCATCACGATATCCGACTGATGCG
>CAZGKE010000190.1:422-5905 GCA_964526035.1 uncultured Gammaproteobacteria bacterium | reverse complement strand
CTAGTCGATCCCCAGCTTCTTCAGCCGATAGCGCAGCGCGCGAAAGGTGATGCCCAGCCTGGCGGCCGCCTTGGTCTTGTTGTAGCGGCATTCCTCGAGCGCCTTCACGATCGCCTCGCGCTCCAGCGTCTCGACGTAGTCTTCGAGCGGCTGGTCGCCGGGGCTGAACGGCATCGGTGCGCCTTCCGTATTGGCTACCGGCGCCAGCGGCGCGCGTCCGCCTGATCCGGGTACCGGGGTGGCGCTGTGTGCGTAGGTGAGCTTGAGGTCTTCGGCCGTGATGTATTCGCCGTCGCACAGGGCCACCGCCCTTTCCAGGATGTTTTCGAGCTCGCGCACGTTGCCCGGGAACGCATAGTGCTGCAGGGCGACGATGGCGTGACCGGTCAGCTCAGGCCGTTTGATGGCATGGTTGTCGGCGATGCGCTTGAGCAGGTGCCGCGCCAGCGCCGGGATGTCCTCGCGCCGCTCGCGCAGCGAGGGCATGTGCAGTTCGATGACATTGATGCGGTAGTAAAGGTCGTGGCGGAACCCGCCTTGCCCGACCAGCACCGCGAGATCCTTGTGCGTGGCCGAGAGCAGGCGCACGTCGACGGCAATCTCCGTCTGCGCACCGACCGGCCGCACCTTGCGCTCCTGAATGGCACGCAGCAGCTTGACCTGCATGGCCATCGGCAGCTCGGCGATTTCGTCAAGGAACAGGGTGCCGCCGCTGGCCGCCTGGAACAGGCCCTCCTTGTCACTCTGCGCACCGGTAAAACTGCCGCGGCGGTGACCGAAGAACTCGCTCTCCATCAGGTCCGGAGGAATGGCGCCGCAATTGACCGGGACAAACGCATTGGCCGCACGCGGACCCTGGTCGTGGATGAGCCGTGCGGCCAGTTCCTTGCCGACCCCCGATTCACCGCTGATATGCACTGGCGCCTGGCTGCGCGCCAGCTTGGCGACGGTGTCTCTGACGTTGCGGATCGCCTCGGAATCGCCCTGCAGGCGCTCGGCTGCAGACTCCAGCACCGCGCGCCGCTCGCTGCGCAGTTTGAGCGCGGTCTCCACCATGCGTCGCAGCACGGCCAGGTCGACCGGCTTGCTCACGAAGTCGAAGGCGCCGGCCTTGAGTGCACTCACCGCCGCATCCACGTTTCCGTAAGCGGTGATCATGGCCACCGGAAGATCGCCGTGCTGGCGCACGATGTGCGAGATCAGGTCCTGGCCGCTGCCGTCGGGAAGGCGCATGTCGGTGAAGCACAGATCGTAGCTTCGCCCGGCAAGCTTGGTGCGCGCTTCGGCGACGTCGCCCGCGGTGTCGACCGCAATACCCATGCGCGACAGCGTCAGGCTGATCAGCTCGCGGATATCCTTCTCGTCGTCGACGATCAGTGCGACAGGTTTGCTCATGGATTTGATGTCGGGGGCATTCATTTAGCGTGACTCGGGCTTGGCCTGTCGGAAACCGACCAGGGCCCGTCCTTCAAGCGCCTGATTGTGAAGCTATCCGGCAACAATTGCTGCATTCAAGTGTAAATCTTTTTGCCGGCAGGGCGCTCGGCTGAGGTGCTTTCCCGCCCGAACAGGGGCGCCGGAGCAAAGCCGATGCGAAAACAGCTGCCCCCGCCAGCCAGCGGATGGAAGTCGAGGCTGATGCCGTTGGCTTCGCAAAGCTGGCGCGCAATGTACAGACCCAGCCCCGTTCCGAACTCGTGGGTGGTGAAAAATGGCTCGAAGATGTTTTCCGCAACCCGCGCGGGAATTCCGGGCCCGCGATCAATGACGTCCATGCTGACCGGTCGGGCACTTTCCTGCCCGACGGCAATCACGATGCGCGCCGGCTCACCCGGCGCGTGACCGTAGCGTCGCGCGTTGTCGACGAGATTGGCCGCCACCTGATGCAGGTGCTGCGGGTCGACAATGACCCCGACCGGTCGGTCGGGGAGCACTGTTCGCAATTCATCGCGGCCCATGTCATGACTGCTGCGATAGTCCTCGACGAAGGCCAGCGCCCAGCCGACCAGGTCCAGTTCCTCGGGCCGCGAACGCTCGCGCCGCGAAAGCTGCAGGATGTTTTCGACGATCCCGTTCATGCGCTGGCAGTGGCTGTTGACGATCTCCACCAGCCGCGTGTCGGCGACATTGAGGTCCTCCGATTCCGCAAGCAGCTGGGCCGAATAGCTGATCGCCGCCAGCGGGTTGCGTATCTCGTGCGCGATGCTGGCAGAAAGTCGACCCAGTGAGGCCAGCGTCATTTCCTCGGCCCGCTGGGACAACAGCGAAGTGTCTTCCAGAAACACCAGGTGGAGGGTGCCCTCAAGGTTGAGGCCGGTGAAATGCGGCACCACTTCCGGGCCGCCTTCAACCAGCACCACGCCGTCAGAACGACTGCTGCGGCGCAGGCCGGTGCGCCACTGGTGCAGGCGCTGGGCAAGGCCGGGCGCCAGTTCGCCGAGGTTGCGCTGCTCCGCCGGCGGCTGGCCGAGCATCATCCACGCCACCTCGTTGCAAAGGTGGATGCGCTGCGCGCGATCGACCACTATGACGCCTGATCGCATGCGGCGGATGATCAGTTCGTTGAGCTGTGCCAGATTGGCCACCTCTTCGCCGCGGCGCTCGGCGAGCGCCTGCGACTCGCGCAATCGTTGCGCAAGGAGGTAGACCAGGGCGGCAAGTCCGACGTAGGTCACGCCAAACAGCAAGGCCTCGACCAGGTTGCGCTCGATGCCGCCGTGAAGCTGACGCGCCAGCAGACCCTCGCCCACCGTCACCACGCCCGCCAGGCCGGCCAGACTGAGCGCCATGCGCGGCGGCAGCAGCACCGCCCCGGCACCCACATTGACCACCAGCAGCAAGGCGATGCCGTTGGACATGCCGACCACGCAGTACATGGCGACACCCGCCACCAGGCAATCGGTGGCCACTCCGATCACCGTCAGCACGCGGATCAGGTCGGGACGGCGCTGCCCGAGCAGAAAGCCGGCAAAAGCCAGCAGCAGGAAGGCCACCGCCACCATCTGCGCCAGCAGCGGCGAGCGCACCTCGACGAAGGGCGCGACCAGCGGACTGAAGGCCACACCGCCCAGCAGCGTCGCCTGCAGCAGCCTGTAGAGATTGTAGAAGTAGAACTCGCGGCGACTCAGCTCGAAGCGAGTGAGCGCAATCTGCGCAGTCGACTGCGATTTTGCGGCCGCAAGGTTAGCCATCGCTGCAGTATAGGCCTTGGGACCCCAAGGGCCTCGCGCTCAACCCTTCCAGCCGCTGGTGACGGGATAGCGGCGATCGCGGCCGAAGGCGCGCGGACCCAGTTTCGGCCCGGGTGCCGACTGGCGGCGCTTGAACTCGCTGCCCAGCACCAGGCGCGTGACCCGCTCGACGACCGCCTGCTCGGCGATGCCCTCGGCCACCAGCTCGGCGATCGAGCGATCCTCGTCGATGAATCCGCGCAGCATGGCGTCGAGCACCTCGTAGGGCGGCAGCGAATCCTGGTCGGTCTGGCCTTCGCGAAGTTCCGCCGACGGCGGTCGCTCGATGACGCCGGCCGGAATGACTTCCACGCTGCGATTGCGCCAGCGTGCCAGCGCAAAGACCTCGGTCTTGTAGAGATCCTTGATCGGAGCGAAGCCTCCGCACATGTCGCCGTACAGCGTGGCGTAACCCACCGCCATTTCGCTCTTGTTTCCGGTGGTCAACAGCAGACGTCCGCCGCGATTGGAAAGCGCCATCAGCAGCGCCCCGCGGCTGCGCGACTGCAGGTTCTCCTCGGTGACATCCGGCGGCTGCCCCTCGAACTGCGGCGCCAGCACGCCCATGAAAGCCTGGAACGGCGACTCGATGGGCAGCTCCAGGAGCGAGACGCCAAGCGTGCCTGCCTGCGCCGTGGCCAGATCGGTACTGAGCTGCGAGGTGTAGCGCGACGGCAGCATCACCGCAGTGACCCGCTCCGGTCCCAGTGCATCCACCGCAATGGCAAGCACCAGCGCCGAATCGATGCCGCCCGAAAGGCCGAGCAACACGCCGGGAAACCGGTTCTTTTCGACGTAGTCCGCTGTGGCGCGCACCGCCGCGCGATACACCTGCGATTCGACGCCCCCGTCAGACTCGCTGAGCCAGTCGACCGTACTGAAGCGCCGCAAAGCTGGATCGAAATCGGCCAACAACAGCGTCTCGACGCAGGCTTCGGCACGCGCCGCCACTCGGCCATCGCTGTCCACCAACAGGCTTCCGCCATCGAACACCAGATCGTCCTGGCCGCCGACGCAGTTCACGTAGGCGATCGCCATGCCGTGCTGGCGAGCGCGCGCCGACAGCAGGGCTTCGCGGCGTACATCCTTGCCGCGCTCGAATGGCGATGCATTGATTACCAGCAGCAGCTGCGCACCCGCCGCGGCTGCCTGTGCGGCCGGGCCTTCGACCCAGGCGTCCTCACACACGATCACCGCCACCTGCACGCCGGCCACCTCGCGCAGCAGCGGCTGCGCAGGGCCGGCAGTGAAGTAGCGCTTCTCGTCGAACACCGTGTGGTTGGGCAATTCCTGCTTGGCGTAGCAGGCCACGCGCCGGCCGTCGGCAAACCACAGCGCGGCATTGCGCAGCGCGCCGTCGCTGGTCGCAGGCGTGCCGACCACCGCTTCGAGGTCCTGCGTCGCCGCGGCCAGGGCTTCGGCGGCCGCGGCGCACGCCTCGACGAAAGCGCGGCGATACAGCAGGTCCTCGGGTGGATAGCCGGAAACCGCGAGCTCGGGGAACACCGCCAGATGCGCCCCGCCGTCGCGCGCTTCAGCCATCAGCGACGCGATCCGCGCAGCATTGGCGGCCACCGCACCAACCGCGAAATCGCACTGGGCCAAGGCAATCCGCAGCATGGGCAATCCCCGCTCGCGACGCGCCCGGCGCGACGCGACTACTGCATGCGCTCGACGAGGGCGCGGCCCAGATCCGCCGGGGAGCGCACCGTGGTGGCACCGGCTTCCTCCAGCGCTTCGAACTTGGCTGCAGCAGTACCCTTGCCACCGGAGATGATGGCACCGGCGTGACCCATGCGCTTGCCGGGCGGGGCGGTGGCGCCGGCGATGTAGGCGACCACCGGCTTGGTCACATACTCCTTGATGAACTCCGCAGCCTCTTCTTCGGCCGAGCCGCCGATCTCGCCGACCATGATGATGCCTTCCGTTCCGGGATCGTCCTGGAACAGCTTCAGGCAGTCGATGAAGTTCATGCCGTTGAGCGGGTCGCCACCGATACCGATGCAGGTGCTCTGACCGAGCCCGGCCTGGGTGGTCTGGAACACCGCCTCGTAGGTCAAGGTGCCTGAACGGCTGACGATGCCGACCTTGCCGGGCTTGTGGATGTGGCCGGGCATGATGCCGATCTTGCACTCGCCCGGGGTGATGATGCCGGGGCAGTTGGGGCCGATCAGCCAGCATTCGTCGTAGTGCGCCAGCGCGTGCTTGACGCGCAGCATGTCGAGCACCGGGATGCCCTCGGTGATGGCGACG
>CAZGKE010000190.1:0-412 GCA_964526035.1 uncultured Gammaproteobacteria bacterium | reverse complement strand
TGTCCGGGCATGATGCCGATCTTGCACTCGCCGGGGGTGATGATGCCGGGGCAGTTGGGGCCGATCAGTCGGGTGTCGTGGTAGTGGTGCTCCAGCACGTTCTTCACGCGCAACATGTCGAGTACCGGAATCCCCTCGGTGATGCACACGATCACTTCGATGCCGGCGTCGGCGGCCTCGAGGATGGCGTCGGCGGCAAAGGGTGGCGGCACGTAGATGACGCTGGCGGTGGCGCCGGTGTCGTCGACGGCGTCCTGCACCGTATTGAACACGGGCAGTCCGATATGCTCCTTGCCGCCCTTGCCGGGCGTGACGCCGCCGACCAGTTTGGTGCCGTAGTCGAGCGCCTGCTCGGAGTGGAAGGTGCCCTGCTGGCCGGTGAAGCCCTGGCAGATGACCTTGGTGTCTTTGT
>CAZGKE010000189.1:0-5920 GCA_964526035.1 uncultured Gammaproteobacteria bacterium | reverse complement strand
CATGATGTACTCGACCGAAGCGAAGGCCTCGGCGGCACTCGGCTTGTAGCTCATGGTGAGCCAGATGCCGGTGACGATCTGGTTGACCAGCACCAGGATCGCCAGCGAGCCGAAGTAATACCAGATGTTGAAGTTCTTCGGCGCGTAGTACTGCGCGGCGTGGCGGTTCCACCACATCCTGGCGCCCGGTGCGCGGTCCTCGAACCAGGACTGCACGCCGCCCACGACGCGCGTGATCGGGTTGCTGCTCGACATCAGGCTGCTCCTTCCGGATTCACGCCGATCTGGATGAGGTTGTCATCCAGGTAGCGGTGCGGCGGCACGCGCAGGTTGGTGGGCGCGGGTACGCCCTGGTAGACGCGGCCGGCCATGTCGAAGCGCGAGTTGTGACAGGGGCAGAAAAAGCCGCCCTGCCACTGACCATCGAACGGCTGCGGGGCCATCTCGGGAATATAGCGGGGCGCGCATCCAAGATGCGTGCACAGACCGATCAGAACCATCCACTCCGGCTTGATCGAGCGATGGTCGTTCTGCGCATAGCCGGGCTGCTGGTCAGCGACCTGCGAATCCGGATCGCGCAAGCGCTCGTTGAGTCCTGGAAGCCTGGACAGCACGTCTTCGTTGCGGCGGAGGATCCAGACCGGCTGGCCGCGCCACTGAACGACATAGCGTTGACCGACTTCGATCTTGCTCAGATCGACTTCCACCGGCGCGCCGGCCACCTGGGCCCTGGCGCTGGGTGTCCACGACTTGATGAAGGGCACGGCCGCAAACGCCACCCCCACGCCGCCGACGACGGCGGTGGTGGCAGTGATGAAGCGGCGTCGCCCCGGGTTGACGCCTTCGTTGGCCATCCGGGTCTCCGCTAAGCCATCAATTGGAAAGGAAAAACGTGCTTGGCAGGGCCTGCCGGCCCGCAAAATCGTGGTAGTTTAGACGAAGTAAGAAGCGGCAGACAATCGAATCGCCGCAGCCAGCCCATGAACCGTACGCCATTGAAAACCGTTCTCTTCCTTGCGCAGTCCGCCATTCTCGGGCTGGCCATCGCTTTCGTGGCCGTGGTGGCCGCGCCGAATGCCGTGGACACGCTGCGCCGCGGCTGGCACGGCGCCGAAGCGTCCGTGGAAACCACGCCGCCTCCATCACACCCGGTGAGCACGCATGCTGCCGGAGCCGTGTCCTACAGCGAGGCAGTGGCTCGGGCTGCGCCTTCGGTCGTGAACATCTATGCCAACAAGGTGGTCACCGAGCGCGCCGTGCGCCTGGTGCCCAACCCTTATCTGCAGCGCTTCTCCGGCATCAGCGTGGGCCCGCCACGGCAGCGCCTGGAGCAGAGCCTGGGCTCCGGAGTCATCGTCAGCGGCGATGGCTACGTACTGACCAATCATCACGTCATCGCAGGTGCCGACGATATCCAGGCGGTCCTTTGGGACGGGCGGGTGACGCGCGCCAGCGTGGTCGGAAGCGATCGCGAAACCGACCTCGCCGTACTGCGCATCGAGGGCAGCAGCCTCCCCGCCATGACGCTGTCCGAGGAAATCGGCCTGCGCGTCGGCGACGTGGCAATGGCGATCGGCAATCCGTTCGGGATGGGCCAGACGGTCACGCTCGGCATCATCAGCGCCACCGGACGCAACCAGCTCAATCTCAGCACCTACGAGGACTTCATCCAGACCGACGCGGCCATCAACACCGGCAATTCCGGCGGTGCCCTCATCAACGCCCACGGAGAGCTGGTCGGCATCAACACCGCGGTATTCGGGCGCGGTACCGGCGCCGAAGGCATCGGATTCGCCATACCGGTGCGCACCGCCGCGATGGTGCTGGATCAGATCGTGCAGCACGGTTTCGTGATCCGCGGCTGGATGGGCGTCGAATACATCGATGCGCCGGCCATGACCGGGGACGCCCAGCGGCGCGGCGTGGCGGTCGCAGCCGTCTATCCAGCGGGCCCCGCCGATCAGGCCGGCCTGCGGCCCGGTGACATCCTGCTGACCCTGGACGGCGACGACATCGTCGACCAGAACGACCTGCGCACCCGCGAAGCGGCCCTGCCGCCGGGCTCGAAATCCAGCGTGTCAGGCCTGCGCGCAGGGGTACCGTTCAATACCGACATGGTGTTGGCGCAGCGCCCGCTGCCGCGTGGGGCGAGTTGAGGGGCACGTCGCAGGTTGGGGCAAGTGCAGCGCACCCCAACGTCGCGGTTCGGACAGCCGAAGAATCGGGGTGCGCTGCGCTTACCCCGACCTGCGTAAACCCCACTACTCCCCGTTGGCGTAACGCTCACGCAGGATGCCGACCCGCTCGACGTATACCTGGGTCTCAGCGAACGGTGGAATGCCGCCGTGCCGCTGCACTGCCCCGGGTCCGGCATTGTAGGCCGCGGCGGCCAGGCGTTCGTCGCCGTTGAATCGGGTCAACAGGCCCGCCAGATAGGCGACGCCGCCTTCAATGTTCTCGCGCGGATTGAAGGCATCGACCACCCCCAGATCGCCAGCGGTCCCCGGCATCAACTGCATAAGTCCCTGCGCACCCTTGCGCGACAGCGCCATGGGGTTGAAGTGCGACTCGGCATGGACCACGGCACGCACCAGCGCCTGATCGACCCGATGGCGCGCGGCGATCTCGGCGATCTCCTCGGCGTAGGCCTCGCGGTTGAGCCGCGTCATCCGCCAGTCGACCGCCGAGTCGATGGCACACGCGAAGCAGCGATCGACGTAGGTGAACAGCACCCTGTGACGGCCGCTGGGCCGGACGTTGGTGTAATGAGTGACGCCGTCGCGTTCGAACTTGTAGACGGCGCCGCGGCGTACCCCGGCGCCATCGGTCTGGGTCGACGGCGGGTTGGCGGGCGGGTTCATCGACCTGCAGTTGCTGTAGCCGTTGGTATCGCTGGTATAGGCGATTTCCCCGCCGGCGCCCTGGCAGCGATACATGCCCGTGGCCGCCAGCGGGGCGGCAGCAAGCAACAGGACAGCGATGGCAAGGGCTCGGGTCATGGGTTCGGGACCACGGACGGCTGGTCAAGTTTCTGCCACCCGCGGGCATCGGGCAAGCCCGGCGTTGCCCGGGCAGGCGGCAGCACGTTGGCGATGGCCGCCTTCAAGGCCTACAATCGTCGGTTTCCCATGGTCCCGTTTGCGATGCCCGGCAAGCTCCACATCAAGACCCACGGCTGTCAGATGAACGAGTACGACTCGGCCAAGATGGCCGACGTGCTTGCGGCCGAGCACGGGCTCGAGCTGACCGACAACGAGGCCGAGGCCGACGTCATCCTGGTCAATACCTGCTCAATCCGCGAAAAGGCCCAGGAGAAGGTGTTCTCGCAACTGGGCCGCTGGAAGCGGCTGAAAAAGGTCAACGACAAGGTGATCATCGGCGTCGGTGGCTGTGTCGCCAGCCAGGAGGGGGACGCCATCCTCAAGCGCGCGCCCTACGTCGACCTGGTGTTCGGACCGCAGACCCTGCACCGCCTGCCGGAAATGATCGAGGCTCGTCGTGACAGCGGTCGCGCCCAGGTGGACATCAGCTTCCCCGAGATCGAGAAGTTCGATCGCCTGCCGGAGCCGCGCGCGGACGGCCCGAGCGCCTTCGTCTCCATCATGGAGGGCTGCAGCAAGTACTGCAGCTTCTGCGTGGTGCCCTACACCCGCGGTGAAGAAGTCAGTCGTCGCTTTGACGACGTGCTGCTGGAAGTCTCGCAGCTGGCCGCGCAGGGCGTGCGCGAGGTCAATCTGCTGGGCCAGAACGTCAATGCCTATCGCGACGAAATGGCTGACGGCACGCTCGCCGATCTGGCGCTGCTGATACGCGCGGTGGCGCAGATTCCGGGAATCGACCGCATCCGCTACACCACCTCGCACCCCGTGGAATTCAGCGACAGCCTCATCGAAGCCCATCGCGACGTGCCCGAACTCGCCGCCTTTTTGCATCTTCCGGTGCAGGCCGGCTCCGACCGCATCCTCACCGCCATGAAGCGTGGCCATACCGTGCTCGAGTACAAGGCCAGAATCCGACGCCTGCGCGAAGCGCGGCCGGGCATCTCGATCAGCTCGGATTTCATCATCGGCTTCCCCGGCGAAAGCGAGCGCGATTTCGAGGCCACCATGAAGCTGATCGATGACATCGGCTTCGACCAGAGCTTCAGCTTTGTCTACTCGCGCCGCCCCGGCACGCCGGCCGCCAACCTTGCCGACGACACCCCGGAAGACGTCAAGAAGCAGCGCCTGCATCGCCTGCAGGCGGCCATCGATTCCAACGCGAAACGCATTTCCGAAGCGATGGTGGGAAGCGTGCAGCGCGTGCTGGTGGAGGGCCCCAGCCGCAGGGATCCGAATGAGCTCACCGGACGCACCGAGAACATGCGCCACGTCAACTTCGCGGCGCCGCCGCAGCTGATCGGCCAATTCGCCGACGTCGTCATCACCGGTGCGCTGGCCAACTCCCTGCGCGGCCGGCTGGTGAGCACCGACCTCAAGACCAGCGACGCCGCGTGAACCAGCCCCTGTCCGTGGACTTTGCGCTGGAGCCCGATGACGGCGCGCGGCTTGCCAACCTGTGCGGCCCGCTCGACGAGCACCTGCGCCAGATCGAGCTGCGCATGGGCGTGGAAATCATGAACCGCGGCAACGTGTTCCGGGTCACCGGCGACGACCGCGCCGTCGGGCTGACGCGACGCCTGATCGGCGAGCTCTACGACGCGACCGACCAGGAGACGCTGGCACCGCATCGCGTTCATCTGTTCCTCCAGGATGCCGGCGTCGAGGCGCTCGAAGCGGAGGCCGAGGCGCAGGTCCAGGACGTGGTGGTCAAGGTCAAGCGCGGCGTGGTGCGCGGGCGTGGCCCCAACCAGAAGGTGTACCTGCACCGCATCGCCACCCACGACATCAATTTCGGCATCGGCCCGGCCGGGACCGGCAAGACCTATCTTGGCGTCGCCAGTGCGGTGGAAGCGCTCGAACAGAACCGGGTGCAGCGCCTGATCCTGGTGCGTCCGGCGGTCGAGGCCGGGGAGAAGCTGGGCTTCCTGCCCGGGGATCTGAGTCAGAAGGTCGATCCCTACCTGCGTCCCCTTTACGACGCGCTCTACGAGATGCTCGGCTTCGAGCGCGTGGCCAAGCTGATGGAGCGCAACGTCATCGAGGTCGCGCCGCTGGCCTACATGCGCGGCCGCACGCTCAACGACTCATTCGTCATCCTCGACGAGGCGCAGAACACCTCGGTTGAACAGATGAAGATGTTCCTTACCCGCATCGGCTTCGGTTCGGTGGCCGTGGTGACCGGCGACCTGACGCAGATCGACCTGCCCAAGCACCAGAAATCGGGGCTGCGCGATGCCCTGGATGTGCTGAAGGACGTCAACGGCATCAGCTTCACCTTCTTCAACTCGCGCGACGTGGTGCGCCATCCGCTGGTGCAGCGCATCGTGCGTGCCTACGAGGCCGCAGACGAAGGACACGGTCAGCATGGCTGAGCTGGCGCTCGGTCTCGGCTATTCGCCGGGTCTGTCGCGCCGCGGGCTGCCCGGCAAGTCGCGGCTGTTGAAGTGGGCCGCACTGCCGCTGGGTCGGCGCAAGGCGCGCGTCGAGATCGGTGTGCGCCTGGTGGACGAAGACGAAGGCCGCAGGCTGAATCATGAGTACCGCGGCAAGGACTACGCCACCAACGTGCTTTCCTTTCCGGCCGGCTACACCATCGAGGATCGACGCTATCTCGGCGACATCGCGTTGTGCGTACCGGTCATGCAGCGCGAAGCGCAGGAACAGCACAAGACACTCGCCGACCACTGCGCCCATCTGCTGGTCCACGGCATGCTGCACCTGCTCGGTCACGACCACGAGAATGGCTCCGGCGCCGCAGCGATGGAGGCGTTGGAGCGCCGCCTGCTGGCAGGCATCGGCATTGCGGACCCGTATGCGGT
>CAZGKE010000188.1:0-6057 GCA_964526035.1 uncultured Gammaproteobacteria bacterium | reverse complement strand
GAGCCGAATCCGCAGCGCGATTTCGGCAACCTAATTACGGAACACCACACTAGGTCTTGGTCGTGCGACGCCGCTTCTGCATCGCCTGATGGCGGGAGAGCAGGAATGTCGTGCAGCGCTCGGCTTCCAGTGGCGCGCTGAGCCAGAACCCCTGCACTTCATCGCAGCGCTGCTCGCGCAGGTACAAGAGCTGCTCCTCGGTCTCGACACCTTCGGCGATCACGTTCAGGCCAAGCGAGTGGGCCATGGCGATGATGGTGGCGGTGATCGCCTCATCGTCGGGGTCGGTGGTGATGTCGCCGACGAACTCCTTGTCGATCTTCAGGGTGTCGATCGGCAGCCGCTTCAGGTAGGCGAGTGACGAGTAGCCGGTGCCGAAGTCGTCGATGGCCAGGTTGACGCCGATGGCCTTGAGGCTCCGCAGCGTGTTGATCGACTGCTCGGCGTTGGCCATGACCATGCTTTCCGTCAGCTCGAGTTCAAGGAGCTCGGGGGCAATGCCGTATTCCTGGACGATGTCGGCAAGTCGCTCCGCCAGTTCGCCGCGGAACAGCTGCAGCACGGAGACGTTCACCGCGACGGTCAGGTGGCCGAGCTCCTGGTCGGCCCAGCGCAGCAGCTGGCTGCAGGCCTCGCGCAGGACCCATTCGCCGATGGCGATGATCAGGCCGGTTTCCTCGGCCAGCGGAATGAAGGTGGTCGGTGGAATCGGACCCAGTTCCTCACTGTCCCAGCGCAGCAGCGCCTCGACACCGGTGAAGGTGTCATCCAGCAGAGACAGCTTCGGCTGGTAGACCAGCCGGAACTCCCCGCGGTCCAGCGCACGGCGCAGCGCACCGACCATGGTGGCGCGCAGGCGCGCTTCGGCGTCCATGGTCTCGGCATAGACCTGGTAGGTGTTGCGGCCACGGTCCTTGGCCTGGTACATCGCGGTATCGGCGAACTTCAGCAGGTCGGTCGGTACCTGGCCGTGATCCGGATAAAGCGCGATGCCGATCGACGGCGAGATCACCACGTCCAGACGTCCGTCGAGCTCCAGCGGCTGGCCAAAGGCTTCCAGGATCTTCTGCGCCACTCGCTCGGCCTGGGTCACCGTGTGGATGTCCTCCAGCACCACCGTGAATTCGTCGCCACCGAGCCGCGCCACCGTGTCCGTGTCGCGCACGGTAAGCCGCAGGCGCGCACCGGCGGCCTTGAGGAGACGATCGCCCATGGCATGGCCCATGGAGTCATTGACGTGCTTGAAGCGGTCGAGATCGAGAAAGAGCACGCCGATCTTGGTGGTCTGGCGGCGCGCGCGGATCACGGCATGGGCGAGGCGTTCGCCCAGCAGGGTGCGGTTGGGCAGGCCGGTGAGGGTGTCGTAGTTGGCCAGATAGCGCAGCTCCTGCTCGGCGCGCTTGCGGTCGGTGATGTCGGTGAGTACCGCAACGTAGTGGGTGCGCATGTCGTTGGCATCGCGCACCTCGGTCGATTCCAGCCAGCAGAGGATGTCCTCTCCATCCTTGCGCCTCTGCCACAGCTCGCCATGCCAGTTGCCATTGCGCTCCAGGTCGTGGCGCATCTGACGGTACTCCTCGGCCGTGTGCTGAGGACCATTGAGAATGCCGGCATCTTCGCCGAGCGCGTCTTCCGGGGCGTAGCCGGTGATGCGGCTGAAGGCCGGATTGACGGAGACGAATCGGAACGACAGATCGACCACCGACACGCCCTCGGACATGCTGCGGATGACCTCGGCGGCGACCCGCCTGTCGCGCTCGGCGCGCCGTGAATCGGTGATGTTGCGTGCCGTTCCGCAGATCCGCAGCGGACGCCCTTCGCCATCACGCTCCACCACCTTGCCGCGCGAGCGCACCCATATCCATTGGTTGTCGGCGTTGCGGATGCGATGCTCGGATTCGAAATAGTCGGTGCGTCCCGCGAGGTGCTCTGCGAGGACCTGCTCCACGCGTTCACGATCATCATCGTGTACCGCGCGCTTTCGCCAGTCGTCGCTGCTCATCTGCTGTTCGGTTTCGACGAATCCGAGCAGCTGGTCGGCGCCGAGCCGGTAGAAGCGGTTGTTGGCCACGTCCCAGTCCCAGAACTCGTCACCCGATCCCCACAGGGCCAGCTTGAGCCGGTCCTCCCGCTCGCGTAGCTGCAGCGCGTATTGATCGCGGAGCAGGCGTCGGTGCCGCGACTGGCGCCATAGCAGCAGCAGAGCGAGCGCAATGGTGAGCGCATAGACGGCACGCATCAGGCCGCTGGCCCACCATGGAGGGGCTACCACGACCTCGATCGACGTCTGCTGATCGCCGAAGTCCCCCTGGCGACTGGCGGCGCGCACGTCGAGACGATAGCTGCCTGCCGGAAGGTTGGTATAGGTCACTTCGCGGCGGCTGCCGCCATCGTTCCAGCCGCTGTCGAAACCGTTGAGCCGCCAGCTGTAGCGGACGCGATCCGGCGCGTGAAAGTCCAGCGACGCAAAACCGATGCTCACCACGCGATCGGTGTGGCTGATCTCCACGCGCTCCGGCGCGAGCCCGTGAACAAGCTCACTGCCCTGCGCTCCGATGCGCACCGACGTGATGTGCAGAGGGGGCAGATAGTCGCTGGCAATCAGATCTTCTGCGCGGAACAGATTGAGTCCGTCAGTACCGCCGAAGGCGAGGCGACCGTCGCGCAGTCGCAGCCGCGAGCCGCCGTTGAATTCAGGCCCCTGCAGACCATCGCGCACGCCGAAGCCGCGGAACGTCGCGTTGGCCGGGTCGAACATCAGTACGCCGCGATTGGTGGACAGCCAGAGGTGACCGAGGTCGTCCTCGAGAATGGCGTAGATGGTGTTGTCGAAGTCCCTGCCTGGAGTGAGAAAGCGGGTGAAACGGGCCCCCTCGGCGTCCAGCGCATCGAGGCGATTGAGTCCGGCGTGGGTGCCGATCCACAGTCGTCCCTCGCGATCGCGATGCAGTGCCCGTATCAGGTCGCCGGACAGCGATTCCGGGTCGTCCGGTGCATGCAGGAAGCGGCGGATCTCCGCACTCCCCGGATCCAGGCGATTGAGGCCGTTGAGCGTGCCGATCCACAGCGCGCCCGAGGGCTCCTCCAGCAGCGTCAGTACGGCGCTGTTCGAAAGGGTGGCCTGGTCATCTGGATCATGCCGAAAACTGGCCCAGCGCTCGCCGCCAGGCCACATTCGCGTCAGCCCGCCGCGAAAGGCACCGATCCACAGGCTGCCATCCTCGCCGTGCACCAGGGCGCGCAGATTGCGGTCCGCGAGCCCGTCCGCGGCGGCCGGTTCGGGTGCGGCACGGATGATCGCGCGCGTCGGATCGAAGTACGCCAAACCGTCGGTGGTGGCGATCCAAAGACGATCCTCGCTGTCGACGTCCAGTGCCTGGACGCGCAGCAGCGATGCGGGCGCCGTGCCCAACGTCCTGCGAACGGCAGGCGAAACGTCCTCGAACTCCACCGCTCCGGGGCGCAGGCGTTTCAATCCACCGCCCTCGAAACCAAGCCACAGCGAGCCGTCGGCGCTTTCCGCGATGGCGCGCACATTGTTGTCGCCAAGCGGCTGCCCGGGACCTTCCCGGTCGGCCAGGTAGCGGAATGGTGCGCCTGCGGACGCAGCATGCGAAAGACCGCGGGCGACTCCGCCGACCCAGAGCAGGCCGCCTTTGTCCACCAGGAGTGCAGCGATCTCGTCTTCGGGCAGTCCGCGCGGGACGTGGCGGTCGTGGCGCAGATGCAGGATGGCACCCTCCTCGTCAATGCGCAGCAGACCCTGATGCGCCAGCCCGACCCACAGATGACCGTGGCCATCTTCCGCCAGGGCCGATACCGGAAACGAGTCGCTGCCCAGCTCGACAGCGGTCAGTCCGTCGTCGCCAAGCTTGTGCAATCCGTGATTCGAGCCGGCGAACAGCACGCCCGCCCGGCTGACCAGCAGGCTGGTGAAGCGCCCTCCCGCAGAGTCGGGGAGCGAGGCCACCTGACCGTCCGCGTCGATCCGCAGCAGGCCGTCGACGGTCGCGACGAAGACGCCGCCATCGCCGGTGGGTGCCAGCGAATAGACGTGCCGCGTATCGGCGGAAGACCCGCCTGCCAGGTCGAGCAGGCGCACGCTGGTGGCCGGAGAGGGCGGCAGCAGAAGCACGCCGCGGCGATCTGCTACCCACAGGCCGACGCCAGCCTCGACGTGAAGGCTTGCAATGCCGGTCAGCGGCGGATCAACGTCGACGAAGCGCGGGTTCATCCGCTCGATGGAGCCGTCGGCCATCCGCATGCGTGCAATCGCACCGCTGTTCGCCCCGATCCAGATTCCGCCGTCATCGTCCTCCACCAGCGCCGTGACAAAGCTGTCGGGCAGGCTGTCGGGGTCGTCGGGATGATGCTGCCACAGCTTGATTTCGCGGCCGTCGAAGCGGTGCAGACCGCCCTGGGTGGCGATCCACAGGAACCCCGTGGAATCCTGCAAAAGCGCATTCACGGTGTTCTGTGAGAGCCCGACGCCGTCGAACAGCGGCTCGAACACGTACTGCCGGTCGAGCATGCCTGCCCGCGCGCCGCCGGCGACCAGCGCCGGCAACAGCATGTAGAACATCCAACTTCGCAACTGTGTTTGGCGGCGCTGCCGGCCGGCCATGTCAGCTCCCGTGAAAGCGCCAACGCCTTCCCGCAGGTTGGCGAGGGGCAAGTGTAGGCGGGGGTCGGCGCCCCCCACAAGTCGCGTCGCGCTCCATTGGTACAATGCCGTCATCCCGAACAGTGACCCCTGCACCGTGCCAGACACTGCATCCATCGATTACGCCATGCTGGAGCGGGCGCTCACCCAGGCGCGCATACCGGCAGGCGCCTCGGACCTGCACGGGTCTCTGTGCGGGTTCCTGTGTGCGGGCGGGGCGGTCGAGGGGAACTGGATGGACTCGTTGGCGCTGGCGCGGGCGGACACGCTCGGGGCTGGGCATGAGCTGCTCGAGGCGCTGGTCGGATATTGCCAACACCAGCTTGACGATCCGCAGCTGTCATTCCATCCGCTGCTTCCGCGCGATGCCAGTCCGCTCGCCGAACGCGCCGTGGCGCTGGGGGCATGGTGCCAGGGGTTTCTTGGCGGCTTCGGCGTCGCCTCGGCAGGCGCCACGATGGGCGAAGAGGCGCGCGAGATCCTTCATGATCTGGCGGGCATCGCCGCCTCGAGTTTCGATTTCGATGAATCGCCCGAGGTGGACGAGAATGCCTATGCGGAGCTGCTCGAGTACGTGCGCATGGGGGCGCTCTACCTGCGCGGCGAGTTGAATCCACAGTTGCCTGCGTCAGGACGGACCCATTGATGGCTGGCGCTTCGATCGCCGGCATTCCGGCCCAGGAGTACGCGCGTCGTCGTCGCCAGCTGATGCGCATGACCGGACGCGATGCCGTCACCGTGGTTCCCGCGGCCCGCGAGCGGCTGCGCAACAACGACAGCCACTACCCGTTTCGCCAGGACAGCGACTTCCACTACCTGACCGGTTTTGCCGAGCCCGATGCGGTGCTGTTGCTGGTGCCAGGTCGAGCGCATGGTGAGTGCATCCTGTTCTGCCGCGAACGCGATCCGGAGCGCGAGCTGTGGGATGGACGTCGCGTGGGTCCGGAAGGAGCGTGCAGCAGCTACGGGATGGACGACGCCTTTCCCATCGATGACATCGACGAGATCCTTCCCGGCCTGCTGGAGGGCCGCGAAAAGATCTACTACCACTTCGGCCGCGACAGCGAGTTCGATCTCCGCCTGATGGGTTGGGTGAATCGCGTGCGCGGCCAGATCCGCCAGGGCGCGGTGCCGCCGCAGGAGTTTCTTGCGCTCGGGCACGTGCTGCACGACCTGCGGTTGTTCAAGAGTCGCTCCGAGCTGCGACTGATGAGCCGCGCGGCGAAGATTTCTGCCGAGGCGCATCTTCGCGCCATGCGCGCATGTCGACCAGGGATGAACGAGTATCAAATCGAGGCCGAGCTGCTGCATGGATTTCGCAGTCGCGGTGCGGTGCCGGCTTACGAATCGATCGTAGGTGGCGGCAGAAATGCCTGCATTCTGCACTATCGGGA
>CAZGKE010000187.1:0-6092 GCA_964526035.1 uncultured Gammaproteobacteria bacterium | reverse complement strand
CGTCCAAGAGAAAGTAACCAAAGAGAAAGACGCCCCGCTTGCGCGCCTTCCGGGCCTCCTGCCCTCCAGGTCCGCGTGCGGCCTGCGGGGTCTGTCGACGGCGCATCCTTGCACCGACGACAGACTGGCCCACGTCCTGTGGGCCACCCTTCGGGCTGTTCCTCCGGCCACCCGCCGCTCCAGAGGGTCCCCAAAGAGCAACGCGCCCTCCAGGGCGCGTAAAGAAAGGCAGCGGTAGCTGCCGTGCTTTCGCTTTGCCGGTCGTTCCTTCGTGATGTTTGCCGACAGCGTCAAACCCACGATCTACCTCGCCATCCAGGCAGGAAGCCGGGTCGAAGGAACATGGGGCCCCTGTGGCGTGGCGGGGGGCCGGAGGGAATAGCCCGTAGGGGAGCGCACACGATGTGCGCCCGTCTGTCGTCGGACCAAGGATGGTCCGTCGACAGACCTCCGTAGGCCCCTCGCGGACCCTTTGCACAGGGACGTGCAAAGGGCGCAACACCGGGGTGTCCTTTCTCTTGGTTACTTCTCTTTGGACAAGCAAAGAGAAGTGACCCGGCCGCCGGGAGGCGGACGGAACCAAGTCATGGACGACACAAACAACCCCCGCCGAAGGCGGACAACACAAGTCGGCATTGGATGCCGACCTACGAAAGCAAGAAAATGACCCAGCCGCCGGAAGGCGCACGGAACACAAGTCATGGACGACACAAACAACCCCCGCCGCAGGCGGACAATCAATAGATGTCGGCATGGGATGCCGACCGACAACAGCAAGTGCCCCGCACATACGGACGATGAACAAGTCATGCACGACACAACCAGCAAAAACACCCCTCACAACTTCGCCCCCAACCCCTGCGCCACCCGCAGAATATCCGCGAACACGCCGGCCGCAGTCACCTCGGGGCCGGCACCCGGTCCCTGCACGACCAGCGGATTGTCGGCGTAACGATCGGTAGTGAACTGCACCAGGTTGTCGGTGAGTCGCGCCAGCGCGATCGGATGGTCGGCGGGAAGCGCACCAAGGCGTACCCAGGCATTGCCGTCCATGTCGAAGCGACACGAATAGCGCAGCGCACCTCCCGCGGCACGGGCTGCATCGAGCCTGGACGCCATCGATGCGTCGAGCTCCGGCAAGCGCGCCATGAATTCATCGAGCGACACTTCGCGCAGGGCCTCCGGCACCAGGCTTTCGACTTCGACATCGGCAAGACTGAGTTCGAGACCGGCCTCGCGCGCCAGGATCACCAGTTTGCGCGCGACATCGAGGCCGGACAGATCGTCGCGCGGGTCGGGTTCGGTGTAGCCCAACTGGCGTGCCTCGCGCACCAGTTCGGAGAACGGGCGTCTGCCGTCAAAGCTGTTGAACAGCCAGGCCAGGGTTCCGGACAGCGCGCCCTCGATGGCGTGCAGACGGTCGCCGGTGTCGAGCAGGTCGCGCAGGGTCTGCACCACCGGCAGCCCGGCGCCGACAGTGGCCTCGTAGCGGAAGCGCGCGCCGCTGGCGGCGGCAGCTTCGCGAATCGCGCGCCATGCCTCCAGATCGCCGCCGCCGGCCTGCTTGTTCGGCGTGATCACGTGGATGCCGGTGCGCAGCCAATCGGCATAGCGTGCGGCTACCGAGGCGCTGGCGCTGCAGTCGACGATCAGGGCATGCGGCAGGTGTTCGGCATGCACGTGTGCGGCGAAAGCATCCAGGTCGGCAGCTTCATCGCTGGCGTCGAAGCGCGCCTTCCAGTCGTCGATATCGACGCCGCGTGCGTCGCGCCACAGGCGCTTGCTGCTGGCCACCGCGCGCAGGCGCAGATCAAGGCCGGATTCGCGCCTCAGGCGCTCCGATGCCTCCAGCATCTGCCGCACCAGGGCCTGGCCGACGTGACCCGGACCGATCAGTCCGATCGAAAGCGTCTGCGGTGACAGCCAGAAGCCGGCATGCGCCGAGCGCAGCGCGCGGGCAGCGTCGGCCTCGGAGAGCGCCAGCGAGATGCTGCGTTCGGATGCGCCCTGGGCGATGGCGCGCACGTTGACGCCGGCATGCGCGATGGAGGACAGCAGCCTTGCTGCAACACCCGGCGTACCGGCCATGCCGTCGCCCACGGCGGTCAGCGCGGCGATGCCCTCGGAGAGCGCCACGCGCTGGACTTCGCCGGCGGCGAGTTCAGGTGCGAAGGCGCGCTCCACGGCGCGCTTTGCAGCGTCAGCCTGCTCGCGTTTCACCAGGCAGCAGATCGAGTGCTCGGACGAGCCCTGCGAAATCATCACCACCGACACCCCGGCCTTGTGCAGGGCACCGAACAGGCGCTCGGCGGTGCCCGGCACGCCCACCATGCCAGCGCCGGTCAGCTCCAGAAGTGTCAGTCCACGACTGAGGCTCAGCCCGCTGACCGGACCCGCGTGCGCCTCGCGCGCAGCCTCGATGCGAGTACCCGGATGCTCGGGTCGGAAAGTGTTGCGTATCACCACCGGCATGCGCGCCTGCATGGCTGGCGCCAGCGTGCGCGGGTGCAGTACCTTGGCGCCGAAGTAGGCGAGTTCGCAGGCCTCTTCGTAGCTCAGCGCCGGCAGCGTGACGGCATCGGGCACCAGCGAGGGGTCGGCCGAGAGTACGCCGTCGACATCGGTCCATATGTTCAGTTCACGGGCGTCAAACAGCACGGCGAACAGCGCGCCGGAGTAGTCGCTGCCGTTGCGGCCGAGCGTGGTGGCATGACCCTGGCGGTCACGGGCGACGAAGCCGGTGACCACGACGTGCGCTTCAGGGTGGGATGCGCGCCAGCTTGCGAGGCGCTCGCGACTCAGCGACCAGTCAACCAGCGCGCCCATCTCGCCGTGCTCGACCACCAGCACTTCGCGTGCATCGAGACATGCGAACGCGACGCCTTGCGAATTGAGCCGCGCGGTGACGATGCGCGCGCTCCACACCTCGCCCAGGCCCTGCACACGCTCAAGCGCCTCCCGGCCCGGCGTGCCGAGCACGCCGAGCGCGGCGAGCAGCTGGTCGAGCTCGTGAAATTCGTTCTCAAGCCACGCAACAAGCTCACCGCGCGCCGTGCCGTCGAGCAGTTGCCGTATGGCATCGGCATGGCGTCGATGCAGTTCCTTCAGGACGTCGCGCCACTCGGGCTCACGGCGCGCCGCGGACTCGGCGAGCTGAATCAGCACATCGGTGACGCCACGCATGGCGGAAACGACCACCACCTGCGCGGGCTCGTCGCGACCAAGCAGCAGGTCGGCGACCGCGGCCATACGAGTGGCGTCGGACAGGCTGGAGCCGCCGAACTTGTGTGCGGTCGGCGCCTTCTGCGCAGCGGGGGAGACTTGGAGGGATTCGGCGACGGCGTTCATGGGCTCTCCGTGGAGGCCCCGCTTCCCGCCTGGGTGGAGGCTTGCGCTCCGCACCCTTGCCGGGGTGCGGAGCCGTTTGCAATTCAGGGCAAAGGCAACCGCACCGCGCTGGCGGTGATGGTACCGGTACCGGCAATGGAAGCAGGCGCGGCCGCGACCCACCGGAAGGCGGTCACCCGAGACGAACGTCCATTGCTGCGCTTGCACATGGCTGCGAGTGAAGCCTTTTCATGGCTTCCCTGTCAAGTCCCCTCACTGACGCTGCGCCGCAGCGCGCCCCAGCCCAGTCCCAGTACGGCAAGCAGCAGGAGTACCAGCGTCGGCTTGTCCGATGTCGGCACCGGGCGCGGAACGGGCAGTGCCGGCTGCCCGACGCGCAGGCGCACCACGGGGCTGCTGTTGGACGGGTCGGGATCATCGATGTGCGCGGCAACCGCGAAGTGGACGTCGTGCACGCGCCCGTCGAGTGCCGGGAGGGCTTCGATGTCGAATACGCAGGAGTGGGTTTCGCCGACACCCAGGCTGGCCGGCTGCATGTACACGGTGTTGGTCCAGCGAATGGCCGGCGGCCAGAGGGAAAGATCGCCATCCACGAAGGGGAAACAGGGCGGGACTTCGGCGTCCGGCGGAATGTCGAAAGGCTGAAGGATGTCGATGGTCTCCAGCGCCTCGTCGCCCAGGATGTACTCGGTCTCGATGCCGGTCGCGACCACCACTTCGGGTCCATGGTTGGTCAGCGTGAGCGTGGCCCGCACCGTCTCGCCCGCCTCGACCTCGGTGCGATCGACCTCGATGATCCCTTGACGGTCTGCAAGCGGGCGATAGACATCGAGCGTGACTACTGGGAAGTTGTTGTCTGGGTTCGGATCATCGATACCCACACCAGAAACAAATGGCACATCGACGTTCGTTCCCGCCAACCTCGGGTGGACGTAGATACCGATCACGCAGGCCGTGGTTTCTCCGGCCGCCAGGGTGATGGGCTACGGCAAGATCGATGCTCCCCAAAACACTGGCGCGGGAGGTGGCGGTAAAAAATCGGTGAAATTGATAATGCATGGTGGCGTCTCAAGAATGGAAAAAATCACGAACCCATCTGAACCGAAACCCTGAGAGAAGGATGTCCCCGCCCCTACGACTGGCGCATCGTCCGGACCATGATTCGTGAAAGTGAGGGTAATCCGAGTCCCTTGGAAGGTCTGGATCACCGCCTCATCGGGTACAGCAACAACCTCAAGATCCACAACGGGCAGCCCTTCGGCCTGAAGTGCGGGGACTGCAACCAGCAGCATCCACAGTGCAGCAATTCTGTCATGCATTCGCTGATCTATTCGACGCGCAGGAAAGCTTGGCCGGGGCCCACCTTCAGAGACGACTCCGTGCAAACCATCCCCCAACCGCGAGCACCAATATCGACAGGCTCAGCATCATGATCGGATGCGTCACCGGTATCCGCCGCGGCTCCGAAAGCCCTTGCGGCAATACGAAGATGGTGATGGCAGGGTTGTTGTTATCGGGGTTCGGGTCGTTGATCCCGGCGCCCGATACGAAGGCGACATCATGCAAGCCACCAGCTAGTTCCGGATAGGCCAGAATACTGAAGCGACAGCTATAGGATTGTCCAACACCAAGCGACTCGGGGCGAATAAACTGGACCGCAATCGTCGATGGAGTTGGCGGCGGCGGAATGAGGGCGTCGTAGGTGATTGTGCATGGCGGCGTCTCGGCGGTCGCAAGCACCTCGATGGTTCTGAACCCGACGGTCCCCGAGTACCCTGTCGCCGCACCAGCACCATTCGCAATATCGTCGGGACCGTGATTAGTGAAGTGAAGCTCCATCGTCGCGGGGACGCCAACAGTAAGCGTCGCGCTGTCGATCTGGATTGTGGTTTCAAGGTCTGCAATGGGTATTCCGCCCGCGACAAGGCAGCATGGTGCAAGCACGACGGCGGCGGTCAATGCCCGCCTCAAGAGCAAGGAAATCGCAGACACCACCTGCTCCTAAGGTGACGCAACCGGCAACGCTTCAAAGCTGCTGCGGTAGATCAGGTCGACCAACCGAGGATCGCGAAATTCGGACATGGCTGGCGAAAGTGCCGCCACGGTTAGTGCGTTGAAGCGAGTTCCTGTTCCAGAAGGCGTCGCCGGAAAGCCCAGGTACGGGACGCCCGGGTTGGAAAACTGGAGGCTCGGAATGCAGCCCTGACAAAGCCCGAAGAATCGTCGAACGGACATCAATGTCTCGGCCTGCATCGATACCCAGTGCCCGAAGGACCAAGGATAGGATGCGTCTTCAGGAGGAACCCCACTCTCAGGATTGTGCTCACCGCCGAACTGGTGCCCGACTTCATGAGCAAAGGTAAGGAACTGCGTCATGCAATCGTAAGCAACTACCGAGTATGCGAAGCCATTGTACGACTCGCCGATATCGCACCCCAGCTCATGCACGCCATGGCGATCTGATCGTCCACAGTCCGGTCTCTGCACGTAGGCAACGCCACATGCCACCGAAGCGTCGGCAACGACCATCACCACGAGATCAGCCAGGTCAGAATCCCTGAGACTTTGAGCTGCTACGCTGTTTCGGACGAAGAGCTTGTGTCCGAAGTAGTTGCACTCCGCTACGGAGATGTTCGGAGGGCACGTCAGTCCATTTTGCTCGTTGTACCCAATCTGTGAACTGAGGTTTCCCGAGCTCGCCACGTTGCGCACCCGCACCGACACGATGCCGGAATCCAGGACCG
>CAZGKE010000186.1:1939-6139 GCA_964526035.1 uncultured Gammaproteobacteria bacterium | reverse complement strand
ACGGGCTTCTTTTTCTGGCTCCCCGTGACAACCCCACCGTTTATGCACCTTCTAGGCCCGGGGAGGGATTCCCCTGCTGGGTGCGGGATCCATCCCCCACCAAGCAGGCCAGCATGGACCGCTGATCGCGGCTTTCGCTGCTCCTGCCGGGCCGCGGGTTTGCCTGGGATCTTCGTCACCCCGTTGCGCATCGAGATTCAGTCGAAAAGCGCACAGGCCGCGCTACGCGCTGCTCGTGCTGCATGACGGCTGTGAAATCTCCGAGTCTGCTACCTTGCGCGCATGACGCGCCTGCTGCTGCTCCTCGCCCTGCCTCTGCTCGCCTCCAGCGCGCTTGCCGCACGCTGGAACATGCCCACGCCCTACCCCGAAGGTGAGCACCATACGCGCAACATCATCGAATTCGCCGACGATGTCCGTGCTGCCAGCGACGGCGCCCTCGACATCGTCGTGCATGCCAACGGCGCGCTGTTTCGCCATGCAGAAATTCATCGAGCGGTGCGCAGCGGACAGGTGCCGATCGGCGAGATGCTGATCGGGCTGCTCGGCAACGACGACCCGTTCTTCAAGGCCGACAACCTGCCCTTCCTGGCGACTGATTTCGACACGGCACGCACGCTTTGGCAGGCGACACGCCCGGGCATGGAGGAAGCGCTTGCGCAACAGGGACTGGTGCTCCTGTTCGCCGTGCCCTGGCCGCCGCAGGGGCTGTTTACCAAGACTGCGGTAAGCAAAGTCGACGACCTGCGCGGCATGCGCATGCGTGCCTACAGTCCGTTGACTTCGAGACTTGCGGTGCTGCTCGGCGCCACGCCAACCACCGTGCAAGTGCCGGAGATCGCCCAGGCCTTCGGTACCGGGATGGTGGAAGCGATGATCACCTCGGCGTCCACCGGGGTCAGCAGTCAGGCATGGGATTTCGTCGGCTACTACACCGATACCCGCGCCTGGATTCCGAAGAACATGGTCATCGTCAACCGTCGTGCCTTTGAACGCCTGCCGGAAGCGCAGCGCTCGCTCATCCGCGAGGCCGCTGCCCGCGCCGAGACTCGCGGCTGGGCGATGGCCGCGGAAGTTGCCGCAGCGCACACCGCACAACTGGCCGACAACGGCATTGCAGTCTCCGAGCCCTCCTATCAGCTCGACGCCGAGTTGCGCACGATCGGCCGCACCCTGCTCGACGAATGGCTCGCCGAGGTCGGCGAGCGCGGCCAGTCCGTGGTGGACGCGCTGGAACGCTGAAGGTGTTGCGGCCCGCCCTTGATCGCCTTTACTTCGGCGCATCGGCGCTGGCGGCTGCCTGTCTGCTCAGCATGGCACTGCTGGTGCTGGCTCAGATCGTCGGCCGCTGGTTCGGACTGGTGGTGCCGTCGGCGGAGGATTTCGCCGGCTATCTGCTCGCGGCGTCGACCTTCCTGGCGCTGGCGCCGACGCTGAAGGCCGGCGCACATATCCGCGTCGATCTGCTGTGGACCCGCCTGCCCGCACGCGGGCGCAACGCCGTGGAATCGTGCGTCCTGCTGCTTGGTGTGCTCTTCACTGTGTGGGCCGCGTGGCATGCGGGCGCGATGGTGGTCGAATCATGGCGATTCGGCGAAGTTTCCAGCGGCCACGTGGCGGTGCCGCTGTGGCTGCCGCAGGCGCCGATGGCGATCGGGCTGGCGGTGTTTGCAGTGGCCTTGCTCGACACCGCCGTGCAGCGCCTGAAGCGATCGCCTCGGCCGTCGGACTGAGGCATGGAGCCAATCACCAGCCTGCTGCTGCTCGCCGCCCTGCTTCTTCTGCTGCTGGCAGCGGGGGTTTGGGTGGCGCTGGCGCTGTTCGCGGTAGCCGGTTTCGGCCTCTGGCTCGCTGACGCAGGCGCGATCGGCGCGATCATGGCCACCACCACCTGGGGCGCGACCTCTGCGTGGTCGTTGACCGCGCTGCCCCTGTTCATCTGGATGGGCGAGATCCTGTTCCGCTCGCGTCTGGCTGAGGACCTGTTCCGCGGCCTGGCCCCCTGGCTCGGTCGCCTCCCCGGCGGCCTCCTGCACGCCAACATTCTTGGCTGCGGCGTGTTCGCTGCGGTCTCCGGCTCATCCGCAGCGACCTGCGCCACCATCGGCCGCATGACCCTGCCGGAGCTGGAACGCCGCGGCTATGACCAGCGCCTCGCCATCGGAACGCTGGCCGGTTCGGCGACCCTTGGACTCCTGATTCCGCCGTCGATCATTCTCATCGTCTATGGCGTTTCGGCACAGGTGTCGATCGCTCGACTGTTTCTCGCCGGGGTGCTGCCGGGTCTCATGCTGATCGCGCTGTTCATGGCCTGGACCATGCTGCGCGCGCCGGGCAGACTCGCAGCGGAAGTTGAGCAGGCGCTGCCCTGGTCCGCTCGGGTTGCCGCGCTGTCCCGCCTGTTGCCGGTGCTTTCCCTGATCGTCCTGGTGATCGGCGCCATCTACGCCGGCCTCGCCACCGCTACCGAGGCCGCCGCGCTCGGCGTTGCCGGTGCGCTGCTGCTGGCCGCTCTCAGCGGGTCATTGTCCTGGAGCAATTTCAGCGAAGCCCTGCTGGCGGCGACCCGCACCAGCTGCATGATCGCCTTCATTCTGGCCGGCGCGGCCTTCCTGACCGTGGCCATGGGCTTTACCGGTGTTCCACGCGCGCTGGTCGAGGGCGTGACCGCGCTCGGCCTGTCGCCGATGTGGCTGCTGGCACTGCTGACTTTCCTGTTTCTGCTGCTGGGGTGCTTCCTCGACGGCATCTCCCTGGTGGTGCTGACCACGGCAGTCCTGCTCCCCGTGGTGCTGGAAGCAGGCATCGATCCACTCTGGTTCGGCATCTATCTGGTACTGGTGGTGGAGATGTCGCAGATCACCCCACCGATCGGCTTCAACCTGTTCGTCATCCAGAGTCTGACCGGCCGCGACATCCTCACCATCGCGCGGGCTGCCTTGCCGTTCTTTCTGCTGATGCTGCTGGCGATCGTGCTGATTGCGGCGTTTCCAGGGATCGTCACGTGGTTGCCGGGGCGGATGGTGGGATGAACGGGGGTTGCCCGCCTGTCGGTGGTTGCGTCGACTCTTCTCTGCTCGTCGCAATTATGCAGGAGCGCACCCGTGGGCGACCGCGGAGGTCTGCACGTCCTGCGGGTATGTCCGCCTGTCGGCGGGCGCTTGTTCCGCCATCCATGCCTGTTTTCCGCCCCCTCACGGCGGACGGGTCAACTTGCCTTGCCGACGAGCGGTGCTTCACGTCTTGGCTGACGCGTGGCGCACTTTGCTTGCGCGCCATTCGCCACCAGACCACCGAGCCGAACTGTCGCTGTCAGAACGGCAGAATCGATTGCTTGTTCGGCTCGCTGACGGGATGCTGCGCGGCGGATTCCTTCCGCCATGAGCCGGCGGCGCGAACGGTGTTGCGATCAGTCTTGTCTCTTGCACGGCTCGATCGTTTCGTCCGGCCGAAGAACCGACCTCAATCTTCGAAGCCGTTGGCAAAGATCGCGATCCCCGCGCCGCAGCCGGGCGTTCCGGGCTGGAGCTCATAGGCGCCGAGATCACGCACGCCAAACAGGTCTGGTACCTCTGGAATGTCCTGGTCGCGCGGCAGGTTGTCGAGGTCGCGATCATCGCCGACCACCGGCTCCGCAAAGTCGACGGCCGGCGAGTCCTGGCACAGGCGATAGTTGCCATTGGCCGCATCGACGAACGACGGAGCGCCGCTGATGATGCTCGGATGGGCAGGCAGGGTGGTGATGTCGGACGCCAGCATATTGCTGACAACCAACTGGTCTTCTTGACCAGAAAAGGCGATGGTGAGATGTCCGGGTTGGTCGATGATGCTCGACGCAAGACTCACCCTATCCTCGTTGTGAATCACGTCAGTCGAGCCGATCGTGTTGCGTGCGATCGTACAGTTTGCGATCCCACCGAATGATTCGCCCTCCCAACGAATCAGCTGGCGCGCAACCAGGTTCTCGGCCAGCAGGCAATCCGATATGCTCACATAGCCGTTGCCCCCGTTCTTGCGGATTGCATCCCCTGCCCGGTTGCCACGCATCTCGAAGCGGTAAGCCTCGATACGCGAAGCAGCGAGGAGCCGCAGCGTGGCACCGTCGGAGAACTGCCCGCCAGTAGTTACCGCGTCGTTTGCAGAGATCGTGTTGCACGGTATTCCGCTTGCACAACGAACGGCAGCGGGGTGTGTACAGGA
>CAZGKE010000186.1:0-1839 GCA_964526035.1 uncultured Gammaproteobacteria bacterium | reverse complement strand
CTGGTGATCGAAATGCCGCCGCCATCGATCGCCTCGTTTGCATAGATCGCGCCCAGCCCGCCAACACCCGAGCTACCGATGTAGGCGAAAGCCTGGCCGCTGACCTGCAAGCCGCCGCCGTAGCCGGTGCCTGCCGCCTGGCCCAGCGCCTGGTTGAAGGCGATGATGCTGTTGGGTGCGAGCATGCTCATTTCGATCGGGCCGCCGATCGAGACGCCGCCGCCGCTGTAGCGGCCGGTGTTGCCGCTGATGATGACGCCTGCGCTGATGATCAACTCGGCGTTGGTGCCGGTACCCAGCGCGTAGATGCCACCACCGTAGGCCGCCGAGTTGTTGATGATGTCGCTTTCGATGATCTCGAGGGCGCCATCACCCTGGAAGTGGATGCCACCCCCCGCGCCGCCGCCAGGCACATCACCCCCGGTGATGGTCAGGTGGCGCAGCTTGATCACGACCCCGGTGCCTGCCGTGATGATGAACACCGGTGCCGCCGCGCCACCGACACCGCTGACGACCGTCTTGACGTTGTCGGTGGCCGTCTGCGTGCAGGTGGCGAATCCACCGACCAGGTTGAGGTTCCCGGTATCGTTGATGATGTTCGCTTCGGGCTGGTAGGTCAGCGATCGGGTCAGGCGCACGGTGTCGGCACCGGGCGCTGCGGCGGCGGCATCGAGTGCCGACTGGATGGTGCCGTGGGTGCAGCCGGCGCCGGTACCGACGGTGAAGATCGCGGCCCCGGCACTGCCCGAGAATGCGATCAAGCCGGCAAGCAACGCGTTCGCGGTACGAACGATTCGACGATGTGGCATGACGCGGACTCCCAGGACACCCGTGAGTGGGTATATCCCGGGTAACGCCGTTCAAGGGCGCGCTGTGTCATCGGGGTTCTTGGCGCGCCACGGTGGGGTTGCGGGTGGAGCCCGCACGTACTGCGTTGCGAGGTGCAAAGCTTGCCGATCCTGCCAGACCGTGCGACCGGGCCGCTCATCAGCGTACGGTGCGAATCCGGCCTATTCGGGCCGCAACAGCTCGCGGTCGTCGCGGTCGAGCAAGTGTGCCGGGACGCCGAGCAGGCGCGCCTGCGCAATGGCGTCGTTCGCGGCTTGTTCATCGCCTGCAGCGCGTTCGATGCGAGCGCGAAGTGCCAGGAGGCGGACAAGACCCGTCTTGCCTTGCGGGTTGGCGGCACGCAGACGGTCAATCGCAGATGCGATGTCTGCGCGGGCGTCGACGGGTCGCTGCTGTGCGAGCAATGCCTTCGCGCGCAATGCGCGATGAGCAACCTCCCACGGGATGGAGGGCACATCGAGAGTTCGAAGGACAACGAGCGCGCGATCAGCATGATCGAGAGCACTCGATGGATTGCCGCGGGCAAGTGCGATCTCGCCGCCGACGGCGTGCGCTTCGGCGAGCTCGCGGCTCGGCGTGCCGTAGAGCCTGGCGAGTTCCTCAGGCGCATCGCCGAGCAGTTCCGCGGCCTCCTCACTGCGCCCGAGCGCATTCACGACGCCGGCCAGACGCACGCGGGTCAGCGCAAGTTCCGCCTCGAAGCTGGCTGCCTTCGCATGGCGCTGAAGGATTTCGAGCGCGCCACGCGTGGCAACCTCCGCGGCAGGAAAATCCTGCATCCGGCGATGCAAGACACCCTGCGCATCAAGTGTGATCGCAGTGCGCACATGGTCGGGACCGAACGCCTCCATGTCGACGGCGAGCGCCTCATCGATCGCGATACCAGCCTCGTCGAAACGATCGGTCTGGATCAGGAAGTGGGCGAGCCCGACCAAGCCCTGCGAAAGCCGGTGGAACGGTCCATCCTGGACGCTGCGCATGAGCGCGATG
>CAZGKE010000185.1:0-6166 GCA_964526035.1 uncultured Gammaproteobacteria bacterium | reverse complement strand
CACACGCCGGTCATGCTGCATCGCGCCATCGTCGGCTCCATGGAGCGCTTCATCGGCATTCTGATCGAGCACTACGCCGGCAGCTTCCCGGTCTGGCTGGCGCCGCTGCAGGCGGTGGTGATGAACATCACCGATGCCCAGGGCGATTATGCGGCTCGGGTGGCCCAAAGCCTTGAAAATCAAGGTCTGCGCGTATTTGCCGACTTGAGGAACGAGAAGATCGGCTATAAGATTCGCGAGCACACGCTGCAACGCATCCCTTATCTGCTGGTGGTCGGTGACCGCGAGCGCGATTCAGGAGAAGTTGCGGTGCGCACGCTTGTTGGGGAGGATATGGGTTCCATGAGCCTGGACGACTTCGCGGCGCGCCTGCGCGGGGAAGCGCGCATCGATCCTGATGCCGCGCGCAACTGACGTTTTCTGGAGGATCTGCACATCGCGACAGACAAGACTACCCGCCGCAACGAAGAGATTCGCGCCTTCAAGGTGCGCGTCATCGACGCCGAAGGCGAACAGGCGGGCATTCTCTCCCGCGAGGATGCACTGAGTCTCGCCGCCGAGTCCGGCATGGACCTGGTCGAAATCCAGCCCAACGCCGAACCACCGGTGTGCCGGATCATGGACTTCGGCAAGTTCAAGTTCGAGCAGCAGAAGAAGCTGCAGGCGGCCAAGAAGAAGCAGAAGCAGGTCGAGATCAAGGAACTCAAGTTCCGCCCGACCACCGACGACGGCGACTACCAGATCAAGCTCCGCAACCTGCGCCGCTTCATCGAGGAAGGCGACAAGGTCAAGGTCACGGTGCGCTTCCGCGGTCGCGAGATGGCGCATACCGAACTTGGTCTGGCCATGACCCAGCGCCTGGAAGCCGACCTCGGCGACGAGGTCACCATCGAGTCGCGTCCGCGCCTGGAAGGCCGCCAGATGGTGATGATGCTGTCTCCCAAGAAGAAGTAGCCTGGGCAAGTCTTTGGGGATCTGTGGCTGAGGGTCCTGCGACACTCGTTTCCCCTGCAGATCGGGGCGCCAGCCCTGCGCAGCCGTGAACGTTCGGGTAGTTCGAAGCGTGGCCTGTCGGGGCTGAGGCCCCTCCCACAGGAGAGCGCTGGTCGGTGTCGGTGCAGGCCCCCTCCCACAAGACGAACCGAAGGCCCTGTAGGAGCCCACCGGTGGGCGACATCACCGGTATTCCGGAAGGCAAACCCAGGTCGCCACCAGTGGGCTCCTACGGGGCGGATTCCGGCGCTCTTGGCCATTGCCGGGCAATTCCACTACAATGCGCGGCTCGCCCTTGTTGGGCGGGACGACAAGCAGGCTCGGGTAGGAAGGAAAGCGCGGCTCAAGGCTGCCACCCGGTCCAGTACATGAATCAAGTACATAGAGGAGTTCGGTCATGCCGAAGATCAAGACCAATCGGGCCGCCGCCAAGCGGTTCCGCAAGACGGCCAGCGGCCGTTTCAAGTGTGGGCACGCCAACCACAGCCACATCCTGACGAAGAAGTCGACCAAGCGTAAGCGCAATCTTCGCAGCACCAATCATGTCGATGCCTCCGACCAGAAGTCGGTGGCGCGCATGCTGCCGTACGTTTGAGGAGGGCTGAACCATGGCACGAGTCAAGCGTGGAGTCACCGCCCGGGCGCGTCACAAGAAAACCCTCGACGCCGCCAAGGGTTACTACAACGCCCGCCGCAAGGTCTATCGCGCAGCGAAGCAGGCGGTCACCAAGGCCGGCCAGTACGCCTACCGCGATCGCCGCGTCAAGAAGCGCGAGTTCCGCGCCCTGTGGATCGTCCGCATCAATGCGGCCGCCCGCATGTTCGGCCTGAGCTACAGCCGCTTCATGGATGGCCTCAACAAGGCCAACGTGGAGGTCGACCGCAAGGTGCTGGCCGATCTCGCCGTGCACGACCTGCCTGCCTTCGGTCAGCTGGCCGAGCGCGCCAAGGGAAGCCTGGCGGCCTGAGCGTTTCCATCGCCCCGGTTGTCACCGGGGCCCGAGAAGTTCATGCGTGGGGAAGGGGCTTGCCCCTTCCCCACGCGCGTTTCTGGAGTGGGGATGGACGATCTGAAGCAAGCGCTCGCGCGCATTGACAGCGCCGACAGCCTCGATGCGCTGGAGCAGGTGCGCGTCGCCCTGCTCGGCAAGCAGGGGCTGCTGACCGAGCAGCTCAAGAGTCTCGGCAAGCTGCCCCCGGATGAACGTCGCGCCCGCGGTCAGGAAGTGAACCTGGTCAAAGAGGCTGCACAGTCGCGCCTGGCCGAGCGCAAGCTGGCGCTGGAAAACGCCGGCTACGAGGCGCGCCTGCAGGCCGAGCGCATCGACATCACCATGCCTGGCCGCCACGTCGAGCATGGCACCCTGCATCCCGTCACCCGTGCCATGGACCGCATCGTCGGCATCCTTGAACGACTCGGCTACCAGCAGGCCGAGGGTCCGGAGATCGAGGACGACTGGCACAATTTCGAGGCGCTGAACTTTCCCCCGCACCATCCGGCGCGGGCCATGCACGATACCTTCTACTTCCCGGACGGGCGCCTGCTGCGCACCCACACCTCGCCGGTGCAGATCCGCAGCATGACCGGCCGCGAGCCGCCGTTCCGGGTGATTGCGGCGGGCAAGGTCTATCGCAGCGATTCCGATCAGACCCACTCGCCGATGTTCCACCAGGTCGAGGGTCTGCTGGTCGACGAGCGCACCAACTTCGCCGATCTCAAGGGCACGCTCAAGCTGTTCGCCGAGTCGTTCTTCGAGCGCGAGCTGAAGATGCGCTTTCGCCCCAGCTATTTTCCGTTCACGGAACCCTCGGCCGAGGTCGACATGCTCTGGGATGCCGGCGACGGCAGCGAGCCGCGCTGGCTGGAAGTGCTGGGATGCGGCATGGTCCACCCCAACGTGCTCAAGGCCTGCGCCATCGACCCCGAGCGCTATACCGGCTTCGCCTTCGGCCTCGGCGTGGAGCGCTTCGCCATGCTGCGCTATGGCGTGAACGATCTGCGCAGCTTTTTCGACAACGACCTGCGCTTCCTCAGGCAGTTCGGCTGACCCACATCCCAAAGAACGCATCGGCATGAAGTTTTCCGAGAACTGGTTGCGCGAGCTGGTCGATCCTCCGGTCGACCGCGACGGCCTGGTCGATCGCCTCACCATGGCTGGCCTCGAGGTGGAGGACATGACGCTGGTTGGCGATGCGCTCGACGGCGTGGTGGTCGGCGAGATCGTCGCGGCCGCGGCGCATCCGGAATCGTCGCGCCTGCATGTGTGCCGCGTCATGACAGGCGCAGGTGGCGCGCTCACCGTCGTCTGCGGCGCGCCCAACGCGCGCGTCGGGCTGAAGGCGCCGTTTGCCCGCGTCGGCAGCACCCTGCCCGACGGTCGCGCCATTGCCGCCGCGGACCTGCGCGGCGTCGTGTCGGAAGGCATGCTGTGTTCGGCGCACGAACTGGGTCTTTCCGACGAAGCCGGCGAGCTTTTGGAGCTGCCCGAGGATGCCGAAACCGGCGCACCGCTGGCGCGCGTTCTCCGCCTGCCGGATGCCTCGCTCGAACTCAAGCTCACGCCCAATCGCCCCGATTGCCTGGGCCTGCACGGCCTTGCGCGGGACCTCGCCGCACAGTTCCGGCTGCCATTCAAGGTACCGCCTGTCGAAGTGGTGCCGGCGACCGTTGATCGTCGTCTCGCGGTGACTCTTGCGCCCGGCGCCGGCTGTCCGCGCTACTGCGGACGGGTGGTGGAGGGCATCGATGCCTCTGCGCAGACGCCGCTGTGGATGGCGGAGCGTCTGCGTCGCGCCGGCCTGCGGCCAATCAGTCCGGTCGTGGACGTTGCCAACTACGTGATGCTGGAGTTGGGACAGCCGCTGCACGGTTTCGACCTGGCTTCGCTCAGGGACGGCATCGAAGTACGCCGCGCACGCGAAGGCGAGTCGATCAAGCTGCTCGACGAGCGCGAGGTCACGCTCGATCCGGAGTTCCTGGTGATCGCCGACGCCGCCGGGCCGGTGGCTATCGCCGGCATCATGGGCGGCTTTGATTCACGCGTGACCGAAACCACCCGCGATGTCTTCCTGGAAAGCGCGTACTTCGATCCCGCCACCATCATGGGCCGCTCCCGGCGTCTCGCCATGAATACCGACGCGGCGCACCGTTTCGAGCGTGGCGTCGATCCGGAGCTGCCGCGTCGCGCGCTGGAACGCGCCACGGCCTTGCTGCTGCAGGTGGCCGGTGGACGCGCGGGGCCGCTGTCGGAAACCACGCTGGCTGATGAGCTTCCGACGCGCCCGACGGTGCGGCTGCGCCGCGAGCGACTGGCCCGCGTGCTGGGCATGCAGGTCGCAGACCAGGAAGTGGACGAAATCTTCGCTTCGCTGGGTATGCAGGTTGAAGCGACCGTGGACGGCTGGTCGGTGTGCGCGCCAAGCAGCCGTTTCGATATCGAACTGGAGGAGGACCTGATCGAAGAAGTGGTGCGCATCCACGGCTACGATCGCCTGCCGACACGCGCGCCCGCTGGCGAACTGCCGCGTCCGGACGTCACCGAACAGCGCGTGGCGCCGCGCGACGTGCGCCAGCGTCTGGCCGCGCGCGGCTACAGCGAAGCGCTGTGTTTTGCCTTCATCGGCGCCGACCTGCTGGAGCGCTGGGGCATGGGCGACGGTCTGGTGCCGCTTGCCAATGCGCTGTCCGCCGATCTCGCCATCATGCGTCCCTCGTTGCTTCCCGGCCTTGTCGAAGCCGCGCGACGCAACCGCAACCGCCAGATTCCGCGCGTACGCCTGTTCGAGATCGGCCGCAGCTTCCACGCCGCGGCTGCCCCCGCGGCTGCGCCGATAGAGACCCTGCGCATTGCAGGCGTGGTTCAGGGCGATGCGCTGGCCGAACAGTGGGGCGCGGCGCGGCGCGGGCTCGACTTCCACGACGTGAAGGGTGATCTTGAAGCGCTGGCGGGCATGGCCGGCGCCGACCTGGAGTTTCGTCCCGCCAGCGTGGCCTGGCTGCACAGCGGCCGCTCCGCCGAGGTCTGGCGCGACGGCGCGTGCATCGGCTGGATCGGCAATCTCGACCCGAGTCTGGCCGCCACCCTGGACGTCGATCCCGAAACATTTGTTTACGAACTCGAGATGGAGCCGCTTTGCCGGAGGCAGCTGCCCAAGGCCCAACCCCTGTCGCGTTACCCCTTGGTGCGTCGCGATATCTCGGTGGAAGTGAGCACCGACGTGCCTTGGGCGCGCCTGGAGAGGAGCCTGAAGGGGTCCCTGGGACCGCGGCTGCGGGGGATCATCCTGTTCGACGAATACCGCGGCGCAGGTTTGCAGGAAGGATGCAGAAGTCTCGCTATTGGCTTGATTTTACAGGACCATTCCCGCACTCTTACCGATCAGGATGTCGACGCATTGGTGGCTGGAGCCTTGGCCGCCCTTGAACGCGACACCCAGGCTCGTCTAAGGGGGTGAGGCATGGCGCTGACCAAGGCAGAGATGGCCGAAAGGCTGTTTGACGAGGTCGGTTTGAACAAGCGCGAGGGGAAGGAGTTCGTGGACGCCTTCTTTTCGGTCGTGCGCGAAGCACTGGAGCGCGGTGAGCAGGTGAAACTTTCCGGCTTCGGCAACTTCGATCTCCGCCAGAAGAACGAGCGGCCTGGGCGCAATCCCAAGACCGGTGAAGAGATTCCCATTTCGGCGCGACGCGTGGTCACGTTCAGGCCGGGCCAGAAGCTCAAGATAAGGGTGGAAGCGTATGCTGGACCCGGGAAGTAACAGCGAACTTCCGCCGATTCCGGCCAAGCGCTACTTCACCATCGGTGAAGTCAGCGAGCTGTGCGACGTCAAGCCGCACGTGCTGCGCTATTGGGAACAGGAATTCGCCGCGCTGAAGCCGGTGAAGCGCCGCGGCAACCGCCGCTACTACCAGCGCCACGACGTTCTGATGGTGAGGCAGATCCGCGGTTTGCTGTATGATCAGGGGTTCACCATCGGCGGCGCCCGCCAGCAGCTGGAGGGCGAGAAAGGCCGTATGGAATCCAGCATTTCGCACCAGATCGTCAAGCAGGTGCGGCTGGAGCTTGAAGAGGTTCTGCACATCCTGCGTCGTTGAACGCCGGATGCAGTTTTGCGGATGTCGGGGCGTAGCGCAGCCTGGTAGCGCACCACAATGGGGTTGTGGGGGTCGCGA
>CAZGKE010000184.1:0-6235 GCA_964526035.1 uncultured Gammaproteobacteria bacterium | reverse complement strand
GGCGACACCCTTCCCTCACCCATCAAGGCGCGCACCACGTGATCGAGGTTCTTCTCGTCTTCGGTGGCCTTGCGGATCGCGGTGTCGATGTCCTTGAACAGCACGGCTGCGGCGGCGACGCAGGGGCCGGAGCAGTTGCGCGCGATCAGGCTGTCGACGTTTCGACTGCGCTGGCGCAGGTAGCGCAGCGTGCGCTGGTGGCGCTTGTCGGTGGTGACGCCGGCGCGGTGCATGAGTTCCACCGCGTAGAACTCGGCGATGCCCTCGGCGATCCAGTTGTGCTCCTCGGTGCCGCGGATACGGGTGAGCGAGTGGACCAGCTCGTGGAGCAGGGTGCTGGTGCCGTCCTCCATGATGAGCGGGCGGTCGGCGTGGATGTAGAGCGAGCGCGGACCCGACAGGCCGCCGCGCCAGGACGGGTCCCCGGCACCGACGATCAGCACCTTGTCCGGCAGTTCGCCGAAGGCGAGTCGCATTTCGTAGTGCGTCCAGTGGATCAGCGCGAGGATGTCCTGACGGCGCATCGACTGTCCGCGCGGGGCGGCGACCACGAACTGGGTGCCTTCGAACGCATCGCGACGCGAACCCAGCTCGCCGGCGAGCAGCCAGCCGACCGGTCGGGCGAAGCGGCGATCGGGCCATTCGACCAGGTAGTGGCCATCCTCCATGAGGCGGTAGGGGGTCTCGACGCTCCAACCGTCGGGCAAGTCGAACCGCACCGTGGTGCGCGACTGCGCGCCGCGGGTGGCGCGCATGCGGCCGGCCGGAAAAAGCTGGTCGCCGCGAAGCAGGGCGAAGCGTTCGTCGATGCGCGCGTCAAACGCGCTGCCGCGCTTGCGCGGGATGCGGTAGCGGTAGGTGAGGCTGCCGCCCTCGCGTGGCACCGACCAGTTCAAGCGGCGGCCGGTGCGCTCTGTTTCCCCATCGGCGGAGATCAGGGTGTAGCGCGACTGCGGCATGGCCATGTCGAACGCGCTGGCGCGCGCCTTCTCGCCGGGCGTCACCTGCATGACAACTTCGGCGGATTCCTCGGCGGGGAGGAATCGCACCCGGTAGTCGATGGCGAATTCGGCGGCGGCCGCCGGGAAGGCGGCAAGCAGAAGCAGGGTGAGGAAAATGGTCGATCTCATGGGGGCGACATGTTAGCGGCATGCGGCTGAATGGTGGTGAGGTGTGGGGGTGCGTTTGGCAGCGCCCGCCAGGAACAATGCCACCGGGTCGGGAGCGGCGAGAGCCGCGATGGGCGGGCCGATTGAAACCCTGATCGCGGCTTTCGCCCCGCCTGCATGAGCATCGCAACCGGGGTAGGAGCGGCGAGAGCCGCGATGGGCGCTGCGGCCGCGGTTAGCCGTGGAAGGTTCTCGCCAGTCCCCAGACGCGCACGACCAGGTACCAGACGATGCCGGCGCCGAAGACGTACAGGCTCATCGGCGGATCGCGAAAACTCAGGGCAAGGCTGCCGGTCTGCCAGTAGTACCAGGCGCCGCCGCCGATGGCAGTGAGCATGGCGAGGTAGCCCTGGCTGCGCAGCAGGCCGTCGAAGTCGCGCTTCACCTTGCCGCGCGCGCGCTCCAGCGGCAGACCCTCGCCGCTTCCCCGGAAGTCGAAGTTGCAGTGGGGGCAAGCCGGATGCTTGTTGGAGATGCGCCGGCGACACGATGCGCAGGTTATCAGCATGGTGAAAGGCTACTGGCGGAGTCGGAAGTCGAGTGTGGCGCGCGCGCCGCCTTCCTTGCGCGGTTCCAGGCTGACGCGCCAGCGGTAAAGATCGCAAAGCCTGCGCACGATGGCAAGGCCGATGCCGGCGCCCTTGCCGGTGGCGGAGCGACCGCGGTAGTGGCGCTCGAAGACCCTGCGGCTGTCCTCGACGCTGAGGCCGGGTCCGGTATCGTCGATTTCCACCTGCCCCTGGCCGATGCGGATGACCACGCTGCCTTCGCGGGTGTACTTGCAGGCGTTGGCGATGAGGTTGCCGAGCGCCACGGCAACCACCGCCTCGGGAGCCGGCACGGTGAGTTCGGACTCGCCTTCGACCAACACCTCCACCGGCTTGCCGTTGAGGTGTTCGCGATTGATGTCGGCAAGGTGTTCGGCCAGACGACGTACCTCACAGCGCTCTCCGGCGCTGAGCGCGCGGTCGCCGCGCGACAGCAGCAGCAGGGCCTGGGTGAGGTCGGTCGACTGCTGGGCGGCACGCTCGATGCGCTTCAGCCGGGTGCGCGATTTTTCGTCCAGGTCCTTCTGTCCCAGCATCAGCTCAACGGCGCCGTTGATCACCGACAGTGGCGTCCTCAGCTCGTGGCTGACGTCGGCGTTGAACTCGCGGTCGCGTTCAACCAGGTCGGTGAGACGCGAAGCGTAGTCGTCCAGCGCCTGCGCCAGCTGGCCCACTTCGTCGTCGGCGAAATGTGGCGCGAGGCGCTCCAGGCCGCCGCCGGAGCTGGCGCTCTCCAGCCGTCGGGCCAGATCGCTCACCGGGCGCATCACCCGACCCGACGACCAGAATCCAAGCAGGAAGGACAGCACGCAGAACACCGCCACCGCGATGCCGAGCACGGTCCCCAGCTGCTGGCGCGCGCGCGCCTCCTGCGAGACGTCGTAGCGCAGGAAGAACCAGACGTCCTCTTCCTTGTGCACGGCGAGTTTGTAGAAGCTGGGACCGTCGGCAGTCTCCTCGACCAGGTCGAACACGCCGTTGCCGAGGTCGCGCCAGGCGAACGGCACGTTGGCGAAACGACGCTTGCCGTAGACATAGCCCTCGATGCGCGAGAACGGGGTACCTGCCGCTTCCGGATCGCGGCGGAAATCCTCGACGTAGTTGATGAGCTCCAGGCTGATCTGGTCGCCGATCAGTTTGTCCTCGAGATACTGGCGCATGGCCAGCGTGGCCCCCGCGAACAACCCGGTGAGCAGCGTCCCGAACAGGACGAACGAAACGATGATGCGGCTTCTAAGCCTGTGTCGATAGCGCATCGGGATCGACCAGACGATAGCCGATACCGTGGCGGGTCTGGAGAAGGGCCTTGTCGAAGGGTTTGTCGATGGCGGCACGCAGGCTGTGGATGTGTACGCGCAGGGAGTCGCTGTCGGGGAGTTCCTCGCCCCACACGCGGGTTTCCAGCTCGCGCCGCGTGACCACCGCCGGTGATGCCTCCATCAGCGCCTGCAGCAGCTTGAAGCCGGTCGGATTGAGGTTGATGGACTTGCCGCCGCGGTGCACTTCCAGCGTATCCAGGTTGAACTCGAGATCGGAGACGTTGAGCACGCGCGCACCGGAGCCCTTGTGGCGCTTCAGCAGGACCGTGATGCGCGCCTCCAGCTCCTGCAGCGCGAAAGGCTTGACCAGATAGTCGTCGGCGCCGGCCTGGAACCCCGCCAGCTTCTGCTCCAACTGGTCGCGCGCGGTCAGCATCAGCACCGGGGTGTTGCGGCGCGCATCCTGGCGCAGCTTGCGGCACACCTCGAGCCCGTCCATGCCGGGCAGGTTGAGATCCAGAACGATCACGTCGTAGTCGTTGACCACCGCCAGATGCAGCCCGGTGACGCCGTCGCTGGCGAAATCGACCTCGTGCTCGCGATCTGCGAGGAAGTCGCCCAGGTTGGCGGAAATATCGGGATTGTCTTCGATGACAAGGACGCGCATGCGTTCAGCTTCCGGGGTGGCAGGTGCCGTCGTCAAGGGCGGTCAAAAGAAAAGGACCCAGGGAGGTGCCATTGGGGGAACACACCTCGCCCGGGTCCAAAGTTACTGCCCCGATTACCGTAAGCTGCTTGTCACCAAACCTGACTCAATAGGAGTGTTGAGCGGATTTGCGAGTGCAGCATAACGGGGCAGGCATTAAATCCCTGTTAAACGGTTCTAAGCACTTCGTTAAAGTTGTGGCGAAGCCGTGACGACCGGGGCCTGCCCGCCCGAGCGACGCTCAAGATGGGCGTTTCTTGGCCACCTCGACCTGGTTCCGCCGGTCGGCGCGGCGCCGCTTCACGCGGCGCTCGACGTATTCGATCATGGCGCCGGCCACATTCAGCCCTGTAGCGCCCTCGATACCCTCAAGCCCCGGTGAGGCGTTCACCTCAAGGACCAGCGGGCCACGATTGGAGCGCAGCATGTCCACACCGGCCACCCCGAGACCCAGCGTGGCTGCGGCGCGGATGGCGACTTCGCGCTCGTCCTCGCTGATTTCAACGGCCCACGCGCTGCCGCCGCGGTGCAGGTTGGAGCGGAATTCGCCCTTGGGCGCCTGACGCCGCATCGAGGCCACCACGCGGCCACCCACCACCAGACAGCGTACGTCGGCGCCCTTGGCCTCGGCGATGAATTCCTGCACCAGGAAATTGGCGTGCAGCCCGCGCAGCGCCTCGATCACGCTGCGCGACGAGGATTTGCGCTCGGCGAGGATCACCCCAGCCCCCTGCGCACCTTCGGTCAGCTTGATGACATGCGGCGTCGCACCCAGCATGTCGAGCAGGTCGGTGGTGTCGTCGGGGTTGTCGCCGAACACCGTGGTTGGCAGACCGATGCCCTGTCGCGCCAGCAGCTGGTGCGCGCGCAGCTTGTCGCGGGCACGCAGGATGGCGTCGGAACCGTTCGGGGTGAACGCCCCCATCTGCTCGAACTGGCGCAGTACGGCCGTGCCGTAGAAGGTCACCGAGGCGCCGATGCGCGGGATGATGGCGTCGTAGCCGCTGATCTCGCGACCCTTGTAGTGCATCTGGAAGACGCCGGGCGCAATGCGCATGTAGCAGCGCAACGGATCGAGCACCCGCACGCTGTGGCCGCGCGCACGCGCCGCCTCGACCAGGCGCAGGGTGGAGTACAGCTTGCTGTTGCGCGACAGGATGGCGATCTTCATGGGAATTTCGCGGGTGAACCCAGGGTGTAGGAAAGCGCCGGATCGATGCACAGCCGACCGGCCATGGCGGTGCGACCGAGCAACATGGGAAACAGCATATGGACGCGGTTGGTCAGATTGATTTCGATGGGCCAGCGGCGCCCGGCCACTTCGAGCATGGTGCGGATGAAGCGACGCTCGGCGGTGTGTCCGCCGGAGTCGGTGACCGGGCGCACCGCCACCACAGGCGCCTCGCACATCACCCGCGGGGCGTGCCGGGCGACCGGGGCAATGCCGAAGCGCACCCAGTCACGACCGTCGCGCTGAAACGACTCCTGGCTCTCCACATGCAGTGCCGAGGATCGGGCGCCGCTGTCGATCTTGGCCTTGATGGCGCCGATCCCCAGCTCAGGCAGGGTCAGCCATTCGCGCCAGCCCAGCGTCAATGGATCCATGGTCGGCATCGGCACGATGGGCGCAGGCAGAGGGAAAGATGGAGCGGGTGATGGGAATCGAACCCACGTTCACAGCTTGGGAAGCTGTTGTCTTGCCATTAGACGACACCCGCCGGCTGGGGACCCTCTGAACAAGTCCGAGCGCGCCGCGCCGGCGACTTGAGGGCTGGCCCGCTAGGCGCGCATCGTAGGGCATGGTGGTTCCATGCTCAAGATGCGCAACGACGCGGGACGGCCCTCAAGTCCCGGCCCGACGGGTTACTCCTGTGCGCACCCGCAGCCGCGTTGGACGCCTTGCCCATGGAACCACCATGCGCTGCGGCGTCCGCCTAGCTGCGTGCACGCACAGGGGCAACGCGGCGTGCTCGGACTTGTTCAGAGGGTCCCTTACGAGGCCCTGATTATGCGCGGCCCCCGCGGCGCCTTCAACGGCTGCCGCTACAATGGTCGCCATGCGCATCCAGTTGAATGGCGAAGGCCGCGAGGTTCCGGCGGCGACCACCCTGGCCGAGCTGCTCCAGACGGAGGGCTTGGGTGGCCGCCGGGTCGCCGTGGAAATCAACCTCGAGATCGTGCCGCGCAGCCAGCACGCCGGGCGCACCCTGTCCGAGGGCGACCGCGTGGAGGTGGTGCAGGCGATCGGCGGTGGTTGAGTTGAGCAAAGGCGATTTGAACCGCAGAGAACGCAGAGAAGAGCCGATGCAGATTGGACAGCGCTCGCCGACTCCATCCGTCATGCCTGCTGCACCAGCAACGACAGGGTTTGCTGCTTTTCCTCTGCGTGCTCAGCGTACTCTGCGGTAAATCTGCCGTTGAATCTCCCAAACCAGCGACGATGAACACCATGCCCGACGCCTCTGCCACCCAAGACGACGCCCTGATCATTGCCGGACGACGCTACCGCTCGCGCCTGCTGACCGGGACCGGCAAGTTCAAGGACCTGGAAGA
>CAZGKE010000183.1:0-6258 GCA_964526035.1 uncultured Gammaproteobacteria bacterium | reverse complement strand
GGACACCGCCCTTTCACGGCGGTAACAGGGGTTCGAATCCCCTTGGGGACGCCATGACGCAATTCAATTGACAATCACGTGCAGCCGCCCGCGACAGTTGCTTGCTGTTTGCATCGGGTTCAACCAAGAGCAGGTCTGACCGGCAATTAGCAATAAGCAGACTAACCTCTCAGAAAAATAATGGCACCAGCCATTACAATGACTTAAGCGTTTTGCAGCGTTGAGATCTCCGAGTTACAGGAGCGCCATGCTCACAATCGCTATCAGCAGGATCGATATGATGTAGCGGGCATTATATGAACCTCGGCTTTCTCGGTAGCAAAACATTCAAGGTAGCTGTCACCATGGGAATGGTGGCGGTCCTTGCCACGGTCATCGAATGGGAAGACCTTTTCGTTCTGTTCGGTCAGGTAAATTGGCTCTTGCTAATTCCCCTGTACCTGCTGTATGGAAGCTCACGGATCGTTGAAGCGTTGCAACTTAAAGCGATAATAAGCAGCTTTGAACGCGTTACATCCGTAAGCAGGGTCTTTCTGGCAAATGCTTTAGCAACTTTTTACGGATTTCTGTTGCCAGGTGAATTACTTGCGACCATACCAAAATGGCTGTTGCTTGCTAAAGACACGGGGAGTCGCTCTGACATATTGAATGCAATTGTCTATAACAGGATTGCCCTGATTATTCCGCCGTTAGTCATTGGCTGTGTAGCTCTTGCTATTATTGATCCGTTTGAAACCCGCGCGACAGTTTTTCTGGTCGGAGCATTCAGCATTGGTCTGATCATGGCCACGTTTCTCGTCTTCTACAAGAAAACCGGGTGCTATTTTCTCAAAGCGATGTCGTGGTTGGCGGCGAAGTGCCCGGCAAAAATTCACGGTACCCTTGATACCTTGATTACGTCATTTGCTCGTATTCACGAGTTGAGAGTTCGGGATCATCTTGCCACGTATGCGCTTTCAATTCTGGTTGCTTCGATACGAATTGTTGCAATCATTTTCGCGGCAAGACTGATTCACATAGATGTTCCGGCACATATTCTGGCAGTCGTTTATAGCCTAATCGTAGTCTTGGGCCTTTTTCCGTTAACTCTAGGCAACATCGGCGTGCGAGAAGGCGTGATCATCTTCGTGCTGCAGTTGTTTGGCACGCCACCGACACAATCAATACTCCTGGGCCTGATAATGTTCGGCGATATGGTAATTTTTGCGGTAGTCGGCGGATTCTATCAGGTGGCTCTATCCCAAAGACTGGTTGTAGTGAAGGAACCATAATGGAGAGAGACGCAGGAAAGCAAGCATGCGATTTGCTGGATGAGACGGACGCCCAGTCACTGTCTGGCCCTAAAAGCGCGCATTATGTCGCAAATAAAGAGCCGGTTTATCGAAACGCTAAATTCGAATCGGTACGGGAGATTCGTGACGAATCGATAGGTCTGGTCGGCTATCTTGTAATTGGATCGAGGATCAATGGGCTGACCTGTGGCGGGCTCCGTATACATGCTGATGTCAACGAGCAGGAATTAAAGGACCTGGCAAAGGTCATGGAGCTCAAGCAAGTGTTCCTGGGTATGCCGAGAGGCGGATCGCGTGCGGGGATCCGCGCGCCGTACACATTGGCTCCAGACCACAAGCAGGCTTTGATGAATCGCTTTGCAGAGTTGGTCAGGGATGAGCTCGTGGATCGTCGGTGGCTGGTCGCAATCGACATTGGCACGAACATCGACCTGGTTCAGAAAATGTACAAGCACGTCGGGATTCCCATTCCCAAGCCGGCAAAAGAAATAGCGAACGCAGGATATTTTACTGCTTTGGGTGTCATGAAAAGCATTGAGGTCTCCCTGGAGTTTACTGAGCTTTCTCTTACGGGCTGCAAATTCGCAATTGAAGGTATGGGCAATGTCGGCAGCAATCTTTTCCAGATTCTGAAACAGGCAGGCGCAAAGGTGATTGCTGTTTCAAACGACGAGCGCGCACTGGTGAACGAAGCCGGGCTGACGATGCAGGAGGGCCTGTCACTTTCATCGCCCGGTGCGCATCCGGTTGCGGGTGAAAAGACTCGAATATTGAAGACGGAGCAGCTTCTGGAATTAACGGTGGATGTGTTATGTCCTTGCGCTACCGACTCCACCATCAATTCGACGAATGTCGAGAAAATCAATGCGAAAGTTGTATGCGCCGGTGCTAACAACCCGGTAACTTATCCCGCGGTGCAGGCGCTTCGGCGCCGCAACATCCTCTACTTTCCGGATTTTATTACTAATTCGGGCGGTGCGCTGGGCAACATGGTCAAGTTTGCCGGTCTCCCGGAAAAGTATCTGCACGGTATTCTGGAGAATGAACTCGTCGATCAGCTACGCGTCATTGAAGCTGAATCCCGACGGCAGAATATCTCACCCAGCGATATTGCCGTTGCGATGCTCGATGCAAAATTTGCCAGAATGATAAATCGACTTGAACAGAAAAGCCAAAAGAACGCGATTCGTGAATTGGCACTGGCGGCATACAGGAGAGGTCTGGTTCCGAAGTACCTGATGCGCCCGTTCGCTATAAGGCAAATCAGGCAATCGATTGGGATGGGCGCAGTTTGAACGAGATTCAGGGACTGGTCGGCGAAGCTCGGGAAATCCGGATTGCGATTATCTCGCCGAAGGCCTATCCGGTCTTTAATGATTCCGTGACAGGCACGTACGGGGGTGCTGAGATTGCGCTGAGCCTGGTCGCGAGGCAGTTATCCAATTTCGATCAACTGAACGTCGAGGTACTGGTCGGCGACTACGATCAGCCGGAGTGCGAAAACGTCGACAAGTTGAGATTGCATAAGGCTCTTGATTCCCGAGGAGGGGATTTCAGAAATCTTCTGCACTTGTTGTCTGTAATGAAAAAGGTCGACGCGGATATTTATATACAACGAACGCTCAGCGTCGCTTCGGCATTGATTGCATTGCACTGCCGACTTAGAAGGCGTCGTTTTGTTTATTGGGTAGCGCATGACCACGAAACGGATGGAGGACACCCGCTGTATCGAAACGTCTTCACCCGGATGGCTGTGCGAATGCTCTTCCAACTCGCTTCGCATGTCATTGTGCAGAATGACTACGAAGCAAGTGAGCTCAATAGGCGCTTTCCGGGCACACAGTGCACACTGATAAAGAAAGGTATTGAGCTTCCCGAGGAATCGTCATCGGGTGAGGAAATATATGACGCCATCTGGGTCGGACGATGCGATGAATGGAAGAATCCGGAAGCGTTTATCCAGCTCGCCATGAAACATCCGGACCGCCGATTTCTGATGATTTGCCCGCCCGCACTTGGCAAAGAAAGTTATCACCAGGAGATTCTCAATCAAGCGTCTTTGTGCGCCAATCTGGAAGCAAAAGACAGAACTCACAATTTCGAAGTTCTCAATTTGATTAGAGCGAGTCGCATTTTCTGCATGACCAGCGTACAGGAAGGTGACTGGCCGGTTGTCGTTCTCGAAGCAGCGTCGCTGAGAAAGCCGATACTCTCTTTGTTTCTGGAGTACTCCGGCTTGGTCGATAAATACAAGGGTGGTCGTACCTTTCACGGAAATTTCGCAGAGTTCTCGAAGGAGTTTGGGGGCCTTGTCGAGGACGAATGCCGCCGGCGCGCCATGGGGGACGGCGCTTTTAGATATATCAAAGAAGTACACGATGTCGGTAAACAGACTGCACAATTAATGAAGTTGATCAATGAGCTCACTTGACGAAATATTGAATGCGCCGAAAGGAAGCAAGACACGTATCTGCTTGATTACAAGCATATTCCATGGCTTCGGCAAGATCGGCGGTTTTGGAACGATGGCAAAAACGCTTGCGATCGTTCTGGCAGATAACGGTTACGAAGTGATTGTCGCCGTACCACGTCGACCGGGGCAGGACCGTGTGACCCGAACCCCCCATTTCACTGTCCTTGGACTGACCATGCAGGAGATGATCTCTCCGGCGATGTATAAAAGGATAGATGCGGCCCTATATCACAGCCAGAGCCCAAATCTCATGTCTGCGGCCGCTATTCGTGCAATGCCCAACGCCAGGCACATTATCACCTGCCGGGATCCAAGAGTGTTTCACGATTGGGTAATCGAGATTCGTGACGCTACTTGGAAGCGCAAAGTGCGCAATATCGCGTTAATGTTTTTTGAAGAAGGACCGCTTGTCAAGTGGGCGATCCGACGCGCTGATCGAGTGGCATTTGCCGCACGGTTTCTGGAACAAAAGATTACAGAAATGTATCGCCCCGGTAAGTCACTGACGTTTTTGCCAAATATCGAAATGGTTCCCGAAGAAGTGCCTGAAAAGGCGAGTGAACCGACGGTGTGCTTTGTCGGGAGACTCGATCGCAGGAAGCGCCCGGAAATGTACATTCGACTCGCGTCTCAGTTTCCTGACGTTACGTTTCTGATGGTGGGTCGCGCAGAAGACCCTGGTTGGCAGGCGCGACTGGATGAAATGGCCCAGCCCATCGCAAATCTGAAGATGACGGGTTATATAGACAAGTTTGATGACGAACGATTTTACAAGATTTACAATTCATCGTGGATTTTCGTGAACAGCGCCTCGCGCGAAGCACATCCTTTGACCTTCTTCGAAGCGTCCGGACGAGGCTGCGCGATTCTCAGTCACGTAAACCCGGACGATTTTGCTTCCAAGTTCGGCTACTGGGCCGCAGACGAAGACTTCGACGTCGGATTGAAAGCTCTACTGGATAACGACTTATGGCGTAGCCAGGGCGCTAAGGCTCATGCATATGTCCGGGAGCACTACCGTTACGATGTGGCTGCGGACGCGCATTTGAGGTTGTATTCAGAGCTACTTAATTGAACGGTAATTAATATGGAATTAGTATTGGCAAGTCAATGTTTTTACAGGTAACCAGTGCGCTGAAAATCTGGAACAACCCTACGAAAAGCGCCGATGAAATCCGTGCACTCCAGACCGAAAAATTGAGAGTTCTTATTCACGAGAGCTACAAGAATGTGCCGTTTTATCGCAAGCTCTTCGACGAACGCGGCATTTCACCCGGAGATATTGAACAGATTGAGGATTTGCGACGCTTGCCCGTGCTAAAGAAGCAGGCAATCCGCGATGGAGGAGCGACTCTTCGATCGACGAAATACCGGGAAAGCGACTTGATTTGCCAACAAACCGGTGGTTCCACCGGCGTACCCTTGTCAGTTTACAGATCGCATCGCTCAGCCGCTCTTGATAAGGCCGCGAAATTGCGCACCTATATGCAGAATGGCTACAAACTGCATTACAAAATCGCTGTGGCGCAGCATGCCACGCCGGAGCCGAAGGCTTTTCACAAATTCGGCATCCATCGCGAGATCGGCATTCCCTACGACGAACCAATTGAAGAGCAGGTACGACGAATTTCGGTGCTGAAGGCTGAGGTGATCGACGCACAGCCTAACCGGATTGAGCTGATGTCCCGATACTTGCTGGACAACTCGATGACTTTGGAGCATGTCCGGATTATTTTTACACATTCGGAGAAAATCACAGATCCGCAGCGGGAGTTGGTTCAGGAAGCGTTTGGTTTGAATCCAATAGATTGCTATGGCTGTACCGAATCGGCCGCAATTGCGGCTGAATGTGAAGCACATGAAGGCCACCACATCAATAGCGATCTGGTCGTCCTTGAGACCTTGCCGGTAATCCACGAGAACGTGAATGAGTCGTTGCAAAGAATTGTAATTACGAATCTTAATAATCTGGCAATGCCTCTGATCAGGTACGAAGTTGGTGATCTCGCAACGCTGTCAAAAGACTCTTGCAGCTGCGGCAGCAATTTTCCGTTGATTGCCGAGATCGCTGGTCGAATGAACGATATGGTGACACTGCCGAATGGGCAAAAGGTGTCGGGATTTGTACTGGCGCGTGCAATCGAGGAGCACCAGGCGATTCTGAAATATAGAGCAGTCCAGACGCGCGCCGGAAACTTCGAGATCGATCTGATTGTCGCCGATGGCGCCGAAGCGCCTGAGTCAAAGTTGGCGAGGCGCATCGCAACAGACTTCCCGGGTGTAAAGGTGGAATTCCGCTATCCAGATGAAATACCGCTGAGTCCCAGGGGCAAGCTGGTGCGCTTTGAGTCGGAGATGGGAAGCTAGGGCAAAATCGCCCGTGGTACGGGCTGCCACAGGGGGCATTGATGCGTTGGCGCTATGGGCTTACACGCGATATTCAGCACACCTGTAGGAACCCGTATCACAGGCGATTCCCCTCCGCCGCAGATT
>CAZGKE010000182.1:0-6348 GCA_964526035.1 uncultured Gammaproteobacteria bacterium | reverse complement strand
GGTGAGCTGCGGAGGGTGGTTCGAGACAGCCCCTCGATCCGGCTGCGCCGGCCTCGGGGCTTCCTCACCATCAACGGGAGGGGATGGATCGCGCTGGTCACTCGGAAGCCGTTCGTGGTGAGGAGGTGCCGCAGGCGCCGTCTCGAAACACCGGTGTCCGTCTGCAGCGCGAAGTTCGATGGATTCACTGTGGGGCATGGCGGGAACCGGTCAGTGCACGGGTGATCCGGGCCCGTCACCGCGATCGCGTGTCCTGAGCAGCGGCCCGCGGCAGGGCAAGTCGTCCGGACAGCTATAATCCGCGCCCGTTCACTGCATCGCAACCGCACATCATGGCCAAAGTCGGCTTCGTCAGTCTGGGATGCCCCAAGGCCCTGGTGGATTCAGAGCGCATCCTGACCCAGCTGCGCGCCGAGGGCTACGACATCGCAACCACCTACCAGGACGCCGATGCCGTGGTGGTGAACACCTGTGGGTTCATCGATTCCGCGGTCGCCGAGTCGCTGGAGGCCATCGGCGAAGCCCTCGCCGAGAACGGCAGGGTGATCGTCACCGGTTGCCTGGGCAAGCGCGCCGAGCTGATCCGCGAGGCGCATCCGGACGTGCTCTCGATCAGCGGCCCGCAGGACTATGTGAGCGTGATGAACGCGGTGCATCAGGCGTTGCCGCCGGCGCACGATCCTTTTCTCGACCTGGTGCCGGCGCAGGGCATCAAGCTGACGCCGAAGCACTATGCGTATCTGAAGATTTCCGAAGGCTGCAATCATCGCTGCACCTTCTGCATCATCCCCTCGATGCGCGGTGATCTGGTCAGCCGTCCGGTGGACGAGGTGCTGCGCGAAGCCGAGCGTCTTGCCATGGCGGGCGTGCGCGAGCTGCTGGTGATCTCGCAGGACACCAGCGCCTACGGCGTCGACCTGCGCTACGCCGCGGGCGAGTGGCGCAAATCACGCTACGAGGCACGCATGAACGACCTCTGCCGTGGGCTCGCCGAACTCGGCATCTGGGTGCGCCTGCACTACGTCTATCCGTACCCGCACGTGGACCAGATCATTCCGCTGATGGCCGAGGGCCGCATCCTTCCCTATCTCGACGTGCCGCTGCAGCACGCCAGCCCGCGCATCCTCAAGCTGATGAAGCGCCCGGCCAGCGGCGAGAAAAACCTCGAGCGCATTCGTGCCTGGCGTGCAGTTTGTCCCGACATCACCCTGCGCAGCACCTTCATCGTCGGTTTCCCGGGTGAGACCGAGGCGGAGTTCGAGTCGCTGCTCGACTTCCTGCGCGAGGCGCGACTGGATCGCGTCGGCGCCTTCGCCTACTCACCGGTGGACGGCGCGCGCGCCAATGCGCTGCCCGATCCCGTCCCCGAGGCGCTCAAGCAGGAACGTCTGGCACGCTTCATGGAGGTGCAAGAGGCCATCAGCGCTGAACGGCTCGCCGAGAAGGTCGGCAGCGTGCAGCGCGTGATCGTCGATGAGGTCGGCGACGGCCATGTGGTCGGGCGTTCGATGGCCGACGCGCCGGAGATCGACGGCGTGGTCTACGTGAATGGCGTGGAGGGGCTGAGACCCGGGGAATTCATCGATGTCGAGATCGAGTCGGCGGAGGCCCACGATCTGCACGGACGTATTGCGTAGCGGAAGCCGCCAGTCTTGCCCCGATGGCGCGGTTCACGACGGCTCCGCCCCGATTTGTTAGCCTCCCTCAGTTTCGACTATCGAGTGTCCCCATGATTCGCAAGCTCATTACTTCGGTCTTCCTGTTCGTTCCGATTCTCGCGCTTGCCCAGGTCGAACGCGTCGAACGCGGCAACCTGGTGCTGGAAGACGTGCCGCCGATTCCGCCGGCGCTGGTCGAACGTCTGCAGCAGTATCAGAACACCCGCTCGGCCAGCTTCCAGGACTGGCTGCCCGACGGTTCGATGCTGATCTCGACGCGTTTCGCCGATACCAACCAGATTCATCGTGTCCGTGCGCCCGATGGCGCCCGCGAGCAGGTCACCTTCTTCGCCGAGCGGGTGTTTTCCGCCAGCGCCATTCCCGACGGCTCTGGTTTCGTGTTCCTGAAGGACATTGGCGGCTCGGAGTTCTTCCAGTTGTTTCGCCACGACTTCGCCGACGGCCGCAATCACCTGCTTACCGACGGCCGTTCGCGCTACAGCGCGCCGGTCTGGAACAACGCAGGTACGCGATTCGCCTTCACCGGCACCGAGCGCAATGGGCGCGACTTCGACATCATGCTCGGCGATGCGCAGGGCGAACGACGCACGCTGATGCAGGGCGACGGGATGTGGATCCCCTTCGACTTCTCGCCTGACGACAGGCGGCTGATCGTGGTGCGCCGCGTGTCGATCAACGAAAGCCATCCGCACCTTCTCGATGTTGCCAGCGGCGAACTGACCACGCTTTTTTCGGAAACGAGTGCGTCCGCTTTCGAGAACCTGAAGTTCTCGCGCGATGGCAAGGGCATCTGGTTCACTTCCAACCTCGACAGCGAGTTCCGCACGCTTCGCAACCTCGATCTGGAAAGTGGCGCAGTGCGAACGGTGAGCGCCGACATTCCCTGGGACGTGCGTCAGTTCGATCTCAGTCGTGACGGCCGCTGGCTCGCGTTCGTGAGCAACGAGGACGGCATTTTCAAGCTGCACGTGAGGGATCTGCGCCGCGACGGGCGCGAGGTGGATATACCCTCGCTGCCGGTAGGCGTCATTTCCGGCCTGAAGTTCAGTCCCGACGGGGAACGTCTTGCCCTGGTGATCAACGGCCCGCGCTCCCCGGGCGACATCCACACCCTGGATCTAGGCCGGCGGCCTGCATTGACCCGCTGGACGCGCAGCGAGGCCGGCGGTCTGGACACCGCGCGCTTCAGCGACGCGGAGCTGATCCGCTACCCCACCTTCGACGAAGTCGACGGTGAGCGGCGCACCATTCCGGCATTCGTCTACCGACCGCCGGGAGAAGGCCCGTTCCCGGTGGTGGTGCAGATCCATGGGGGTCCGGAAGCGCAGGCGCTGCCGACCTTCAGCGCCATCCGCCAGTTCTGGATCGACCAGCTCGGCGTGGCCGTGGTGGTCCCCAACGTGCGTGGTTCAGCCGGCTACGGGCGCAGCTTCCTCGATCTCGATGACGGCATGGCGCGCGAAGATTCGGTCAAGGACATCGGCGCGCTGCTCGACTGGATCGAGGCACGACCGGAACTCGATGGGTCGCGCGTCGCAGTCTATGGCGGTAGCTATGGCGGTTACATGGTGCTGGCTTCGTTGATCCACTTCGCCGATCGACTGCGCGCCGGTGTCGACGTGGTCGGCATCAGCAACTTCGTCACCTTCCTGGAGAACACCCAGGACTACCGCCGCGACGCCCGTCGCGTGGAGTACGGCGACGAACGCGACCCGGAGATGCGTGCCTTCCTGGAACGTATTTCGCCCACCGCACGAGCCGCCGAGATCCGTGCGCCGCTGCTGATCGCCCAGGGCCAGAACGATCCGCGCGTGCCGGCATCGGAAAGCGAGCAGATGGTCGCCACCATCCGTGAGCATGGTGGCACCGTGTGGTATTTCCTCGCGATGGACGAGGGCCACGGCTTCGCCAAGAAGCAGAACCGCGACCAGTTCGAGGCCGCCACCGCGCTGTTCCTGGAGAAGCACCTGCTCGGCAGGTGAATCCCCATTCCGGCATCGCCGTTCACTGAACCATGGATGGAGGGGCAGGGGCGCGCAACGGCACGAGAAATGCGCGACCGCTGTGGGAGCGGCCTCAGCCGCGACCGTCCCGCATGATGATGCGTGGCGCGTCGGGGCTGAGGCCCCTCCCACAGTTTGCCGAGACCGCTGCCGCCGCAATGGGCGGGACGCCGTTTCCGGTCATTTGCGCACAGGAAGACGCCTGGACGACTTGACGCCGAAGAGTCCAGCCATTGCCGCGCCACCGATTCAGGTACATTTCCGCCGCCGCCATCCCTTTCATGAGTCACGCCGATGTCCGAACCCGCCATTGCCCGCTACGCCGAGGAACTGGAAGCCATCCGCGCCCAGGGCCTGTTCAAGTCCGAGCGCATCATCACCAGCCCGCAGTCGGCCGAGATCACACTTGCCGACGGGCGTCGCGTCCTCAACTTCTGCGCCAACAACTATCTCGGCCTGGCCGATCACCCCGAGGTGATCCAGGCGGCCAAGGACGCGCTCGACAGCCATGGTTTCGGCATGGCCTCGGTTCGCTTCATCTGCGGTACCCAGGACCTGCACAAGCAGCTCGAGGCGACCATCTCCGGCTTCTTCGGCAAGGAGGACAGCATCCTCTACGCCGCCTGCTTCGATGCCAATGGCGGCCTGTTCGAGCCGCTGCTCGGCGAGGCCGACGCCATCGTTTCAGATGCGCTCAATCACGCTTCCATCATTGATGGCGTGCGCCTGTGCAAGGCGAAGCGCTACCGCTACGCCAATTGCGACATGGCTGACCTGGAGAAGCAGCTCAGGCAGGCGCAGACCGACGGCGCGCAGACCATCATGATCACCACCGACGGCGTGTTCTCGATGGACGGCTTCATCGCGCCGCTCGACCAGATCACCGCGCTTGCCGGGAAGTACGGGGCGCTGGTGCACATCGACGAATGTCATGCCACCGGCTTTCTCGGCAAGACAGGTCGCGGCTCGGCCGAGGTGAAGGGCGTCCTGGAGAAGATCGACATCATCACCGGCACCCTGGGCAAGGCGCTCGGTGGCGCGCTTGGTGGTTTCACCACCGGCCGCGCCGAGGTCATCGAGATGCTGCGCCAGCGCTCGCGACCGTACCTGTTTTCCAATTCCCTGCCGCCACACGTGGTGGCCGCGGGCACGCGGGTGTTCGACATGCTGGCTGCGGCCGGCGGACTGCGCGAGCGCCTGAGCGAGAACACCGCCTACTTTCGCAGAAAGCTGGCGGCAGCCGGCTTCGAGCTGAAGCCCGGCGAGCATCCCATCGTGCCGGTCATGCTCCATGACGCGCCGCTGGCGCAGCGTTTCGCCGAGCGCCTCCTTGAGGAGGGTATCTACGCCATCGGCTTCTTCTTTCCGGTGGTGCCCAAGGGGCAGGCGCGCATCCGTACGCAGATGAGCGCGGCGCATACGCGCGAGCAGCTGGACCGGGCGATCGCGGCGTTCATCAAGGTGGGCAGGGAGCTTGGGGTGATCGGGGGTTCCGACGCCGGCTAGGCCACAACGCGGGCACGTCTGCGCCCTGGCCTGGGCGACCTTCTGTGGGAGGGGCCTCAGCCCCGACGCGCCCCGGTCGGGACTTAGGTCCCTCCCACAGCCGGACTGGCAGACAACAGGGCAGCACGATCTGTGCCGTCAAGGTGGCGCCATCCGCCCTTGTTCAAGTCGCCAAGCACCAGTCCGCCGATCGCCACGCGTATCAGCCGCAGCACCGGCAGGTCGACCGCCGCCAGCAAACGCCGGATCTGTCGATTGCGGCCTTCGTCGAGGACGATCTGCAGCCAGGCATTCTTCTGTCCCGAGCGCAGCCGCGTGGCCGATACGGCGCGCAGGCGTTCGCCGCGGTCGACGATGCCGTCGCACAGTCGGGCGATCAGTGCCTGGTCGGGAAGCCCGCCGACCTGCACGTCGTAGGTTTTTGCCGGACCGCGGTCGGGGTCGGTGATGCGCGCCGCCCACTCGGGGTCGTTGCTGAACAGCAGCAGCCCCTCGCTGGCCTTGTCGAGGCGGCCGACCGGCGCGATCCACGGCAGATCGGCGTCTTCAAAGCAGCGGTACACGGTGTCACGACCGCGTTCGTCGGCGCTGCTGGTGACCAGTCCGCGCGGCTTGTTGAGCATGAGGTAGACCGGCGCCGCGGCGGCGACGTCGCGGCCGTCGATGGCGATGCGGTCGGCATGGCGATCGGTCGGGAACTCGGCATCGAAAACGATGCGGCCATTGACCGCAACGCGACCCGCAGCGATCCAGCGCGCGGCCTCGCTGCGCGAACACAGGCCAAGCTTGGACAGCACCCGCGCCAGGCCGTGTCGGGTCATCGACTCAGGCGCGATGCTTGCCGCCGGTCCAGCCACCCTCGCGCAGCACGTCATCGCCCAGCGCGGCGGGTGCAGGTTCGAGCGTGGTCCCCATCGAGTCGTTCCAGCGATTGAGGAATCCGTACAGGCTGATCACAGCCAGCAGCTCGACGATCTCTTCGGCGTCCCAGTGATCGCGAACGCGCTGCATCAGTGCTTCGTCTACTGCGTTGGGCACCGCGCCCGCAGCCAGCGCGAAGTCCAACGCCACGCGCTCGCGTTCGCTGTAAAGCGGCGACGTCGCGTACTCCCATACCGCCGCCACCTTGGCATCGTCGATGCCGTGGATCTTCGCGGCGA
>CAZGKE010000181.1:0-6355 GCA_964526035.1 uncultured Gammaproteobacteria bacterium | reverse complement strand
CGTCGATACCCTCACCGACCGAACCCGGCAATTGCCGACCAGCCCTGAGACCACCGAACCCAAAATGAACCGCCTCGACACCCGCTTCGCCCAGCTTGCCGCTGCCGGTCGCACTGGCCTGATTCCGTTCGTGACCGCCGGGGATCCTGATCCCGACGGCGTCGTGTCCCTGATGCATGCGCTGGTGGCCGGTGGCGCCGACGTGATCGAACTTGGCGTGCCGTATTCCGACCCGATGGCCGACGGTCCGGTGATCCAGCGCTCCAGCGAACGCGCGGTGGCGCGTGGCGTAGGCCTGCGCAAGGTGCTGGCCTGGGTGGAGGCGTTTCGCGGCAGCGATGCCGACACGCCGGTGGTACTGATGGGCTATCTGAATCCGCTCGAACTCTACGGGCTCGACCGCTTCGCAGCGGATGCCGCAGGCGCCGGCGTCGACGGTGTGCTTTTTGTCGACTGCCCGGTGGAGGAGGCCGAACCCTTCAGTCAGGCTTTCGAAGCTGCCGGCATGCACCAGATCCAACTGGCTGCACCGACCACGGCCGATGCGCGCCTGGCGCGCGTCTGCGAGGCCGCGCGCGGCTTCCTCTACTACGTGTCCTTCGCCGGCGTCACCGGTGCCGACCACCTTGTGCAGTCCAATGTGCGCGAGCATGTGGCCGCCATTCGCGCCGCGTCCAGCGTGCCGGTGGCGGTCGGCTTCGGCATCAAGGACGCCGATTCGGCGAGCAGCATCGGGGCTTTCGCCGACGCCGTGGTGATCGGATCGGCCCTGGTCGAGCATCTCCACCTTGCCGGACCGGGCGAGGCCGCGCTGCATGCGGCGCAGGCTTTCCTGACGCCAATCCGCGAGGCGCTCGATGCGCCATCGGGCGACTGACACGCGACAAGCGGGCGCGGCTTCTTTACGATTCCCGGACTCACTTCACGAAATCCCGGGACACTCATGAGCTGGCTGCAGAAACTGATGCCCGGCCGCATTCGTACCGAAGGCGGCAACAAGAAGTCCATTCCCGAGGGCGTCTGGGAGAAGTGCGACGCCTGCGGCGCGGTTCTTTACCGGCCAGAGCTTGAGCGCAATCTGCACGTTTGCCCCAAATGCAGCTTTCATCGTTCGATCGGCGCGCGCCAGCGGCTTGAACAGTTTCTCGATGTCGACAGCGGCGTCGAGCTTGGCGCCACGCTGGAACCGGTCGACGTTCTCAAGTTTCGCGACACCAAGAAGTACAAGGACCGCATCGTCGCAGCGCAGAAGCAGACCGGTGAACGCGACGCCCTGGTGGCCATGGCCGGCACTCTGAAGGAACGGCCGATGGTTGCCTGCGCCTTCGAGTTCGCCTTCATGGGTGGTTCCATGGGTTCGGTGGTCGGCGAACGATTTGCCCGTGCCGGCGAACACGCGATCGAACAATCGTGTCCACTGGTGTGCTTTTCCGCCACCGGCGGGGCGCGCATGCAGGAGAGCCTGTTTTCCTTGATGCAGATGGCCAAGACTTCGGCCGTCATCGCGCGAATGCGCGAGCTGGGGCTGCCGTACTTCTCCGTGTTGACGCATCCGACCACCGGTGGCGTGTCGGCAAGCCTGGGCATGCTCGGTGATGTGAACATTGCCGAGCCGCATGCGCTGATCGGTTTCGCCGGTCCGCGGGTCATCGAGCAGACCGTGCGCGAGACTCTGCCGGAGGGCTTCCAGCGCTCGGAGTTCCTGCTCGATCACGGCGCCATCGACATGATCGTCGATCGTCGTGACATGCGCGCCCGCATCGCCCGCATCGCCGCGCTGCTGATGAACCAGCCTGCGCCGCCGGAGGACCCGGAGCCGCAGCCCGAGGGCTGAGCTGTGGTTGGGCCCTCAGCCCCAACCGGTTGCGCGCGCCGATTGTATGCGGCCGAGATCGTCACCGGGCGAGCAGCGTAGGGCGGCATCCCATGCCGCCGAGTCCACCTGCTCGCTGAAAGGCCTCGCGACCGATACCGCATGATCCGCACACTTGCCGACTGGCTCGACTTCCAGCAGCGCCAGCACCCGCGCGCCATCGCACTGGGGCTGGACCGGGTGCGCGAGGTCGCCGGGCGGCTCGCCCTGCCTCGGTCGGCCGCGCGCGTCGTCACGGTCGCGGGCACCAATGGCAAGGGCTCCTGCGTGGCCATGCTGGAGGCCATGCTGCGAGAGGGCGGGCTGCGCGTGGGTGCCTACACCTCGCCGCACCTGCTGCGCTATAACGAGCGTATCCGCATCGACGGCCGCGAGGCGGAAGACACCGCGCTGATTGACGCCTTCGAGGCCATCGAAGCGGCGCGCGGCGAGACTCCGCTCACCTTCTTCGAGTACGGCACGCTCGCGGCGCTCAAAGTGTTTGCCGGGGCCGATCTGGACGTGGCCCTGCTGGAGGTGGGCCTCGGCGGACGCCTCGACGCGGTGAACATCGTCGAATCCGACGCGGCCCTGATCACGACGATCGGCCTGGATCACCAGGACTGGCTCGGTCCGAACCGCGAGGACATCGGCCGCGAGAAGGCCGGTATCATGCGCGCCCGTCGCCCGGCGCTGGTGGCCGATCCGGACCCACCGGCGAGCGTGCTCGCACACGCGGCGGCCGTGGGCGCGGACCTGTGGCGTGTCGGGCGCGACTGGACGTTCCGCGTCGCCGCAGAGGGCTTCCTCTGGAGCGGCAGGGCGATTGCGGACGTTCCCCTTCCGCCGCCACCGCTCGCGGCGCCCGTGCAGATCGGCAATGCGGCGGCCTGCCTTGCCGTGATCGAGGCGATCGGGATGAGGGGCCTGATCACCGACGGCCGTGCGGCGGAAGGCCTGACGAATTCGCGCGTACCCGGGCGCCTGCAGCTGCTGGCGCGGCAGCCGGACGTGATCGTCGACGTGGCGCACAACCCGCAGGCCGCCGCATCGCTCGCCGAGTGGTTGGCGACGTCACCGCGGCGCACGCTGGCGGTGTATGGGGCGCTCGCCGACAAGGACGTGGCCGGAGTGATCGCGGCGCTCGCACCGCATGTTGCGGAGTGGCACCTCTGCGGCCTGCACGACCGGAGCCCGCGCGGCCTGCGCGCCGCCGAGGTCTTCAACCGCGGCCGCGAGGCCATGCGCGGCGGGGTTGCCGCACTGCACCCGGATCCCGCCGCCGCGCTCGCTGCAGCGCAATGCGAGGCCGGCCCCGAGGACCGCATCCTCGTGTTCGGCTCCTTCCTGGTCGTGGAGGCAGCGATGCGGGCGATCGGGGTGGAGGGTGAGGTCCGCCCCAGCCCGTAGGGCGGTTCACTGTGGGAGGGGCCTCAGCCCCGACAGGCCGCGCTCCAGACCGGCGGGACGGTCGGGGCTGAGGGCCCTCCCGCAGAAAGCCACGCCCTCCGACCACCCCCGATCCCGATTCCCTATTTCCATCCATTCAGGCAGCGCAAATCTGCACAGCGGCTATAATTTGGGCAATCCCCCGACCGCGCCGACGTATGGACCCCGCCCTGAAACAACGTCTGCTTGGTGCCGCCGTGCTGGTGGCGCTGGCGGTGATCTTCCTGCCGATGTTGCTCGACAGTCCTGCGCCGCCGTCGGGCGAGGCCATGCGCGTTGATATCCCGGTTCCGCCCGACCGACGTTTCGAAACCCGGGTGCTTCCTCTCGACGCCACGCAGCCTGAGATTGATCCGTCGCAGCGCGAAGCGGTGCCGCTGGCTGCAGACGAGCCCGTCGCCACGCGCGAACTCGAGGTGCCTGCGCGCATCGATGCCGTCAGCGGCGAGGACGCCTCGGGAGCCGCGGCCCCGAGCGCGCAGCAACTTCCGCCTGCAGCGACCCCGCGCAGCGACCCTCCTGTGCAGGCAGAGACGCAGCCGTCGCCGGCCGAACGCCCGCCACCAGCACAGCTTCCAGCGACCGTCAGCTCCGGAACTTTCATGGTCACCCTCGGGAGCTTCGGACAGCGCGCCAATGCCGACGGGCTGGTGAGCCAGCTCCAGGCCATGGGCGTGCGCGCCCAGGTCGATCAGGTCGACATCGAGGGACGGACCCTTTCCAGGGTGCGCAGCGGGCCCTATCGCACGCGCACTGAAGCCGACCAGGTGCGGCTTGCCGCGCAGCGCGCAGTCGACGGGATCCGGCCCACCATTTCCGAGCTCTCCGAAGCCGCCACAGCGGATCCGGCGCCTGGCCGGGCGGCTGGCTGGGCCGTGCAGGTAGGTGTGTTCGGCCAGGAGGAGAACGCCAACTCGCTGCGCGACCGCCTGCGCCAAGCCGGTCTGGCGGCGTTCGTACAGCGCATCGACGGCAACGGCGTGAATTGGCGCGTGCGCGTGGGGCCCGAGGCCGAGCGCGCCAATGCGGACCGTCTCAAGGACACCCTGAAATCCCGACACCAGCTTGACGGGCTGGTGGTTTCACACCCCTGAACGCCGTCGGGCCGCAATGAACTGGGCCGACATCGCCATTCTCGTCATCATCGCCCTGTCGGTGCTGATCGGTGCGGTGCGCGGATTTCTGGGTGAAGTGTTCGCGCTGGCCGTCTGGGCCGCGGCCTTTGTCGCGGCGTTCATGTTCGGGCCGCAGGTTGCGGGCTGGTTCGGCAATGCCATCGAGCTGCCTTCAGCGCGCATTGCCCTGGCCTATGCCGGCGTGTTCATCGCGGTGCTGGTGGTGGGCGGGGTTCTCGGATGGCTGCTGTCGCGTCTGGTAAAGGGCACGGGGCTGTCCGGCACCGACCGAGTCCTGGGCCTGGTGTTCGGGCTCGGGCGCGGCGCTGCAGTAGTGGTGGCGCTGGTGCTGCTGCTCGGCTTTACCCCGTTCACGCGAGATCCGTGGTGGCAGCAGTCGCGGCTGTTGCCGACGTTCGAACGGGTGGCGCTGTGGTCGGCGCACTGGCTGCCCGAGCCGTTTGCCGCCAAACTGTATTACCCCTCCATGCCCGTTGCTCCCGAAGTGGCGCCGGGCCCCGGCTGAAGAATCCATCATGTGCGGAATCATCGGCATCGTCGGCAAGTCCGAAGTCGCCGCCTCGTTGTACGACGCGCTGACGGTGCTGCAGCATCGCGGCCAGGACGCGGCCGGAATCGCCACCGCCGACGGTGGTCGCATCCGTGTCCACAAGGGCAACGGCCTGGTCAAGGACGTGTTCGGCGAGCGCGACATGCGGCTTCTGAGCGGACGGTTCGGCATTGGCCATTGCCGCTATCCGACCGCCGGATCCGAAGGTTGGGATGAGGCTCAGCCGTTCTACGTCAACTCGCCCTACGGCATCGCGCTCGCGCACAACGGCAACCTGATCAACACCGAGGACCTGCGTCGACAGGTGTTCGAGACCGATCGCCGCAACGTGAACACCGAGTCCGATTCCGAGGTGCTGCTCAACGTCTTCGCCCACGAGCTGGCCGCACAGCCGACCTTGACCCCGCAGGCGGCCATCGCCGCAGTGGCCGGCGTCCATCGACGATGCATCGGTGGCTATGCAGCGGTCAGCACGGTCCTCGGTCTGGGGCTGGTCGCGTTCCGCGATCCGCACGGGATTCGGCCGCTGGTTCTGGGACAGCGCCAGACCAGCGAAGGCACCGAGTATGCGGTGGCATCGGAAAGCGTGGCCCTGGACATGCTCGGCTACTCGCGGGTGCGCGATGTCCTGCCCGGAGAGTGCGTGGTGATTACTGCACGCGGTGAACTTTTCGGTGAGGTCTGCGCGACGCCAGGGCGGCATTCGCCGTGCATTTTCGAGTTCGTCTATCTGGCCCGCCCCGATTCGATGATCGAAGACGTGTCGGTGCACAAGGCACGCATGCGCATGGGCATCAAGCTCGGCGAAAAGATCCAGCGCCTGCGCCCCGATCACGATATCGACACCGTCATCCCCATTCCCGACACCTCGCGCACCTCGGCGCTGGAACTCGCCAACGTGCTCGGCGTCAAGTACCGCGAAGGTTTCATCAAGAACCGCTACATCGGCCGCACCTTCATCATGCCGGGGCAGGGCGAGCGGGTGAAATCGGTGCGCCGCAAGCTCAATCCGATCCACCTGGAATTCAAGGGCCGGGTGGTGCTCCTGGTCGACGATTCCATTGTCCGCGGAACCACCAGCCGTCAGATCATCCAGATGGCGCGCGAGGCGGGCGCGCGCAAGGTGTATCTGGCGTCTGCTGCGCCGCCGGTGCGCTACCCCAATATTTACGGAATCGACATGCCGGCCGCCGAAGAGCTGATCGCCCACGGGCGCAGCGAAGACGAGATCCAGACCCTGCTTGGCTGCGACTGGCTGGTGTATCAGGATATCGACGATCTCGAAGCGGCCGTGGCCGGCCCCAAGCAGCGCCTGCGCACGTTTGACTCCTCATGTTTTACCGGCGAGTACGTGACCGGCATCGAAGA
>CAZGKE010000180.1:0-6522 GCA_964526035.1 uncultured Gammaproteobacteria bacterium | reverse complement strand
TGCGGGTACGGCGTGCGCGACAGGGCGCTCGACCGGAGGTGCCTTTGCAAACGTTTTGTAAACCACCGGCCGCGGGTTTTACCGAAGCCGGTCTGTGATGGCCGCGGCCGCGTGCCTAGTCTGGATCCGCCCCCACACAAGAGGTTCGGATCATGGCTCTCATCACTCGACTTGGCCGTCTGTTCAAGGCCGACATGCATGCGGTCATCGACCGTCTGGAAGCGCCCGATGTGCTGCTGAAGCAGGCGGTGCGCGAAATGGAAGAGGCGGTCGCGGCCGGACAGCGTGCGCTCGCCGGTGCCGAAGCGGACCGCAAGCGCATCGCTGCACGTCTGGCTGAAATGGCACAGCAGCGCGAACGCATCGGCGGCGAACTCGATCTCTGCTTCGAGGCTGGCAATGAGGCACTGGCGCGCGTCCTGCTGCGTCGGCGCCTGCACCTGGAACGCGGCGAACGCGTGCTCACGCAGCAGGTCGAGGCGCTCGACGCCGACATCGCCAAGCGTCGCGAAGCGGTGGAATCGCAGCGCCGTCGTCTTGCCGAGCTGCGCGACAAGGCCGAGGTTTTCGAAGTCGCTGCGGAACCTTCCGAAGACACCTATGCCGCCCCATGCCAGGACATCAGCGACGCCGATGTCGAACTGGCCCTGCTCGCCGAGAAGCGTCGGAGGTCGTCATGAACGCGGCCGGCTTCTGGCGCGGCGCGCTGGTTGCGCTGTTGTTGAGTGCGCTCGGTGCGTTGGGCTTCAAGCTGTTCGCGCCCCTGGTCGGTGCAGGCAGCGGTCTCAAGATGCTGATCCTGGCGCTGTCGGCCGCCTACCTGCTCTGGCTGCTCGGCCGGCACCACGCCCGGGTCGGACGTATCGCCATTGTCACGGCGTGGTTCCTTGTCGCCGCGTTGCTGCTTGCGTTCGACCCCGTGCTGTGGACCTGGCTGCTGACGCAGGTTGCGCTGGTCTGGCTGCTGCGCTGCCTGTATGCGCACGACAGCCTGCGCTCGGCGCTGCTGGATGCAGGCCTCAACGGACTGGCACTGGCCGCAGCCGTCGCCACTGCCGCGCACACGCGCAGCCTGTTCCTGACGCTGTGGAGCTTTTTCCTGGTGCAGGCGCTGTACGTGCTGATCCCGGGCCCCGCGGCACGCGTCGCGACGGAGCCCGGCGATGACCCCTTCGATACCGCAGAACGCGCTGCGCAGGTTGCGTTGCGCCGGCTCGCCACCCGTTCCTGAGAGGAGAATCCGACATGAGAACCCGACTGTTGATGATCGCACTGTTCGTACTGACTGCCGGCGTGGTCGTCGGTCTTCCCGAGCGCCATGCGCAGCGTCCGCCCGATCCGCAGCCCGTGCCGGTGACCCAGAAGCCGCGCATCGACGCCGTCTTCGTGCTCGACACCACCGGCAGCATGGGTGGTCTGATCCAGGCCGCCAAGGAGAACATCTGGTCGATCGCGTCGAGCATGGCGTCGGCGCAGCCGACTCCCGAGCTGCGCATTGGCCTGGTGGCCTTCCGTGACCGCGGCGACGACTACGTGACCCGGGTGATCGACCTGTCTACCGACCTCGACGCCATGTACCTCGAGCTGATGGGATTCCAGGCTGGCGGCGGCGGCGACTTTCCCGAGGCTGTAAACGAGGCGCTGCACGATGCCGTGCATCGCATGGCGTGGAGCCAGGACGACAGCGCCTACAAGGTGGTCTTTCTGGTCGGCGATGCGCCGCCGCAGATGAACTACGCGGATGACGTGAAGTATCCGGTCACGCTTGCCGAAGCTGCGCGCCGCGGTATCGTGGTCAACACCATCCAGGCCGGCGACAACGGTGCCACCCGCGGCATCTGGCAGGAGATCGCGGCGAAGGGTCAGGGCGCCAGCCTCAAGGTCGGCATGCAGGGCGACGCCATCGCCGTGGCGACGCCATTCGATGAGGAGATCGCCAGACTGTCGCGCGAGATCGATGCCACGCGGATGTTCTACGGCACGCCGGAAACCCAATTCGCCATGGCTCGCAAGGCCGAGACAGGCGCCGAACTCGACCGCATCACTACCACCGGTGCACGGGTCAAGCGCGCGCTGTTCAACGCCTCATCCGCCGGTGCGGCGAACTTCACCGCAGGTGCCGACCTGGTCGAGGACCTCAGCAGCGGACGCGTCGACCTGGAATCCCTGGACGAAAGTCATCTGCCCGCACCGGTGGCCGCCATGGAGCCGCAGGCACGCCGTGAAGCCGTCGAAGCGGCAGCGAGCCGACGCGCCGAACTTCAGGCGCGCATGGGTGAGCTCGCCGAAAAGCGCCGCGAGCATGTCGAGGATGCGCTGCGCGATCGCAAGGATGTCGATTCAAGCCTGGATCGCCAGCTCTACGAAGTGGTCAGGGCGCAGGCGGAAGCCAAGGGGCTGCGTTACGAGGGCAAGGAAGTTCATTGAGCCGTGGCAACCGGCGACCCTCTCCGTCGGTGGAGAGGGTCGCTCCCAACTTCGTGGAGCCGAGCAAGCTCGGCTCTACGGGCAGGTCGCAAACGCCTGCGTGTCGATGACCGCGCGCTGCTCGAAACCGGTGCGCTGCACGAACTCCGGATCGTTGAGCGCTCCCTTCTCAAGAAGGCTGAATTGAAGCGTGAGATTGCTGGTTCCGGCCGAAACCGCCAGCATCGAAGGGCCCGAATCGCGATCGCCGACACCGCAGCCGTGGAAGGGGCCGCCACGGCCGGCGAACGGCGAGTTGATCGGCGAGTCATGCACGAAGTTGTTATGCGGGTCGACGTAGAAGTAGTCGCCCCAGAGAATGTTCTCGGCAGAAGGTGAAACGCCGGTTGCCGTCGCATAGCCGGTCCAGTTGTAGCCGTTGCCGCCGTTGCTGCTGCCGGCACCCGCCGACGTGGCGGTCGGTGTGCACGATCCCGGCGGAATCGTGACGATGTCGGTAGTTCCGTTGTCATCGAAGTCGCCCACGGCGAGGCGCGCGCCGCCATTCGGCAGGATTCTGAACAGCGATTCGCGCGGCCGGACGAAACCCGATGGCGCCGGTGCGTTGAAGAAGATGCAGGGCGTCCCCAGCGTGCCGGTGGAGGCGTTGACGCTCACGAACTCGTTGGCACCGTTGGAGCGCATGAAGCTGAGGGTCATGTCGTTCTGAATTCCCTGAAAGCCCAGTCCCGGCCGCATGCCGCCGGAAAACGGAGTGGCGACTCCAGTGATGCCGCCGACCTGCACCGGCACGAAGCCGGCGCCGTTGTCGCGATAGATCTCGACGCGACCCAGGGTCGAGTTGGTGGTTGCGAAAAGGGTGCCCACGGGACTCGGCGCGCAGTCGATGGAGTCGTAGGAATCGGTACCGGCAATGGTCGGTGTGACGACGCTGAACAGGCCTGTGCTGGAATTGAAGCGCGCAATGCGGGGTCGATTGGTGAGAATGAAGGGAAACTCCGTCACCGTCCCGCGCTCGCAACCGCCACCCAGCGAGAAGATGCCGCCGCTGGCGACAATATTGGTGAACGATGGATTCGGACCCCCATCGAACAGCGAGGCGCCGTCGAGCTGTGCGCCGGCAAGCGTGGTGGTACCGGGCGTCGGACCGCCCGTGACGACCACGACAAGCGGAATCTCGAGGCCGTCGCTGGTGCGTACGCTCGTGCCCAGGCGCACCTCGAACACCTGCCGTCCGTTCACCGGTACGGCATTGCGATTGTGAATGTAGTCCGCCGATCCGGCATGAGCGCTGCTGCCGAACAGAATCGGACCGAGCGCAGCCAGCCCGGCCAGGGCACGGGCAAGCCATCGGCCACCGCAGGCGGATAGGCTCGAACATCGGGGATGGGACGGTGCGCTGCGCTCGGTTGCGGCGCGTGCCGGATCTTCAATCCCGGCCCGGCGGACGCCCGCGTGCAGCGGGCTCACAGACTTCCTGCTGAAGCGGCGCATGGTCAGTCCCTCCGGGGGACGCATGGCGGTATCGCTTAACGGCACGCGTCCGGCGACCGAAGGCGCCAGCGCGTCCCAACCGGCTGAGTCTACGCTTTGCCTGCGCCCCGTCAACAGGCGGAAATGCGCCGTGCGGACCGTCCATGCCAGACTCAAGCCGTCCGGCTCCAAGGCAGCGAACGCGACGGATGGGATATCGACCGTGATGTCGAAGTCGTGGGCGTGGCGCGCGACCTCGCAAGCGGCTTGTTGATCGGAGATCCCATGCGGGCGGTCATCTACCTGCCGGCCGCGCCGGGCAGTCGCGACGCAGCGACGCTGTTGCTGAAGCTCCGGGACCCCTCTGCTTCGCAGATTGCGGCCCTGGAGCGCGAGTGCCTGCGGATCGCGCCTGAAGCCAGCTGCCGGCCGATGCGGATGAGCGACGCTTTGCGAATCCAATGACTGCCCTTTGTGGTGGCCAGCAGGATAAGCGCAGGTCTGGCCTGGCTCGCCGTCGGCATCAGTTGCATCGGCCTGTACGGGCTGGTCAGCTACGCACTGGTGCGGCAGCGCAAGGAGATCGGCGTGCGCATGGCGCTCGGCGCACAATCCGGCAGCGTGATCCGCCACGTCATGCGCGGCGCGGCGCGACCGCTTCTGCTCGGCCTCGCGATTGGACTGATGTTGGCGCTGGGCGTGAGCCGATTGCTGGCGCATCTCACGGAATACATCGAGCCGTTCTCCGCAATCGCGTTCCTGGTCGATCCATTGATGTTGCTCGGCGTCGCGTTGCTGGCCTGCTGGCTGCCCGCGCGCCGTTCGACCCGGATTGCACCGAGCGAATGCCTGCGCTCGGATCATTGAAGGCTCACGGGGCGCGCGTCTTCCCCGTCTCTGATGGACTGGCGCTCGCTGTTCCAGATCACGGCAGCCGGGCGCGTCATTCCGCCCGATCCGGGCATCGACCGTAGTGACAGCGGCCCCAGCCGCGACCGTCCCGCATGATTCAGCGTGACGTGTCGGGGCTGAGGCCCCTTCCACAGGACACCGACACTCCCCCATATCCCGATCGACCTGGTAGCCCGGATGCAACGCAGTGGAATCCGGGGAAGAGCCCACCGCGCGAGATGCGCACTGCAGGACAGGCCTCAGCCGCGACCGTCCCGCACGATGCGGCATGGCGCGCCGAGGCTGAGGCCTCTCCCACAAGACACCAACGCAAATCTAGCGCCGCGTCCGTTCCTCGGGAAGCAGCAAGGTCATGGGGTCTTTTGGTGACCAGCCTTCCGGTGGATGGGAGGGCAATCCGTGGAATTCGATCCGGCGGGCCATCGCTTCCAGCTCTCCGTGTTCAAGCATGTCGTGCTCGAAGCGCTCCAGCGGGTAGCTCAGCAACTGTTCGTGGGTCATCTGGAAATACAGCTCCGAGAGATAGACGTAGCGTGCACGCAGCGCGCGCATTTCGTCTGCGAGCGGCGTCGCCGGCGCCAGGCGGCGGACGACGGCACTGCCGACCATGTTGGTCACCAGCGAGTTTCTGCCGCGCGCCATCGCTTCGGCGATCGCAACGCAGTCCGCGCGGACCGCGGGATCCTCGGGCATGCCCCTCTGCGGGTGGCAGAGATCGACGAAGCGAGCGAAGTGTGGCGACGGGAGCGACCATGCCTCCACCTGGGCCACGGTCGATTCCACCGATTCCTGTGGCGACAGGACACCCGCCAGATCTGCCAACAGCCTCGGGACCGCGACGTTGCTGTGCTCGATGGCGCGGGCGAACGCCATGTAGTTGGCCACGTAGTAGTCGTGCAGTTTCCCGCGCGCCGCGGCCTCCCGAAGGGCGGCATAGGCCGCGTCGCCCTCACTGGCCCCGGCAAGCACGACCCAGGAGAACCTGTTGTCCGGGTCGAGGCGCACCAGCTGTTCGGCTGCATCACGGCGTGGACACGCCTCATCGCCTCCATCGACGCAGTAGGTGGCCGCTACGTACCAGGCGAAACTGCTGTCGGGGTTGCTCTTCAGCGCGCGATCAAGCAGCGTCCGGAAGCGTGCTCTTTGCTCATCGTTTTCGATATCGCGCCAGGCGAGCATCGCCGCATACAGCTGATCGACCGGCTCGTTGGACCGCTCGAGTTGATCGAGGATCAGCCCGCGATACTCGCCACCCATGACGCTCATCACCTGATACAGCAGGTTCTGCACCTGTCCCCGGGATTCGTTGGCATCGAGCGCCGTGGCGAAGTCCGTCAGCACTTCGGCCTGCATGGCCTCGTCGTCGGGAAGACGCTCGCGCAGCCAGCGCAGCACTTCGTTCGCGGCCTCGCTGGTGTCCTGCAAGTCCCGCGCCCGCACAAACAGACGCGCGCCCAAGGCGGTTGCATGTTCGGCGCGCACGCGTTGCACGGCTTCTGCAGCGCGCGCGACCTCGGCGGCGTCGCGCTGCTGTACCGCCACCGTGCGTTCGGCATCGGAAGCAAGCGATTCGCGATAGGTGGCGAAGGTCCCCACGGTCACGGCGACGAAGGTGAGGGCGACCGCGGCCGCCAGTCGCGGCTCGCGCTGCAGCCAGCGCCTGGTGCGTTCGACGAGTCCAGGAGCACGCACGCTGACCGGCAGGCCGTC
>CAZGKE010000179.1:0-6565 GCA_964526035.1 uncultured Gammaproteobacteria bacterium | reverse complement strand
GGAGCCGAATCCGCAGCGCGATTTCGGCAACCCAATTACGGAACACCACACTAGCGCGTGACTGTGCCGATCGCGCGTCGCAGAAATGGTCGAGTTGTGCCACCGCGCTGCGCGCTCGCAGGCAAGGTCATGGCTGGCGTCGTTTCGGACTACAGGGCGCGCCCGTCGAAGTGCTGCACGGGGACACTCGCGAGATCGAGATTCTCGATGCAGCGCAGGTTGATGGCGGCCACCTCGTTGCCCTTCGGGTCGGTGCCCTCTCCGTAGGGGTGGATGCCGCAGCGTGGGCAGAAGCGGTGCCTGATGCGCTGGCTGTGAAAGGTGTACGAGGCCGCAGCGGACTCCGGGGTCTTCAGGTGCAGCTTCGACTTCGCTACGAACCAGAGCAATGATCCCTTGCGCAAGCAGATCGAGCAGTTGCAGGACAATGCGCTGTCAATTTCGCCCTCGACTTCAAAGGCGACGGCGCCGCAGTGGCAGCTTCCGGTGTGCGTGGTCATGTCGGGGGGAACCTCCTGGGTTGAAGGGCATGGACCTTGGTCAAGAGCCGTGCGACCGAGGCGCATTTCGACACGCTTCCACCCCACCCGCAAGGGGTGTGATTCGCGCACCGGCAAGCAGCTCGGTCTGGCTGACTTGCCTGACGAGCCGGGTGCGTCGACACTGGGCGGCGACGCGCGGCGCCACCGGCTGCCGCGCTGGAGCCTCCCATGCACGAATCCGAATCGGCGTTCTACTACTCGACGGACTGGTCGCCCGAGGACGTCTACCTGTCGGCCGCGGTGAACGGTGACGTCATCATGCTGCGCCGCATGCTTGATCAGGGCATGGATGTCGACACCCGCGACAAGGAGGGGGTGAGCGCCGTTTTACGCGCAGCCAATGCGCAGAAGCCCCAAGCCGTGCGGTTTCTCCTTGAGGCCGGCGCAAGCATCGATGCTCGTGACCTTTCGGGACGATCGCTGGTGCATCTTGCGGCGGCCTATCCCGGCACCCTGGGAATGCTGGACGAGTTCCTGTCGCGCGGGCTCACGGTGGACGATCAGTTCGAAGGCGGCGTGACGCCGCTGATGTCCGCCCTGCTGCGCGGCCACCTGGAGGGAGCGTGGGCGCTGCTCGAGCGCGGCGCCGACCCGTGCCTTCGCGACGCCGAAGGCGACACCTGCGTCATTCACATGCTCGACGGCATCTACGCGTTCAGGTCCGGCGAGCCCAACCGCGAGTCGCTGGACCTGCTGCAGGAGCTGCTGCGACGCGGCGTTGACGTGCACGCGCGCGGGCGCTACGGGCGCGACGCGATGTCCATTGCGGCGAGCAGAGGACTGGGTCCTGCGCTGGCCATGCTGCAGCGCCATGGCGCTCGGGTCGCCGACCACATCGGCACGGATCCCACACTGCTGCAGCAGGCCTGGATGGGCCGCCACGCCGACGAAGCGAAGTGGCTGCTCGAGCAGGGTGCCGTACTCGACTTTCATTCGGCCGTGGCGCTGGGGCGATGCCAGGAGGTATCCGCCGCGCTGGAGAAGGATCCTGCTCTGCTGCACAGCTCCTTCAAGCCATTGCGGACCGCGCCGCTGGGGCTCGCGCTCTACCAGGGCCAGCCCGATCTCGTACGGCTGCTTCTGAAAAATGGCGCAGATCCCAACGGTCCGGACCCGGCCGGTGGCGCCCTGCCGAACGCGGTACGGCACCTGGCCGATGCCGCCATCCTCGAGCTGCTCATCGAGCACGGCGCAGCGCTGGATGCAGCAGATGGTGACGGCAACACCGCGCTCAACTACGCGGCGCGCCGCGATCGCCTCGACCTCGCTGAGCTGCTCCTCAAAGCCGGTGCAGATCCCAACGCGCGTACCGAACGCGGCTACACCGTGATCGGGTTTGCACACAGCGACGCCATGCGCACCCTGCTGCGCCGGCACGGCGGCGTGGAAAGCTGATTACCCCAGCGACCGTCGCGACGTCTCGCGCAGCGGCTTCTGACCGGCCCTGCTCGCGGAAGAGGATGCGGACGGTGGACGTTCGGTAGTCACGGAAACCGAACCGGCGGTAGAAGTCGTGAGCAGTGCGGTTGCCGCTGACCAGAAGCGCTCGCCGGAATCGAACTCGGCGGCCAGCGCATCGAGGTCCGCACGCAGCGGATCGGCGAACGCTGCAATCGGCGAGTAGCCGCGGGCGTAGCGACGCGAACTGCCGCTTCCGGCTGCGATGTCGGACTGGAATCCCACCATGGCATGCCAGAAGACGTTGTCGAGCAGGTTTGTCATGCGTGGAAAGGGCGCCGGTGGGGACGGCATCACGCAGCGAAAACGGCGGACCGTCAAGAGGCAAAGGGCGGGGTCGCCGGGAACACGCGACCGGTCACGAGATGTGATGTAAAGATTTCTTTACTTAGAGTCGCGAGTTCTTTACTCTACGCCCTGTCAAACATTCTTGACTCCCGGAGACGTCCATGAACTACCAGGAAAAGAGCACCACCCTGATGACCGCCGCGATGATGCTGGTGTACGGCGTCTACTTCTTCATCATCTGGCGCTGGCACGGCGCTGTGCCCCTGGAGGAGATTGCCTATCAGCCCTTGCTGATGGCCGCAGTCATCCCACTGATCATGTTCGCGGTGGCGGGCCATGTTCTGATCGCCCTGTTCAACCCCAGGGAAGCGAGCGTCGAGGACGAACGCGACCGACAGATCGCCCTGTATGGTGAACGCGCCGGCGGCATGATGCTGGGGGTCACGATGTTCTGCGGCATCGTGCTGAGCATGCTCGACATCCACCACTTCTACGTGGCCAACGCCCTGATGCTGGGCTGGGTGCTGGCCGAAATCCTGGAGGGCCTTACCAAGATCGTGCTCTATCGCCGCGGAAGTTGGGCATGACCCGCCCCACCCGCGTCAGCAACCGGATCCGCGAATTGCGCTTCCACGCCGGCGAGATGACCCAGGGCGAGCTGGCCGAGCGCATCGGACTCACCCGCCAGACCATCAATGCCATCGAGCTCGGGAAATATTCGCCGTCGCTGGAAGCGGCCTTCCAGATCGCGCGCGTGTTCGAGGTGCCACTGGAGGACGTGTTTCAGTACAACGAACCGGCGCAGCGCTGATTGCGATCACTCGAACCCGTCGCAGAAGAGGCAACCGGGGCGGAAGCAGGCAATCGTCTTCAGGAAATTGACGGGAACCAGATTACCCTCGTCGTGCGCGTAGCGCAGGTCATAGGTGCCCTGCAGCACGCGTGTCTGGCCCGGCTGCGATGTCGGACTCAACTCGATGACGTCGCTCTCCGACGTGAAGAAAAGCCGCCCCGACTGGTTCGCCACCATCGGCCATGCGCTGCCGTTGAGCGTCAATGCAGGCTGCACCAGCGTGCTTTCGAATGCGACGTTGAATGCAGCGTTGGCGCCTGATACTTCCGCCGGGTCCGGCAATCGCATCAGCGAGTTGACCGGCAGCATCGCGCCGCCCGCGCCCACATGGGCATAGCCGAAGCGGTAGCTGCCGCTCACCACCGGGATGGAGATCGGAAGGTCATGGGTGAGACCCAGCACCACGCTGAGGCCGTCGTCCAGATTCCAGAGGCTGAGTTCGCCGGACGACGGCCCCGGCCCCGGCCAGGGCGCCGCATCCAGGGTCGAAGCGACGGTGATGAACGTGCGGGGTACGTCAATATCGATCTCAACCTGGATCAAGCCACCCGGCGTGAATGACACGCGTCCCAGGTCCGCGTTGACGTTGAGAGGCATGTCAACGGATGCAGCGAGCCGTTCGTATAGAACATCGTATGAGCCAGGAATCAGGCGGGTCGAATAGCTCTGATCGGAGGTGACTCCGACCACGTTCACGGCGCGGGTCTGGCGATCGACGAACGAAATCCGCGCGCTTTCATAGACGCTCGGTGGCGCAGGCAGGCCATTGCGCGTGAAGTCGCCGACCACCGTTTTTGAAGGTACGTCGACGTCAAGCGTCCCTCCATTCAGAGCGACACCCTGCAACAGGCGCTTGTTCTGGTTCAACGGCGCCGTCCCATTGGAAACCAGCACGTCGTAGTGCACGTCGTATTCGCCTTGCACCACCAGCGTCGAATACGACTGGTCGCGGGTCTGGCCCAGCACCACGACATCTCCCGGCGAGCCGCGCAGCGAGATCTCCCCGTTCTCGTACGGAGAGTTGGGCGCCAGGCTGCCATTGAACGTGAAACTGCCTGACACCGCAGCGCTTTGAACGGACACTGCGGCGGAGAAGTTGTTGGCAACGATCAGGCGGCGGTCGATCACCGCATTGCTGTTGCGAGGCACCACCGAGCCGCCGCTCTCGATTCGATAGACGATGTCGTATTCGCCGGGCAGGATCGACAGCGAGTAGCTGCCGTCATGCGTGTTGCCGAAAAGGACCTCGTTTCCATCGAGAACACCCACGGCAAAGATGTTCGCGTCCTCGAAATCAGAGGCAGGAAAAGCCGCACCGTTCAGAATGAATGGCCCGGCCTGGGACACCGAAGGAACATTCACGATCAGGATGCCGTCCGCAGTCACCGGCACGTTCCTGGCGAAGAAGTCCTGGGCGTTTCGCGGCACCAGCGACCCGCTCTTGTGCTGATAGAGCAGATCGTAGGTGTCAGCAATGACATGAACAGGTTGCGGAGGCTGGTCGGTATCGCCCAGGAATGCCTGAAACAGACCGTCCTTCACCAGCGATATACGGGCAGCATTGGCCGGATCCACCGGAAACGGATTGCCGTTCAGTTGAAAGCTTGGCGTCACCGTGACCGTGGCCACATCCGCTTCGACCGCGCCGTTGTTGAGAGCCAGACAGTCGGCATCCCCTGCTTCGCTGCCCAGGGGCATCGCGAACAAAGTGCCGGTGAGCAACAGGGCCGCTGCACGTGCAGCGGTGCGCTGCAAAGGAAGATCCGTTTCGGGTTCAGGCTCTGGGCGATGCATGTTCGGTGCTCCCGGTCGACACTCCGCCAGCGGGCGGAATGTGCGCTGCGACGGGCACGGGGTTGCAGCAGCAACCGCAGTTCCGACAGACAAGGATTCCCGGTTCCCAGTAGAGCAGAAAAGCGCACGGGACAGCAACGTCCATCTCCGCCAGCGGTCGCCGGGGACGCGGCGTTGTTTCGGGTCGACGACCTTGGCCGACGGACGCCGACGCGCGTTCAGCCTCAACTTCGGGCGCGCGCTGGACGATTCGGCCGCGGGCGCCTTGGGCGCATTCTGCTTATGCGCCAGGCAAGCAAGGACGCTTGGGGCCGCAACTCGCCGTCTCAAGAAGGAAAGCGCGTGCTCAGGCGGCGGCAGAGGTGTCCGTCGACTCGACTTCCCGCTCCGCACGCGCCTTGGCCGCCGCAAGATCGGGCATGACCAGATTTCGCGAGGATGCTTTCAGCGACACCATGTAGCCATCGATGTGCGGACCGGTGATCACCGCCACCATGCAGCCATTGCGGTACAGCGCCAGGGCGGCGCCCTTGCCAAGCTCTTTCCAGTCCATGTCCGACTCCATTGAAGGGATACGCTGCGCGTCTGGGCATACGGGCTGTCGAACCCTTGCATCGTGTCCACGCGGCAGGTGCATGGTGCCGTGTCGCGGGCGAGGCGTCTGTCGGTACAAGTCGCGTTGTCGTGTAGGACTTTTCCTACAAATGCCCAGGTCGCTGCCGCACGGGCCGTGCCATGTTCAGGCAATGCTGCAATACTTGGCCCCGGCCGCCGTCGCCACGGCGGAGCTATCGCAGAGGTCGTCATGGCAGTCGGTTCCTTGAGCGCGCGTGGACTCTTGCTGATCGCCCTGTCGGCGACGGCATCGCCGCTGAATGCGCAATCTCTCAACATCGATTTCGGCGAGCCGGGTGCCGGACCGGCGTCTACCTACGCTGCGGCAGGCCTTCCCGGGGTGTGGAACAGCCTGCGCGGCGACCACGGCGTAACCACGCACAATCTGGTCGGACTGGATGGCCAGCCGACGGCGGTCAGCCTGCTGCAGATCGGCGGCCTGGACACGCCGACGGTGGTGGATCCCGATACCAGCGGCGACGACGCCCTGCTGATGGACGACTACCTGGTGACCTTCAGCCCCACCCTCGAGTCATGCATCTTTCTCGACGGCGTCGCGCCCGGCAGATACGAAGTGCTGATCTACGCGCGCATGCCCAATCAACCGGACGTGCTTTCCTACACCAGCGTCGATCAGGAGCCCGGTGTGCCGTACTTCGAGGTCGGCGGGCCTTGGCCCGGGGGTCACCAGCCGCTGATCACCTACTCGCGCCATGTCGCCGTTGTCGGTCTGGATGGCAACCTTGATCTGCATTCCGGTATTCCCCCTGGCGCCAATGCCGCAGATGGCGCCGCACTCAACGGCATGCAGATCCGCCGGCTCGACCTGTTTTCCGACGGCTTCGAAGGCTGAGGCACATTCCTCGCCGGCGCAGAATGGATTAGCCTTGCCGGACAGGGGCCATTTGAAAGACTGACGCCTTTGCGTCGGGGGAGGGAGCATGAACAAGCGCATCATCGCGGTGCTGGCCGGACTGACGTTCGGCAGCGCGCAGGCAGGTGAGACCACCCTGCA
>CAZGKE010000178.1:0-6613 GCA_964526035.1 uncultured Gammaproteobacteria bacterium | reverse complement strand
CGGAACACCACACTAGCCCGTGGCAACAAGGAGGCCCAGCCATGCTCGCAGTTCCCCCGCTCACCCTGCGCCGTTTCCTCGAACGTATCCGCGACAAGCCGCGGTTGAAACGCATTCTTCTGGAGGGCGATTCGTGGTTCAGCTTTCCCGGCATCAAGGGCGGCAATCTGTCGGGGCGCATCGCCGGACGCTATCGACGGAGCGCGGTGACCATGAACATCGCGGCTCCGGGGGACATTGCTGGACGCATGCTGAACGATCTTTCGCTCGACGCATTGGCCGCACTGCTCAAGCGCTACCGCTTCGATGCCCTCCTGTTCTCCGGCGGCGGCAACGATCTGATCGGCGAGCATTTCGACGATTACCTCAAGAGCGCCGCTGAACCGCAGGTCGGTACGCTCCCACCGAATGCTCCGAACGTCGTCCACGATCATCTGCGCGCCGCCACTTTTGCACACACCCTGGCGCACTTCGAGCAACGCCTGCGCCTGCTGTGCCGACGACGCGATGCCGAGCGGCCGGATTGTCCGATCTTCACCCACACCTACGACTACGCTTTTCCCGATGGTCGCCCCGCAGTGATAGGGCCGTTCACTCGCGGACCCTGGCTGCAGCCTTCCATGGTGCGAGCCGGTGTTCCGGAGCAGGATCGACGCAATCTGATCCAATGGATGGTCGACGGCTTTGCAGCCATGCTGCTCAGGGTCGAGACGCAGGAGCCCCGTTTCCACGTGATCGACAGCCGCGGAACGCTGCTTGCAAAGGCGGACTGGAACGACGAGCTGCATCCGACCGGTGACGGTTTCAGACGCATGCTCAACGATCGCTGGGCGCCGCTGCTGGATCCGGTGATTCGCTGACGGCACCCGCAACAATGTCGTTTGCCTTGACCGGCTCGGCGGCGCCTGCCGGTCAACGAGGCTGGCGCATGGGCGATGTCGTCGAGGCGTCGCCGGCGCGGCGCCGGGGCATCGGCAGCAGCATGGGTACGCGCCTGCGATACTCGGCATAGGCCTGGCCGTGAGCGGCAAGTATGTCGCGTTCCTCGAGGCGCACGCCGACCAGGATGTAGCAGGTTGTGGCCACGGCGAACAGCAGGTGGCCCATCGTCATCTGTGGCGTCGCACAGAACGCGATCAGGAAGCCCAGCATGATCGGGTGGCGCACCAGGCGGTACAGCAGCGGCGTGACGAAGCCCGGCTCCGAGTATCGCTGTTGGCGCAGATGCAGATAGACCTGGCGCAGTCCGAACAGGTCGAAATGGTTGATCAGGAACGTGCCGACCAGGACCAGCAGCCAGCCGAGCCCGAACAGCTTCCACAGCACGGCCCGCCCGATTTCGCCTTCGACCTGCCAGATCACGTCGGGCATCGGGCGCCACTGCCAGAACAGCAGGACCAGCACCAGGCTCGCGAGCAGGACGTAGGTACTGCGCTCCACTGCCACCGGCACGACGCGTGTCCACAGCCGCTTGAATCCCGGCCGCGCCATGACGCTGTGCTGGATGGCGAACAGCGCCAGAAGGCTTGCGTTGATCAGCAGCGCAACCATGGTTGAGGTGGTGGCGCCGGAGTTGATCGTCTTCGGCACGGCAAAGCCGCCAACGAAGCCGATGGCGTAGAGAAAGGTGGCCAGAAACACCGCGTAGCAGGCGAGTCCATAGGTGAAGAACAGAATGCGCTTGGACATGGCGTGCTCCCGAAGGCTGGACGCACCAAGCCTGAGCCAGCGATGGCGGCTGCACCATCGGCGCTTTGTCCCGATCGGCGTGGCATGCGCCCTGCAAATGTGCGACAAATGTCCCGGGCCGGTGAATGGATATCGATGAAGCTCCGCCAGCAAGTCCGCTACCTTCATGCCACCGACGGCACGCGACTGGCGTGGGCGGAGGCAGGCAGGGGTCCGATCGTGGTCAAGGCCGCCAACTGGCTCACCCACCTCGAATACGAGTGGACGAGTCCCGTCTGGCAGCACTGGATCCGCTTCTTCAGCGAGCGCACGCGCTTCGTGCGCTTCGACGAACGCGGCTGCGGCATGAGCGACTGGACCCCCGGCTCGCTGTCGCTCGATCTCTGGGCCGATGATCTCGCCGTGGTGATGGACGCGGCGGCGCCCGGGGAGCCGGTGACTCTCCTCGGTATCTCCCAGGGTGCGGCGACCTGCATCCGCTACGCGCTTCTGCACCCGGAAAGAGTCTCCGGACTGATCCTCTATGGCGGCTACGCCCGCGGGGCGTTTCGTCGCGGCACGCCACGGGCCGAGGCGGCCTACCGGGCGATCATCGAACTCGTCCGTGTCGCCTGGAACAGCGACAACCCATCCTTTCGCCAGGTATTCACATCGCGCTTCATCCCTGGCGGCAGCCCGGAGCAGCTCGCCTGGTACAACGACTTGTGCAGGAAGGTCGTGTCGGGCGAAGTTGCCGCCGACCTGATGACTGCGCGCTCGGTCGTCGATATTGCCGACAGGCTTGACGAAATCCGCTGCCCGACGCTGGTGCTGCACGCTCGCGAAGATGAGATCGTCCCGATCGAGGAGGGCCGTCTGCTCGCGACCGGAATCCCCGGCGCCGAGTTCGTCGAGTTGGATTCCCGCAACCACGTGCTGCTGGAGCACGAGCCGGCGTGGCAGCGGTTCTGCGAAGAAGTGGCCGCATTTCTGCGCCCGGACGGCCATGGTGGGGCTGCTCCGTTCGCGACGCTGTCGACGCGCGAGCGCGAGGTGCTCGCGCACATGGCAGAAGGCCTCAGCAATGCCGGGATCGCCGAGCGCATGCGGATCAGCGAGAAAACCGTGCGCAACCATGCCTCCCACGTGTTCGACAAGCTCGGCGTCTGGTCGCGCGCGCAGGCGATCGTTCTCGCCCGGGACCATGGTTTCCAGGCCGCCGGACTGCCCAAGCCGGGCGTTTGAATCTGCGCATGTCATTCACAAGGCGGCGGGAACAGCCGCCCTGGCATGCACGCGGCGCTCGCGCGCGCTGGGGTGGCGCAAGTCTCGAGGCAATGGCGCACCTGTCGTAGCCTGGATGAAGCCGCGCAGCGGCGGAATCCGGGACGCCCACTCCATCGGCACCGCAACGCCAGACCCGTGCCATTCGCGCGAACGCCGCCGACAAGGCGCCGAGCCGCCAGGGCGCCGCGATCAGCGCGCCTTCGCCAGTATCACCATGGCGATGCCGCCGAGCACGATCGGGACGGCAGTCAGCATTCTGAGCGTCACCGGTTCGGCCAGGAATGAAACGCCGGCCACAGCCGTGATGACCGGCACCGCGAGCTGCGCAGATGCCGCGGTGGTCGCACGCAGCCGGGGCAGCACCCGATACCAGACGACATAGCCCAGCCCCGATGCCAGTGCACCCGAGGCAATGGCCAGCGCCATGCCGAACGGGCCGATCTGCATGGTCGGCAGCGCGAGCAGGGTGGCTGCCAGGGTCATCGGCACGGCGCGCAGGAAGTTGCCTGCGGTCGCCGCGACCGGGTCACCGCCGCCCCTGCCGAGCAGCGAGTAGAGTCCCCACGCAAGACCGGCGAGCGCCATCAGCATGGCGTGCATGGCCGAAGGCGCGGTCGCGCCTGGCAACAACAGCACGGCCAGGCCGATCAGGGCCAGCAGCAGTCCCAGCCACTGCAGTGGCTGCATCCGTTCGCCGCCGAGCAGGCCGGCCACGATCATGGTGGTCTGCACCGTACCGAACAGGATCAGGGCGCCGACGCCGGCGTGCAGATCCACGTAGGCGAACGAAAAGGCGATGGCGTAGAGGAACAGCATGGCCGCGGCGCGCCAGCTTCCGCCGGGCGCGCGTGCCTGGCGACGCCCGGTCCACTGCAGCAGCAGCCAGAGCATCAGCGCGCCTGACACCAGGCGCAGGGTGGTGAAGCTCGCGGGATCGATCTCCGGGCGCGCGAGCGCCAGGCGGCACAGCAGGGAATTGGCGGCAAAGGCGAGCAGCGCCAGCACCGTGAGCGCAGTGGTCCGGAGCGCGGCAGAGGCGCCGGCGCTCATCCGCCGAGCAGGATGCGGATGGCGTCCGCGGCGCGGTCGATGTCCGGCTCGCGGCCGCTGATCTGGTCACCGTAGAGGTAGGACTCGGCGATGCGCACCACCAGGAAGGCGAGGTCGTCGGGCTTCATCGGCGGCTGCAGGTGGCCGGCGGTGGCCTCGGCGTCGATCAGAGTGCGTACGAAATCGATGCTGCGCGCCTGCACGGTGCTGGTCTTGCTGGTGAGAATGCGCAGGGCGTACTCGGGATCCTGCTCGATGAAGCGGCCGAGCGGCGCAAAATCGAGGATGGCGTCCATGGCACGGCGGCAGATGCGCGCGACGCGCGCGGCCCCGGTGCCGCGGGTCTGCGCGCGCGCCTGGTCGAGGATGGGCTGATACAGCGACCAGAGGACTTCGCCGATCAGCAGTTCGCGGCTGCCGACCCAGCGGAACAGGGTGGCACGGCCCACGCCGAGTTCGCGCGCCAGGGCGCCGACGTCAATGCGCTCGCCTTTCAGGAACTTGCGACGGGCGAGCGCCAGGGCATCAAGAGGAGTAGGCCGGCGCCCACGAAACTCGTCCAGTACGGCGAGGGCGAGCGGCGTGAGGGAGGACTGGGCGCCAGCCATGCGCGCAGTCTAGACCTGCTTTTCATATGAATCAAGATGATTCATTATTGCCAAACGACTCATCACCGCGGCCAGGCCATGACCAAGAGCGCCATCCTCGACCGACGCAATCTAGACTTCTTGCTCTACGAAGTGGTCGGCGTCGATGACCTGCTGCGCTTCCCGCGCTTTGCCGAACACGGCCGCGAGACCTTCGATGCCGTGATCGAGGTGGCGCACCAGATGGCGCTGGAGATGTTCCTGCCGCACTACCGCAAGTCCGACCTTGAGGAACCAGAGCTGGTCGACGGCGGCGCGCGCATCATCCCCGAGGTGAAGCAGGCGCTGGATGCCTATGTCGAAGCCGGCTTCATGGGCACCACATTCGATGCGGACATCGGCGGCATGCAGCTGCCGTTCCTGATGGAGACCGCGGCTGGAATGGCCTTCGCGATCGCCAACCTGCCGACGCTCGGCTATGCCGCCCTGAGCAAGGGCGTGGCCAATCTCCTGGATGCCCACGCCAGCGATGATCAGAGGCGACGCTTCATGCATCCGGTGGTGGCCGGGCGCTTCTTCGGCACCATGTGCCTGAGCGAGCCGCATGCAGGATCTTCACTGGCCGACATTCGTACGCGCGCCACGCCCACCGGCGACGGCGACTACCTCATCGACGGCGCCAAGATGTGGATCTCCGCCGGCGATCACGAGATCAGCGAGAACATCGTGCACATGGTGCTCGCCAAGCTGCCGGACGCGCCGCCCGGCGTGAAGGGCATCAGTCTGTTCATCGTGCCCAAGCACGTGGTCAACGCCGACGGCAGCCTGGGAGAGCGCAACGACGTCCGTCTGGCCGGCGTCAACCACAAGATGGGCTATCGCGGCACGGTCAACTGCTTCCTCAAGTTCGGCGAGGAGGGGCACTGTCGTGGCGAGCTGGTCGGCGCGCCGCACACCGGTCTGGCGCAGATGTTCCACATGATGAACGAGGAGCGCATCGGCGTGGGCGTTGGCGCCATCAGCCTCGGTTACGCCGGCTACCTGTTCTCGCTTGAGTACGCGAAAGAGCGCCGTCAGGGGCGCCATCCCGAACAGCGCGACCCGGACTCGCCGCCGCTTCCGATCATCGAGCATGCCGACGTCAAGCGCATGCTTCTGCAGCAGAAGTGCTACGTCGAAGGTGCCTTCGCGCTGGCCATGGAGGCATCGCGCCTGATCGACATCGAGCGCAACGAGACCGACCCGGAAGTACGTCGCGAGACGCATCTGCTGCTGGAACTGCTCACCCCGATCATCAAGGCCTGGTCGTCGGATTGGTGCCTCAAGGCCAACGAACTGGCGATCCAGGTGCTGGGCGGCTATGGCTACACCCGCGAATACCCGGTAGAGCAGCACTATCGCGACAACCGGCTGAACGCCATCCACGAAGGCACCAATGGCATCCAGGCGCTGGATCTGCTTGGCCGCAAGGTCATGATGCAAGACGGCGCGGCGCTGAAACTGCTGTTCGCGCAGATTGAAGCGACGCTGCAGAAAGCGGCAGGGCACGAGGCGCTTGCGCCTTTCGCTGCCCAACTCGGCGACGCCATGAAGACCGTGGGCGCGGTGACGCAGGCGGTCGGCGCCGCGCTGGCGCGAGGCGAGATACGCCTCGGGCTGGCCAACGCCAACCACTACATGCATCTGCTCGGCCATACGGTCGTTGCATGGATGTGGCTGAAGCAGGCCGAGGTGGCGGCACGCGCGCTCGACGCCGGGCCCGGACATGACGAGGACTTCTACCGGGGCAAGCTGCATGCTTGTCGATTCTTCTTCGCCCACGAGCTGCCCACCATCGAGGCGAGTGCCGCGCTGCTTGCGCGGCTGGACGACACGACCCTGGCGATGGAGGGGGCGTGGTTTTGATGCGGGATCAGGTGTCGGCGCCGAATGGGCTTCGTTCAGGAAATCTGCAGCCCACGGGACACCTTTGATCGGGCGCTTGGCATGGCGCAGAAGATTGCCCGCGCCGCTGGGCGTGC
>CAZGKE010000177.1:0-6622 GCA_964526035.1 uncultured Gammaproteobacteria bacterium | reverse complement strand
AGCAAACGAAATGGGGTCAGGTCTAGCATCGTAGCATCGGTGTCACTCCGCTGGTACGCTGTGCGACATGGCACGGCCTCTGCGAATCGAGTTTGAAGGTGCGCTTTATCACGTGACGTCACGTGGCGACCGCCGTGAGGCGATCTACGAGGACGATGCGGATCGGGCGCAGTTCATTGAAGTGCTGGGACAGGTCGCCACCGACTTCAACTGGGTGGTCCATGCCTGGTGTCTGATGACCAACCACTACCACCTGATGGTGGAGACCCCGGACGGCAACCTGTCGAAGGGGATGCGCCAGCTCAACGGGGTGTTTACGCAGTACAGCAATCGCCGTCACCGGCGCACCGGCCATCTGTTCCAAGGGCGCTACAAGGCGATCCTGGTGGACCGGGACAGCTACCTGCTGGAGCTGGCGCGCCATGTGGTGCTGAACCCGGTGCGTGCAAGGATGAAGAAGGATCCCGGTGCCTGGCCGTGGAGCAGCTATCGGGCCATGGTGGGCGCGGCGCCCGCGCCACCGTGGCTGGCTACCGACGGGCTGCTGGCGGCGTTCGGCAGGCGGCGCGCCGAGGCGCGTCGCCGATACATGAAGTTCGTTGCCGACGGCGTGGGCGCCGAACCGATCTGGACGCACCTCAATCGCCAGGTGTTCCTGGGAGATAACGAGTTTGTTTGCCGAATGCAGGCATACGTCGACCTTGACGACGAGGTGAACGTGCCGCGCGCCCATCGGCGCCCGCCGCCGCCTTCATTGGAAGCGATCGCGGCGAAGCATCGTGATCGAGATGCAGCGATCGTCGCTTCTCATGCGACCGGGGAATACAGCTACCAGCAGATTGCGCAGCACTTTGGAGTGCACTTCACTACGGTCGGGCGGATCGTGCGCCGTGCACGGTGAGAAAGGAACCCATTCTCAAGGCCAGCATCACAGCACCATGGTCTTTCCGTTTCTATGCTGCGCGACAATCTTGCGCGCTGCGGGCGTGATCGTTCGCAGCACCCACCCACCACCGTTCGCGGTTTGGACGGCGCGCAGCGTCCGTCTCGAACCGCCGGCAGCCTCCATCCACTCAGATTCAGCACTCAAGCCGGGATGGCAAGTGATTCGAGACAGCCCCTCGATCCGGCTGCGTCGGCCTCGGGGCTCCCTTGCCACGAACGGAGGGTGAGTGAGCCGATTGATTGCCGAAGATCGGCGCAATTGCAATGCGTGATCGCGCGTCCGGGATCTGGATACTTCGGCAATTCGGCGACACGTCGGGTCAAGAGGTTGACGAGGAAGAATAGGGTGCTGGCAAGCGGCGACTGCGCGTCCGGTCGTGGGAGCGGCCGAGCGAACGCGCCGATCGAACCGCAGCGTTTCACCATGAACCGGGGGTGGATTCGCGCTCGGGCGAAGATGGCAGCACGTTGCAGGTACTTCCTAGGGCAGACGCGCCCGTCGGCACAGAAAGGTCCACGCCGGGCCCGTGTGGCTGGCGTCAAAGCTGTGGCCGCCGCTGAAGACTACCAGCTGATAGTCCTGCGGCTCGATCCAGCCCGCGTTGAGGAAGCGGTTGCGGTCGGTCTGGGCGTGGCCGAGCAGGGTGTCGCTGCTGCCGACGCGGACTTGCGCAGGGATCTCTCGCGCGGCGAGCAGGGGCGCGTTCGGTCCGGCCAGCGCATCCAGCACGCCGGCGTTGGCCACATAGGCGGCGAAGTAGTCGGCGTTGAACAGCGCGAGGTCGTGCACCACATGGCCGCCTGCCGAAAAGCCGTGCAGGTAGCGCCGCCGACTGTCGATCGGGTACAGGTCCGTGATCGCGTCGATGGCCGCCGATAGGGCAGGGTAGTCGTTCGACGGCACCCAGCCGCCTTGTGCGCCGGAGGCGATCGGTGCCAGGACGACGAAGCCTCCGCTATCGGCCGTCGCCGTCCAGGCATTGCGCATGAAGGTGGCCGCGGCGGGCGCGGTGCCCGGTCCTCCGGCGCCGTGCAGCGTGATCAGAAGCGCGACGCGTCCCGCAGGCAGAATCGACGCAGGCGCATGGACGCGAAACGTGCGCACTCCTTGTCCCTCGACGTTCACAGCAAGATCGAAGCTGCCGAGCGGCGCGGCGCTCTCGAAGCCGCTCGCGAACGCCGCGACCGCGGTGCTGCATGCCTCGGCGGGAAGTTCATTGGCAATTGCGACATGAACCGGTGCGAGGGCGAGCGCCAACATCGCGCCTATCGTTGATTGAAGTGTCGGGTGCCGCTTCATGCACGCACCTTACACCGGCACGCGTTCAGACTTTCGAAGAATTGTTTCATCGGCTATTCTGCGGCGCCGGTTGGCGATGCGTCGCCCATCGTTTTTTCCGGGTGCATTGGACCCGGTTTCGATTGAATGTTTCGGGGGAGGGGACATGCACTACCTGTCGATACTGCGGCGCTCTGCCGCGGCTCTTTTGTTGCTGCCTTTCATGCACGCCTCGGCTGTCGATGGCCCGCCCAGGCTGTTGCTGGGCGAACCCAGCGCAGCCGACCCGCTGTCCATCGTGCTCGATCAGCTGCGATCAACCGCCGCGGAGCGTGGCCGCCACGAGTCCGACCTCACGCATCGGGTGACCGACCGCTATGTCTCGGCGCACAACGGTGTGACCCACATTTACCTGCAGCAGATGGTGGAAGGTATTCCGGTCCATCCGCTGGTGACGTCGGCTCATGTGCTGCCAGACGGCCGCGTCCTCATCCTGAGCGACCTGTTCGTGGCCGATTCCGCCAACAGACGCAACCGCAGCGAGCCGATGCTGACGCCGGAGCAGGCGCTGCTTTCGGCGGCGCGCAGTCTGGGCGTGGACTTGCAGCTGGCACCTTCTCTGTTGCGTTTCACGGACGGCGTGCAGCGGCGCCAGGTGTTTGCCGGCGGCACGCTGTCCGACGACGAGATTCCGCTCGAACTCACCTACGAGCTGGTCAATGGCGAGCTGCGCCTCGCCTGGCGCATGGTAATCGACCGCTTTCGTCGTCACGGCCTGCATGTCGACATCCGCATCGATGCCGAGACCGGTGCAGTGATCGGCGCTAACCACTGGGCATCACACAGCGGGGTCAAGCTGGGTGGTGCACCTGAGACCGGCACCCGCTACCGGGTCTACGCCGCGCCGCTGGAAAGCCCGGGGCATCCGGGTGCGAGCGCAACGTTGGAGGCCGATCCCCACCATCCCCAAGCCTCGCCGCGCGGCTGGCACGACAACCGCAGCAGTGGCGACGGGTTCCAGTTCACCGATACGCGCGGCAACAACGTGCTCGCCCAGGCCGATCTGACCGCGAACAACAACAGCGGCAACACCGCGACGCGTCCCTCGGGTGCAGTCAGCGGCAACCTGGATCTGCTGTTGTTCGACAACCCCCTGGACGAGGGCGCGTCGCCGACCACCACCGGCAACATCGATGCCGCGGTCACCAACCTGTTCTACTGGAACAACCACATCCACGATGTGCTGTGGGTCTACGGTTTCAACGAGCCGGCAGGCAACTTTCAGACCAACAACTTCGGTCGCGGCGGTCTCGGCAACGATCCGGTTCGCGCCGACGCCCTGGATGGCGCGCTCAACAATCCGCCCAACGCCAACAACGCCAATTTCTCCACGCCGCCAGACGGCAGTCCCGCGCGCATGCAGATGTTCATGTGGCTGGCGCCGAACCTGGTGGTGCGGGTGGACCAGCCGTTCCAGGAGCTCTACATCGCGCAAGGCGCCGCCTTTGGCGGCAGCGTGCCGCAGACCGGCCTGGATGGGGATCTGGTGCCGGTTGACGACGGCAGCGGCGAACTCGGCATCGAGGGCTGCGGTGCGCTGGTCAACGGCGCCGAGCTCGCCGGCAACATCGCGCTCATCAAGCGTGGCAACTGCGAATTCGGCCTGAAGTCGCTGAACGCCGAGCAGGCTGGGGCGATCGCGGCGGTGATCTACAACAACGTTGGCGATGCCACCGTAAGCATGGGTGCCGGTCTAGTTGGCGCGCAGGTGACCATTCCCGCAGTGTCGATCGGACAGACCGGCGGCGAAGCCATCGTTGCCGAGGCTGGAGAGGCCGAGGGTGGCGTGCAGAGCTCTGCCGACAGCATCCCCAATCGGGACAGCGATTTCGACGCAGGAATCATTGCCCACGAGTACGGTCACGGACTGTCCAATCGTCTGAGCGGCGGACCGGGCACCTCGGGCTGCCTCGGTGGCTCCGAGCAGGCCGGCGAAGGCTGGAGCGATTTCCTCGGCCTGGTGACCACCATGCAGGCTGACAGCTGCGAGGTACCGCGCGGCATCGGCACCTATCCATCGTTTCAGCCGTGGACCGGTCCCGGCATCCGTCGTCACCGCTATACGCGCGACATGGACCTGAACCCATTCACCTACGCCGCCATTGCCGATTCCGGTCTGCCCGCGCCGCATGGTGTCGGCACGGTGTGGGCCACCGCGCTGTGGGACATGACCTGCGATCTGGTCGACGAGTATGGGATGCAGACCGATCTGTTCCAGCAGCAGGGCGGAGTGGCGCTGGCGCTGCAGCTGGTGATCGACGGGCTCAAGCTGCAGACCTGCAGCCCCAACTTCGTGCAGGCGCGCAATGCCATTCTCGCTGCGGACGTGGCCAACAACGAAGGCGCCAACACGTGCCTGATCTGGCGCGCCTTCGCACGACGGGGGATGGGCCTGTCCGCTGTGGGTGGCACCGCCAATCGCGGCGACGAGGTCGAGGCTTTCGACCTGCCGGTCGAATGTGAAATCAGCGGTGTTCCGGACGACGTGTTCTCCGATGGCTTCGAGGCCGGCCTCTGACCGGCGCCGGTCAATCCTCGAATCCGTCGCGGAACGGTCGCTAGGCGTCCGGCAACTCGCAGGCGCTGAAGCCGTGCGCGATCCGTGGGGTCGCGCACGACCATTGCGCCTGCCATCCCTTACGGTCTAGAGTCGCCACCGTCAGCCACCGGAAGGTGGCTTGTGGAGCGGCGAGGAGACAACGGTATGTCGGCGATCTATTGCCCGCAATCGCATCGGCCTGCCGACGCGATCGGGAATCGCCCACGCGCGCAAACACCGCGTTCGCGTCAAGCCGTTCGCGCAGCGTGCCGACGCGGATTCCGGGCGAGCGTCATTTCCATCGTCCTTGGCGTGTCCGCGTCGCCTGCACAAGACGGCGGACCCGATCCCGCGTTCGGCGACAACGGGCTGGTTCTACTCGAACTCCCCTTCCTTCCGCTGACCGCGCAGGCGCTGCCGAATGGCCGCCTGCTAGTAGGCGGCGAGACCCGCTCCCCACTCCCTGCGCGACGCGCGGCCATGGTCAGGTTGCTCCCCGACGGCCAGCCCGATCCTTCGTTCGGCGACGGCGGCATGACGGTCCTGCCCGATCTTCCGTCACTTGAACTGGACGAACTGGAAAGCGTTTCGTTCACCGGTATCAGCTTGCTCGACGACGGGCGCATTCTTGCGATGGGATCGATCGGCGCCTGGGCGCTTGCGGGCCCGGAGCGCCGCTGTGCGCTGCTGGCCATGTTCGACGCCGGGGGCGACCTGATGCCCGATTTTGGCGAAGGTGGCGCCGCCTGCGTCGGCGAGGCGATCGCGCCCAATCCCTCGCCAGGTCAGATTCTGCGCGCACCGGCTTTCGCGTTGGCAACCGACGGAATCCTGATCAGTGAAGTCCGCACATGGTCAACGGAATCGGGGGCGTCGCGCGAACCGAAGCGCCTGTTCAAGGTCGACTTCGACGGTGCGTTGATTCCCGGTTTCGGAGTCGGCGGGGTCGTCGAGTTCGACGAGTCGTCGCCGATTCTCGTCTACGCGATCGCAGTTGATAGCGTCGGGCGCATTCTGGTCGGCAGTTCGAGTGCGGTTGCGCGCCTGGACGGCTCGGGAGGGTTGGATGACAGTTACGGTGACGAGGGTGTCTCCGTACTTGTACTTCCGAAGGGCTGGAGCATCTCGAACAGGTATGGTGTCACTCTGACGGTCGAGGATCGTCTCGATCTGGTCTCCGATTTCTTCTGCATTGACGCCTGTGGCGCGCCTGGCGGTTCCTTTCGCAGCCATGCGCTGAGCCGCCGCCTGCATGACGGAACCCTGGACCCCTCCCTGGCTACGGGCGAATCGCCGCCTGTTCCCGGCCTCGTGGCGTGGACGGCCTCCGGCGACACGCTGGAAATCCCGGAGCCGCCGGGAATGATTGAAACCCGCATGCTGACGCAGCCCGACGGCAGGACGGTCTTTCTCGGCCAGGAACTGCTGCGACTCGACGTGGACGGTTCGCGCGACTGCGCGTTTGGCCAGGTTGGCCATTCCGATGCCGGATGGACCGACTATTCCGCGCAGGCGCTCGCTTTCGGCGGCGACAACCGACTCTGGATCATCCGTCGTATCGTGCTGGCTCAGCCGGGGTCGCCCGAAGACGTGCTGGAGGTTCGCAAGTATGTCGCCGAAGGAGTATTCAGCGACGGGTTTCGCGATCGGAACTGTGGAAAGCAACAAGCAGGACGGCGTTCGCAAAGGGAAGCACGAACGCCCAAGGATTGATTCAGGTAGCGAACGTAAGGCGCTATAGTGGGTTCGCCCGCGCGGGGCATTGCGCGGCGCGGCAGTCGCGGTTGGCCACGAGGGGG
>CAZGKE010000176.1:0-6766 GCA_964526035.1 uncultured Gammaproteobacteria bacterium | reverse complement strand
CCGCGGGCACGCCTTCGATGTCCCAAGGCACTTGCCGATACGCCGCTGCATCGAAAGGCAAGTGCAGATAAGGAGCTCCGGCGCGATCGAGCAGCGCCAGAATTGCCCGCTCTTGCTCCGGGTCGACGATACGATTGACAACGAACCGCTTCTCGCAACCGGGCAACGCCGGCTCGTGTTCGAGAATAAACCGTAGATTCGCCAGGGACTGGTCCGGCGCGTGACGCGGCGGCAAGTCGTTGCCGACGATGCGATAGAGAACGAAGGTATCAGGCTCGCCGCTTAGCGGGCTTCGCCGGTAGCTTGCAGCGAGCGCAGCACGATCCACGGTCGGTGGTGGCCCGCGATCGGACGGCCGGGTGACCGGCAGGGGAATCGGCTGGTCCTGGCCGGGACCGAGCAAACCCAAAAAGCGGGGCAACCGGTAGCGCAAGAGCCGCCAGGTCCAACGCAAACCCGGGATCCAGCTCAGGGTTTGTTTCCATCGGGCCGTAACGGGCGGCACGGGGTCGTGCACTTGCATATCCACCTAAAGCGGTCTCGTGTAGCCAGCGAATACGCGCCGAATTTCATCCGCGTGCTCACGCGCTTGCAACCCAATACTGACGGGCACGACCGGCGCATCGCCATACAACCTTGCGATGAACCGGGTCTTGCGCGCTGCATAGGACGTTCCTGCGCCCTGAACTTCCGGCACATATTCCACCAGCCAGCCGAGACGCGAAAAGAACGCAAAGTCCGCAACATCCGTCACGAGAACCGGCACGAAACCGGGCAAGGTAGAGCCTAGCTCGACGAATCCGTTGCAAGCTTTTCGCAGTGTCTCGTGATCTGTCCCCACCGCCCATATCAAATACGGCCTGTCGCGCGCGCCGGCCGGCGAGTGCCGGAGTGACGTCGGCCAGGAATCGGGCTGTTTGAGCTTCATCCACTCGAGGCAACGCAACAGGCAGCCGACCAGCCAGCGCATTCTCCAGTAAAGGCCCGGCGGCATCGGTGGCCAGCGCAGCTCGTAGCGCGACAGATCTTCTTCTGAGTTTGCGTCTATTGATTGGAGTTGTAGGCGCAATTGCCGGACTTCGTACTCAACGTTCATTCTGCCCCTCGACCAGCGCCACAATCTCGTCCGCGGCATACTGCGCGCCGCCCAGGTCGAACGACTGGCGACAGTTTCGGCCGTCCCGCAGGGCAAGCAACCGGTCGATCGCCTGTGATCGTTCCACGGCCGTCTCGCAAGGCGAAACGACTGCCTGCGCAGCTTCGGCCACCAACTCCGCGCGGCGCGCCTGGTCGTCCGACACCAGCGTATTTGGCACGAACAACGCCGGCAAGCCCGCTTGCAGCACTTCGCAGCAACTGTTGTACCCGGCAGCGCCGACGTAGACGTCGAACGCGCGCATGAAACGCACGAGAGGATAAGTCGCGAGTGGTGTCACGTCCGGAGGCAGTTCAACGTCCTTTACCGAAATCGGGGCCTGCGCCCAGACGACTTCGAAGCCGCGGGCTTTCATGTCGTTGATCAATCCGCGCCCGATGCCGCTCACGTCTTTCAGATTGCCTGGGCCCAGCGAGAACAGTGCATATCATTTGGCGCGATCAAGGCCCAGCGCATCCCGGGCCGCCTCGCGCCCGAGCAATTCATCGTCATCCAGCAGCGTCACCGGCGGGACGAGCACCTTGCGAGTGCCCGGCCCCGCTCTCTCGATATCGAAGGTCGAACCGATTTCCCCCAGGCGCAATACGAGGTCGAAGCGACTCTCCGGTACTGGGACGGCTCGCATACCTTTCTTATAGAGGACGAGATTCGACCATACGAGTTTGGGTACCCCGTACACCGCCGCCGCATGCAGCAAGCCGCGGTAGGGCCAGGTCCCGTCGAAGACGACGACGTCCGGGCGCACACGCTCAAAGAACATTCCCAGCCGCAGCGCGAGTTGCTGATCCCATGCCCACGAGCTCGCCCGCGACCAGAACCGCGAGACGAAATAGTCCGCCTCGAAACCTGCTTCGTGGATCATCTCGATCGCGGAGGCCAGCGAGAAGAACACGGGCCTGGCACGTCCGCGCAGGCGATTCGCGTAGGCGAGACAGGTACTCAGGTGCCCCATGCCGCAACCGTTGATGTTGAATAGGACGACGCACGGCAATGGGGCATTTGCGGAATCGGTCATTCGACGTGAAGCCTGGCAAGCGAAGCGGCGATCATACCCGCCAATCGATGCAAGTACCGCATTCGCGCGGCACCGGAACGGCAGTGATCGACGCCGAGGATAATCGGAGATCGAGATGAGCAGGTACAAGATCCAGAGCTTGCAATCGCTGCGGGATGAAATGATCGCGGTTGCGCGTGGCGACAAGCCGGCACCGCCCGGGGCAGCGGGACCGAGTTTCAATTCGGTCGATGCAATAGTGCGCTTGTTGACTTCGGAGAATAGGCAACTTCTCGCCCTGATTCGGGATCAAAAGCCGCAATCCGTGGCGGAGCTCGCGGAAATGAGCGGCCGTGCCCAACCCAACCTGACCCGCACGTTGGCGAAGCTTCAAGCCGCCGGCCTCATCACGATGGTGGCAACCGGCGGCCGCCGAAAAGCACCGACCATAGCGGTGAGCAAGATCGTCGTCGAAATTGATCCTTGTTCGGAAAGCGACACGTTAAGCGCCGCGTAGGGGCTGTTGTCTGGGTCAAGTCTCAAACTGCCTGCCGCCAGACCGAACCGCCGCGTCCTCCAGTCCGGCAGCGAGGGGCAGCGCCAGCGCATCGCGGTAACGCCAGGCCAAATAACGACGCTTGCGCTCCGCATAAGCCCCCGCCGGGGCCGACAGCGCCGGCACGTATTCGACGAGCCAGCCGAGACGGGAGAAGAACGCAAAGTCCGCCACGTCTGTTACGAGCACCGGTATCCGGTCAGGTCGAGCTCGCAGGTAGGTCGTAAACCCGTTGCATGCCGTGCGTAGCGTTTCTCGATCTGCGCCAAGTGCCCAAATGAGTACGGTCTTTGCGCCGTCGCTGCATTCAAAATGCCGGAGTCGCGGTGACCACGGTTCGATCAGGAATCCGAAGCGCCGCAGTAGCCGGCCGGCGAATCTCCGCGCTCTTCGATAGGGGCTCAGGCGTGGAGGCAGCGGTAAGCGCAAGGCATATCGTTGGACGAGGTCGAGTTCGGCCTCGCGCGCCAGCTTTTCCAATTGAATGCGCAGGTTTCTCGTCTCCGCGTCGACGGTCATGCCGCCACCCGGTCTTCGACGAGCGCCAGCATTTCGTCCGCCGCCCGTTCCGCGCCGTCGAGATCGCATGCCGGCGCGCGCTTCGCGACAACAGGAAGCTTGAGCAGCCGCTGTACCGCCGCTCGTCGCTCATCCACAGTCTCACATGGCGAAACCACCACCGGCACATGCTGTGAAACCATTTGCGCGCGCCGCGCCTGGTCGTCGGCCACCAGTGTATTCGGCACCAGCAGGCTCGGCACACCGGCCTGCATGACCTCGCAACAGGTGTTGTAGCCGGCCGCACCGACGAAGATATCGAAGGCACGAAGGTAGCGCACGAGCGGAAAAACGGAGATCGATGTGACGCCATCCGGAAGCGCCACGTCGCGAACCGAGATCGGCGCTTTTGCCCACACGACCCTAATTCCCTGATCGTGGATTTCCTCGATCAAGCCACGCGCAATGCCAGTCACGTCTTTGAGATTGCCCGGGCCTAATGAAAAGAGCGCACAGCGCTTGTCCTGCGGGAGCCCCAGCGCGTCCCGTGCAGCGTTCCGGTCCAACAGTTCGTGCGCTGCAAGGAGCGTGACGGGCGGCGTCGTCACTTTCCGGCCCGGGCGCTCGCCCCTTTCAACGGCGAACTTCGCGCCTAACTCGCCCGGCTGAATCACGAGGTCAAAGGCACTCTCGGGGACGGGCACACCGTGGAAATCCGCCTTGTGCAGGCCGCGATTCGACCAGACCTTGATCGGTACATCATAAACATCGCAGGCATCCATGAAACCCTTGAAAGGCCAGGTGCCGTCAAAGACGACAGCCGCGGGCTGCACTTCCTCCAGCATCAGGCCGAAGCGCACGGCCAGCTCGCGGTTCCAGGCGTTGATGTGCGACGTCGACCAGAAATGCGAGACGAAGTAATCAGCCTCGAAACCCATTTCGTATATGATCTCGACAGCAGATGCCAGTGAGAAGAACACGCAGCGTGCCCGCCCCTGCAACCGTCGCGCATAGGCGAGGCAGCGGCTCAGGTGTCCCAGCCCGGAGCCGTTGATGTTGAAAAAGATAATGCGCGGCAGGTCCCTGTGATCGCTCACTGTCGAATCGCCGGGCCGCCCGCCTGTCATCCAATGATCTCCCCGGCGTGTAAGCATCGCCGCCGAATTTGCCGTCAATTTGGTGATGATGCCAGCATTTTTGCTGCGGTACGCATGGCGGAGCCGGAAGCCGCGGGTTTAATCACGATGAAGTCGGCGCGTGGCCGCCGCAAGGCGTCGGGCGTTGTCGAGAGCGATCCGTATTCGGATTCGGACAGTGCCATCGGCTTCCCATCGGCTTCGCGAGAGCCAGCCATCCGGCTAATTGTCATTAGGATTGACAATTAGCCGGATGGCTCCTATTGTCCCAATAATGACCGTCGAACGACTCATACGGCCCGTGCTGGAGCATCGGGCGCGCACTTCGCCCGTCGTGGTGCTGACCGGGCCGCGGCAGTCGGGCAAGACCACGCTCGTGCGCACGGTTTTCGCGGACATGCCGTACGTCAATCTCGAGGCGCCCGATCTTCGTGAACGCGCGCTCGTCGACCCCCGGGGTTTCCTGGACGGCCTCCCGGACGGCGGGGTTCTGGACGAAGTGCAGCGTGCACCGGAACTTCTCTCCTACATCCAGGTGGACGTGGATGCACGCCGGCAGCGGGGCCGATGGATTCTGACCGGGTCGCAGAACCTCCTGCTGCTCTCCGGAATTTCGCAGTCTCTGGCGGGCCGCGCTGCCCTCCTCGAGTTGCTACCGTTCTCTATGGCCGAACTACGGGCCGCCGACTGGCTCGAAACCGACCTTTTCAGCCTGCTATGGCGCGGGGGGTATCCGGCCCTGTTCGATCGCGGTGAGGATCCTGCCGCATGGCTGGCAAGTTACGTCGCGACCTATGTCGAGCGCGATGTGCGTCAAACTCTCAATGTCGGTGACCTCCTCGCTTTTCAGACCTTCCTTCGCATCGCGGCGACGCGCACGGGACAATTGCTCAACCTGTCTCAGCTCGGCGGCGACGCCGGAATCGTCCATAACACGGCAAAGAGCTGGGTGGGGGTGCTGGAGGCAAGCTATCTCGCGAAGCGCCTGCCGCCGTTCCACCGCAATCTCGGCAAGCGGCTGGTCAAGACCCCGAAGCTTCACTGGCTCGACACCGGCGTCGCATGCTACCTGCTCGGCATTCGAAGTCCCGATGAACTCCGCCTTCACCCTCTCCGCGGCGCGATCTTCGAATCATGGGTCGTCTCGGAGATCATGAAGGCGCATCACAACGCCGGACAGCAGGCAAAGCTCTCATTCTTCCGGGATGCCCACGGACTGGAGGTCGACGTGCTGATCGAGCACGGTGCAAACCTGACTGGAGTGGAGGTCAAGAGCGGAGCGACGGTGCCGCTGGAAATGTTCGCGCCGCTAGAGGCCGTTGCGCGGCTCGTCCCGGAACTTCACGCCCGGATTGTGTTGCACGGCGGAGCGCAAACCTGGACCACGCGGTCAGGGCAGGCGTTGTCCTTCCGGGAACTCTACCGACGCGACTGGACCAAATGCTGACACACCGCCGGCCAGCGCGGATGCACTCCTCAGGCCATGCCCCGCCTGCCAACCGGCGCCCCGGCATGGATCGAATCCCAGGCGCCCGCAGCCTGAGCGTGCCAGGTTGAGGCGTATCGTTCACGCAAGGTCCGTGCGTTGGCGACGAGGCGGTCTTGCTGATCGATGGCCGTCCGCACTGCCTTTGCGATATCCGCCGGCTCGTTGTTCGTCAGGACGGCGGCCGGACCGAACAGCTGGCGCGTGACCGGGTTGTCGGACAGTACCATCGGCTTCGCAAGAGCCAGCGCTTCATAAGCGCCGCAAACGAGACAATCGGACTTCAGCGTCAGATCGCAGATGACGCGCGACTGCGACAGAAGTTGCCAGAAAGCCTTCTCCGCAAGATAACCGGTCAGGCGGACATTGGGCGGCAGTTCGATGTTCCTGCGATGGAACCGCCTGGCATCGCCGGTGAAGGCAAAACGGACTTCGGAGAGTCTCGTCGCCGCTGCGACGATCTCCTCGACCGGCTCGTCCGACATGAATGACGAAATGACGACGACGTCGGGAGCGTCCTCGCCTGCCGCAGCCTTGCCCCGCGGCAGTTTCGGCTCAGGCAGCCGGTCCGGAAGCACCAGCGACCGTCCGCCAGCGGCAGCGACATCGTTTACCAGCGCTGCGTTTGTCACAATGGTTGCATCGGCGCTGCGCAAAAGCCGTCGCGTGAGCCAGCGCACGAATCGGCCGGTACGAGCGAAGGGCCTCACTCCCTCGTTATGCGCATCGACCACGAGACAGTAGCCGAAGATCGGCCGGCACAGTGTCGCCAGTGTGGTCAGGACCAGCGAGGGATTCTGTACGAAGAGAATTGCGGGCTTCGTTCGCCGCAGCAGCGTGAGTGTCCTCCCTGCCTGCTCGAACCAGCGCAACCGTTGTAAAACGCGCCCGCGCGCATGAGGAATGACGTGCAGTGGCAGTTCCCAGGCCGCGCATAGCC
>CAZGKE010000175.1:0-6813 GCA_964526035.1 uncultured Gammaproteobacteria bacterium | reverse complement strand
CGGGCACGTCGTTGCCGGCGCGGTCGAGCGCGTCGGCGGCGTCCTGCGCCTGCGAGATCGGAAGCGCGTGCGAGCCCTGGTTGGTGAAGCGGATCAGATACTCCTCCGCGTTGCTCTCCTGCGTGAAGGGCAGACTCGGAGCCGCAGCCTCCGCAGGTGCGGACGCGGCGAGCAGCAGGGCGGCGAGCACGGCGAGGTGTTTCATGCCCGCTATATGCCCCGAAGCGCGTGGCGAAATCAAGCGGCGTTCACGCGAGCGGGGTGGCTTCCTGGCGCTGGCCGCCGATCCCGATGGCAACGTCCTCTACCTCGACGAAGTGTCCGCGGCGCACTCGTAGCGGAGGCGATGAGTAGGCCGAACAAGCGGGCGGATCGTGGTCCGACAAGACGCGAAGTGACAAGTCCCTCGGGGAGATCGGGTGCTTTGAGCTCTGGGCGGAAGGCGACCACGCGATGGTCGCCCTCGCGCTGCTCGTCGCCGAGAGCGAGGCGGCACAGAAGGATCTCATGATCCACCTCGTGCTCAACCCGCTCGGAGACGACCGATCGTGACGGAGCGCGGCGTCACCAAATCTGTCGTCGAGCAGGCCGCGCTCGCCTGGCTGGAGAGCATCAGGTGGGCGGTGCGCAACGGCGCGGAGATCGCAACCGGCGTGTTGGCCAAGGTGCCGGGCGGTCCGCCTGTGTCTCCATCCCTGCGTCCAGCCGAGTGGCATTCTGGCACATAGCCGTCCCGAAAACTGGCATTCAGCCGAGACCCATTCTTGCATTCAGCCGCTCTCCGGGGCTAGTCTCCGACATGCCCCGGACCACCAGGACCTATCCCCGAAACCTCGCGCCGCGCCTGCGCGAGGCGCTGCGCGACACGCCCGCCGTCCTGATCCACGGGCCCCGCCAGAGTGGCAAGACGACGCTGGCGCGCACTGTCGGCGAGCCGCGCGGGTACCGCTACTTCTCGTTCGATGACGAAGCCGTGCTCGCCGCGGCACGCAACGACCCGGTGGGCTTCGTCTCCAGTCTTCCCGCGAAGGCGATTCTCGACGAAGTCCAGCGGGCGTCCGAGATCTTCACCTCGCTCAAAGCGGCCATCGACCAGCGCAGGACTGCAGGACGATTCATCCTGACCGGTTCGGCCAATGTGCTGCTCGTGCCCCGTCTTGCCGACTCGCTCGCGGGTCGGATGGGATTGCTGCGGCTCCATCCTCTGGCGCAATGCGAAATAGAACCTGCGCGGCCGCGGTTCATCGACGCGCTGTTGGCCGGGCGCTTCCGGACCGGCATCGTCGAACGGCTGGGCCTCGGACTCGCCGAGCGGATCGTCGCAGGTGGGTATCCCGCCGCTCTAGCACGGCGGAGCGCCGCACGCCGAGGCGCCTGGTACCGCGACTACGTCGAGACGCAGATCCAGCGCGACGTGCGCGACCTGGCGCGCATCCACTCGTTCGATTCCCTGCCCAAATTGCTCGCGATCGCGGCCGCCCATACCGCCACCCTGATCAACGTGGTGGATCTTGCGACGCCCTTCCAGCAGACGCGTCAGACCATCCACGACTACATCACGCTGCTGGAGCACGTGTTCCTGCTCGAGCGGTTGCCCGCGTGGCATACGAACCGTCTCAGCCGGATGGTGAAGCGGGCGAAGCTCCACATGGGCGACACGGGAGTTGCTTGCGCGTTGCTCGGCGTCGGCGCGGCGGCGCTCGACAAGGACCGGACGACGCTCGGACCGATGCTGGAAACGTTCGTGCTTCAGGAACTGCGCCGGCAGGCCAGCTGGCGTCCAACACCGATCAACTTCTTCCACTTCAGGGACCGCGACGACTTCGAGGTGGATATCGTGCTGGAACAGGGTCAGTCGGCAGTCGCGGGTGTCGAGGTGAAGGCGGCCGCCACGGTGACGGAAGGCGATCTGCGAGGACTTCGCAAGCTTCGGGACACGGCGGGGAACCGGTTCACCTCGGGGGTTGTGCTCTACGACGGGAGCGCGACCATCGCCTTTGGCGAGGGCCTGTACGCCGTGCCGCTGCGCGCGCTGTGGGAGACCCCGTGAACTCGACCTTCACGGAATCCGGCGTCGAACAAGCCGCCCTTGCGTGGCTCGAGAGCTTCGGGTGGAAGGTCCGCAACGGCGCCGAGAGCGCACCCGGCGAACTGGCCGCCGAGCGTACCGACTACAGCCAGGTCGTGCTGGAGCAACGGCTGCGCGATGCGCTCGTGCGCCTCGATCCCGGCCTTCCAGCCAAAGCGCTGGAGGATGCCTTCCGCAAGCGCACGCGGCCCGAGGGTCCGGAGCCAGTCGCGCGCAACCGGCTCCTGCACCGCCTGCTCGTCGCCGGCGTGACGGTCGAGTACCGCACCGCTGACGGCGAGGTCCACGGGGCGCAGGTGCGGGTGCTCGACTTCGATCAGGCGGACGCCAACGACTAGATGGCGGTCAATCAGTTCACCGTGGCGGAGAACAAGCACACACCCGTCGGCCGGATGTGGTGCTGATCGTGAACGGCGTGCCGCTGGCGGTGCGGGATGGGTATGGGTAGGCCGAACAAGCGGGCGGATCGTGGGCCGATCACACCCGAAGTGACAAGTCCCTCGGGGAGATCGGCTGCTATGAGCTCCGGGCGAGGGATTCAAGCGGTCGTGGCGTGAAGCGCGGAGCGCCGGCAGTCGCCGCTGCGGCAGGCGCCGCCGCGTCGCCGCCTCTCCAGCCACGCCCCGCGTTCCGCTCGCGCTCCGAGACCGGCGGAGGAGATGCGATGACACGAGGCGCGATCCGGGGGGAGCGCGAGGCTCGGTCTGGTGCGGCGCTCGGGCGAGTGCGCGCCGCGCGGACGTCCGCCGCTCAGTCGACGTCCTTGTCGATCCTGTCGCCCTTCATGATGACGAGGGCGCGTCGCTCGGATCCTCGACGAGGCGGATGTCGGCCGGGACACATCCAGCCGGCCGGTGCATGACCAAACGCGTCGATTCTCGCACACGTTCTTTTCAGGATCTCGAGCGCTTCAGCCTGCGGAACGACCCCGCTGATTCTGGCCGCTACGATGCAATGTCCATGGAAGCTTCGGATTGGATCGATCCCGATACGGAGGACGCAGAGCGGCAGCGGGCCCTGCGCCTCGCCGTCTACGGCGGCATCGCCGGCTGCTTCATTTCCCTGATGGGCGTGGCGAACGCCGTATTCCTGCAGTCGCGTCTGTCCATCGTCGGACCCAGTGGCCGGTGGGTCCTGCCGGTGGTCTTCGGCCTGCTCTACCTCGCCGGGCTGATCGCCCTCCGGCGCGGCTATCCCCTCGCCGGGAGGCTCTGGCTGCTCGCCGTTGCTTCGGCCCACCTCGTCTCGCTGACGCGGCTCATCGGGGTCGAGCCGGGGACGCCATTCCTCGGCTTGCTGCTCCTCGCCGCGCCGCCGCTGTTCTTCACCGGTGCCGAGCGGCGGTGGCTGGTCACGGGCCTCGCCCTGCCGCTCGGGGCCCTCGCGCTGATCGCGCTGACGCCGATCGGGCGGGAGCCCATCCTGATCATTCCACCGGAATCGGTTGCGATCGCGCGCGCGCTCATCCTGGCGCTGGCGGCTGGCCTCGTCGTCCTCGCGCTCGAGTCCAACAATCGTCTGGTGCGACTCGCGCGCGAAGCCCTCGTCGAAGAGCGACAGCGCTCCGAGGACCTTCTGCGCAACATCCTGCCGGGCCCCGTGGCGGAGCAGTTGAAGCTCGGCGTGAACCCGCTCGCCGACGGCTTCGACTGCGTCACCGTGATGTTCGTCGACCTCGTCGGCTTCACCAGCTACGCGTCCGATCGAACGCCCGAACAAGTGGTTTCGCTGCTGAACGACCTCTTCTCCCGCTTCGATACCCTCGCGGAACGACTCGGTGTCGAGAAGATCAAGACGATCGGCGACTGCTACATGGTCGCCAGCGGGCTGCCGGATCTGCGTGACGACCACGCCGACGCGACCGCCGAGATGGCGCTGGCCGTCCTCCAGGCGACCCGGGAGTTCAGCGAACAGCGCGGTGAGGAGCTTGCACTGCGCATCGGCATTCACTCCGGCCGGGTGGTCGCAGGCGTCATCGGCAGCCGGAAGTTCGCCTACGATCTGTGGGGCGACACCGTGAACGTCGCCAGTCGCCTCGAGGCGACCGGCGCAGCCGGGCGGATCCACGTGTCGACCGAGACCTTCGAGCGGCTGCGGGCGCGCTTCGAGTTCGAACCGCGCGAGCCGATCCACCTGAAGGGCAAGGGGACCGTGCAGACCTATTTCCTCAGCGGCCGCAGAACCGGGACGCGGGCAGACGGCGAGGGGCAGCGCGCTCAACTGGCGCGGCTCTCGTGACCCCGGTTCATCGTCCACCACGCCTCGAGCAGCACGCCGATCGATCCGACGAACTCCGAGAAGCGCTGCTCGTCTGCCGCGTCGAACGGCTGGCCATCCCGCCGATTGAGGAGCTGCGCCACGGCAAAGACATGCTCGCGGCTGTCCCGCAGTGGCACGCAGAGGATGCTCCGCGTGCGGAACCCGCTGTCGCGATCGACCTGCGGGTTGAATCGGGGGTGCGCATAGGCATCGTCGATCCGGATCGATTCGCCGCGGCTTGCGACGAGGCCCGCGATCCCCGCATCGAGCGGGACGCGGGTATCGAGCGCCCGGCCGCTCTCGTCGCGTGCCACCTTCAGCCACAGCTCGCCGCGCGCTTCGTCGACGAGGAACAGCGACGCGCGCTCGGCGCCGAGGATCTCGCCCGCCTTGTGGGTGAACGCGCCGAGCGCCTGCTCCAGCATGCTCTGGAAGGCGTCGTCGTTGGCGAGTGCAATCCCCTCCTGGAAACGCCGTGCTTCGGCGGTGATGTTCTCGAGCAACTCCACGAACTCGGTGTCCGAGAGGCTCGCGACCTGGTCGGCCAGGTCTCCCTTGCGATGGCTGGTCGCGAGCAGGCCCATGATGTGCCGGGTCTCGGACAGCACGGCATCGGTGAAGCTCGACAGCCGCCCGTCCTCGAGGTGGATGATCCGATCGGCCACGTCGAGGATCCGGTTGTCGTGCGTGACGAGCAGTACGGTGACGCCCTGATTGCGGGCGAGATCGTGGATGCGATCGACGACTTCGCGGCCGGACTGCTTGTCGAGCGACGCCGTCGGTTCGTCGGCCAGGATGATCTCGGGCCGTCCTGCGAGCGCGCGCGCGATCGCGACGCGTTGCCGCTGCCCGCCCGACATCTGGCTCGGACGCTGTCCGGCGCGATCGCCGAGGCCCACGGCCTCGAGCATCTCGCGCGCTCGTGCCTGCGCCTGCGCGCGCGAGACCGCCGGGTCGAGCAAGACGGACATCGAGACGTTCTGGACCGCCGTCAGTGCATCGATCAGGTTGTGCGACTGGAAGATGTATCCCACGCGCCGGCGCACGGCCTCGAGGGATCGGGCATCGGCGCCGCGGAGCTCGCGCCCCAGCACGCGCAGACTCCCCTGCTGCGCCGAGCGCAGCGCTCCGATCAGCGTCAGCAGCGTCGTCTTCCCCGACCCCGACGGACCCGTCACGATGACGATCTCGCCGGCGCGGATCTCCGTGCTCACATCGAACAGGATCTGCTTGCGCAGCTCCCCCTTGCCGTAGAAGTGGCTGACATTCTCGATCGCGATCGGCGGCGCCGAGCTCGCCATCAGAAGATGTCCGCCGGGTCGAGCCTGCGCACCTTGCGCAACGCGATCAAGCCGGACAGCGCGCACATGCCGACCGTGAGCCCGAGCACGGTGAGGCCCCGTTCGAGCGTCATCTCCATCGGAAGCTGGGTCGCTGCGCCGGCTCGCCCGAACAGCCACAGCGACGCGAGCAGGCCCGGCAGGTAGCCGAGCAACGCCAGGAGCACCGCTTGCTGGAGGACGACGCCCGACACGAAGCCATTCGAGTAGCCGATTGCTTTCAATGTGGCGTACTCGGGCAGGTGGTCCGAGACATCCGCGAACAGGATCTGATACACGATGATCGCGCCGACGACGAAGCCGATGATCGCGCCGAAGGCGAACACGTACCCGATCGGAGTCGTCGAGTTCCAGTACGAGACTTCCCGCGAGGTGAACTCCGGCCGGGTCATCACCAGGACGTCCTCCGGCAACAACGCTTGCAGGCGATCGCGCACCGCCCCGGGATCGGCGCCGGGACGAAGCGTCACCAGGCCGAGGTCGATCTGCGTGCGCGCGCGGTTCGGGAACAGCCGCAGGAAGTTCGTGTCGCTGGTCAGCAGGTTGGCGTCGATGCCGAAGGAGGTCCCCATCGAGTACGTGCCGACGACCTCGACTTCCCGGTCGTTGACCTCGGTGAAGAGTCGCTCTCCGCTGTCGAGATGCGCCGAGACGGCGCCGTACTCGGCTCGCGAGCGGGAGTCGAACAACACGGCGTCGCGCAGCCGCAGGCGTCCGAGTTGTTCCCGAACTCCGTCCGTGTCGAGCACCAGCGTATCGGGATCGATGCCGACGGTCAGGATGCTGCGTCTCTCGAAGTTGAACGGATTGCGCCAAAGCGCCATGAAGACGTATACGGGGCTCACCGAGGCGACGTCGGGATCCGCGAGCGCCTGGTACAGACGTCGACTCGAGAACGGTGCCGTACGGCCGAGGTAGGGGCTGTCGATGCTGAGGATCGCGACATCGTAGACGAGGCGTTCGTGGTAGCGGACGGCGCTCTGGAACAACGACGCCCGGAAGCCGAGCTGCATGTGGATCAGGATCACGGCGAACGCAATCCCCGCCAGCGCGACGACGAGGCGGAGCGGTTGATGCTTCAGCTGCAGCCAGCCGAGCGGGAGGTGTCGCATCGCGCCGCTCCGG
>CAZGKE010000174.1:4707-6823 GCA_964526035.1 uncultured Gammaproteobacteria bacterium | reverse complement strand
CCGCGAAAGCCGCGATCGTCGGTTGCAACGCGAGCGCTGCGTTCCAGGATCAGCAGCCCACTCCGAAACCCTGTCGCTACGCCTGCGCCACCACCTCGATCCGCTCGACCCGCTGCCAGCCCCGCGGCAACTTGCTGCCGCGCTGTGCGCGCTGGCCGCCGAACGCAACCAGGTCATTCCAGCGCAACGTCATGCTGCGCTGGCCGCTGACGATGCGCAGGTCCTGACCCTCGGAGACTACGGCGGCGGCCACCAGAAGCTCCTCGCCGCTCTTCATCTTCGATGCAGGAACGTTGAGCAGCTTGATGCCCTTGCCCTTGTCCATCTCCGGCAGCTCGGTGGCGGAAAACATCAACAGGTAGCCCGCCGAAGTGACGCCCACCACGCGATCACGCGCCGTGTCGCGCACCCACGACACCGGCAGCACCCGCGCGCCATCGGTCAGGCTGACGATCTGCTTGCCCGCCTTGTTGCGGCCCAGCAGCGCCTCGAAGCGCGCGACGAACCCAAGGCTGTGCGTGGTGGCCACCAGAATCTGGCCTTCGCCCTCGCCGATGCACACGGCATCAAACGACGCCCCGGCCGGCGGTGAAAACCGCCCCGACAGCGGCTCGCCATTGCCGCGCGCCGACGGCAGCGTATGCGCCGCGGTGGAATACGCACGCCCGGTGGAATCGAAGAACACCGCCTGCTGGTTGCTGCGCCCACGCGCGAAGTCGAGCAGGGCATCGCCCTCGCGATAGCCGAGCGCCGCCGCATCCACCTCATGCCCCTTGGCCGCGCGCACCCAGCCCTTCTTCGACAGAACCACGGTCACCGGCTCCGACGGCACCAGGTCGGCTTCGGTCAGCGCCTGCGCGGCGCCGCGCTCGATCAGCGGCGAGCGGCGGTCGTCGCCGTGGGTTTCGGCATCGCGCTTGAGTTCGTCCTTGATCAGGGTGCGCAGGCGCGCCTTTGAGGCGAGGATGCCCTTGAGCTTGGCCTGCTCATCCAGCAGCTCGGACTGCTCGCCCCTGATCTTCATCTCTTCCAGCTTCGCCAGGTGGCGCAGCTTGGTTTCGAGAATGGCCTCGGCCTGTTCGTCGGACAGCCCGAAGCGTGCCATCAGCACCGGCTTGGGCTTGTCCTCGCTGCGGATGATGCGGATCACCTCGTCCAGATTGAGGTACGCGATCAGCAGGCCGTCGAGCAGGTGCAGGCGGCGCTCGACCTTGGCCAGGCGATGGCTGAGCCTGCGCTTGACCGTCTCGGTGCGGAAGTAGAGCCAATCCGACAGCAGCCGCTTGAGATCGAGCACCCGCGGGCGGCCGTCGAGCCCGATGATGTTGAGGTTGATGCGGTAGCTTTTCTCCAGATCGGTGGTGGCGTAGAGGTGGTTCATCAGCGCCTCCACGTCGACCCGGTTGGAGCGCGGCACGATGACCAGACGGCAGGCGTGCTCGTGGTCGCTTTCGTCGCGCAGGTCTTCCACCAGCGGCAGCTTCTTGGCGCGCATCTGCGCGGCGATCTGCTCCAGCACCTTGGCCGGCGACACCTGGTGGGGCAGGGCGGTGACCACGATGCTGTTGTCGTCACGCTCGTACACCGCACGCGCGCGCACCGAACCGTGGCCGCTCTCGTACATGGCGAGGATTTCGTCGCGCGGCGTGATGATTTCGGCGGCGGTGGTGAAATCCGGCCCGCGCACGTGCTCGCAGAGATCGCGCACCGTGGCGTCGGGGTCGTCGATCAGGCGGATGCAGGCAGACGCCACTTCGCGCAGATTGTGCGGCGGAATGTCGGTGGCCATGCCCACGGCGATGCCGGTGGTGCCGTTCAGCAGCAGATGCGGCACCCGCGCCGGCATCCACGATGGCTCCTGCAGGCTGCCATCGAAGTTCGGCGCGAAATCCACCGTGCCCTGGTCCAGCTCCGACAGCAGCAGCTCCGCGAACCTGGTCAGCTTCGCCTCGGTGTAGCGCATGGCGGCGAAGCTTTTCGGATCATCGGCCGAACCGAAGTTGCCCTGGCCCTCGATCAGCGGGTAGCGATACGAGAACGGCTGCGCCATCAGCACCATCGCCTCGTAGCAGGCGGAATCGCCGTGCGGGTGGAACTTGCCGATGACGTCGCCGAC
>CAZGKE010000174.1:3200-4697 GCA_964526035.1 uncultured Gammaproteobacteria bacterium | reverse complement strand
GTCACCCACCGTGCGCGCCGCCTTCTTCGGCTTCGACGCAGCCGACAGGCCGAGTTCGCTCATGGCATAGATGATGCGCCGCTGCACCGGCTTGAGCCCGTCGCCCAGGTAAGGCAGGGCGCGGTCCAGCACCACGTACATGGAGTAGTCGAGGTAGGCGCGCTCGGCGTACTCGCGCAGCGGAATCTGTTCGAAGTTTTCGATGCTCATCGGGGGGCGATTCGGGGGTGGATCAGGCGGCGCATTGTGCACCAGGAAGCACAGCAATGCCGGCCTGCCTTCTGTGGAAACGCCCGCTTCGTGCGTGCGTCAGCGCGACCGGTTCACCCGAAAACCGTTCGTGGTGAGGAAGCCCTGAGGCCGGCGCAGCCGGATCGTAAGCCTGCCCTGAGGAGGCTGCAAAGCGGCCGTCGCGAAGGGGGCTGTCTCGAACCACCATTCGCAACCGCCCCGGCATCGCAGGCCCTTCGAGACGGCGCTTCGCGCCTCCTCGGGGCGAACGGGTTTTTAGAAACCGAAAGTGGTGAGGAAACCCTCAGACCGGCGCAGCCGGATCGATTCCACAAGCCGCTCGTGGTAAGGAAGCATTACCCGCGCATCGATTCAGCGCTCTGGCTTCGAATCCCCGCCCGCGTCGTTCACGGCATCACGCAGGGCCAGCCGCTCTGGCGTCAATGCGCCACTGCGGTAGGCAAGCTCGATCATCTCCTCGAAAAAATCGACCCTGGCGGCGGTGCTCAGGCGCAACCCGTCCAGCAACTGCGCGCGTTCGGCGTCCTCGAAGGTGAAAGTCGGCGGCTTTCGGTCAGTCATGGGGGCGAGCCCTCGACTTGCTGGATCTTCTGGAGCATGTCGATGTCCTCCAGATCGCGCGGTCGCCCTGCGCGCCGTTTCATCTCGATCAGGTGAGCGATTGAGGCAACGCGTACCGCCAACCCGTCCAGATCCTTGGTCACCGCATCGGCCAGCAAAAGATCGAAATCGATGGGCTCTCTGACGAACACGTCCACTGAACGCATCCGATTCGTGGGATCCCAAAGAGGGAAGACCTGCATGTTCCTGTTCTCGAACCAATCCGTACGCTTGGCGGCGTCGGCAAAGTCCTCCATGGACACGGGCAACCGCGGCTGCAATCCAACCGAAGCCAGCGACTGCATGCCGCGTCGGCTGTTCTCTGGCGACAGACCGATGACCAGATCGAGATCGGCGGTCGCGCGCAGATAGCCGTGCAGAATGACAGCGAGGCCGCCCACGACGACGTAGTCGACCTGGGCTTCATTGAGCGCGGCAAAGATCTGACGGGCATTGAAGGCCATGCGACGAGTTTACAGCCACCACCCCGGGGAAGCCTCAGGCTCAGACCGCCTTTGTCAAGCTGACGCTGCCGCCGACCGATTCGAACTGAATCTCAAGCTCTTGTAGTGACGGGCTTGCCCGTCACCGTCCCCTTGGGCAGACCGAAACGATTCATGAGAAGGGCAAGCCCTTCTCTACAAG
>CAZGKE010000174.1:0-3100 GCA_964526035.1 uncultured Gammaproteobacteria bacterium | reverse complement strand
CTTGGGCAGACCGAAACGATTCATGAGAAGGGCAAGCCCTTCTCTACAAGAGCCCCGTTTGCCACGTTGCCCCAGTAGTGACGGGCTTGCCCGTCACGGTCCCCTTGGGCAGACCGAAACGATTCATGAGAAGGGCAAGCCCTTCTCTACAAGAGCCCGCCACGGCGCGACGCACCTGTTCAGCGTTCTCGTCACGGCGCATCCGTTTCGAAACCGTTGCGGAAGATCTCATCGGCCCGATCAACCTGCGCCGACCAGAACCCGCCGACAAGCTGGAAATCACCTCCCGTGGCCGGATGCAGGGGATCGGCGTCGAACTGACCGATGGTTCCGGTCACGTCGAAGTCCCCTCCCGTGGAGCGATCACCGCCCGAAGCAATGACTGAACGCGTCACCTCGAACGTCGATCCCTCAGGGGCCCGTTCGTCCGCAGTGGCGACGGCGCCGGCGACAAGCGCAGCCGCAACAGCAAGCATTCGCACGCGTCGCCCCGGAGCCTGCCGACGCACCTGTTTCCCGATGGCTGCGCTCGCCATGGCCGCTACTCGCAACTGCTGTTGGCACAAATGTGGATCTGGCTGCCGCCCGACACCGGACGGGCGAACACCGGTCGGTCGTCCGGACGCACGGTAGCGGCAAAGCGGCTCAGGGAGACATCCGCAAAGACGGTGCGTCTCACCGAAGCGCTGCAAGCCCCGTCGATGCAGTCCACCAGCCACAGCGGATTGTCGGGGGCTCCGAACTGGGCAAACACCACCTGAGGCAGGCCGTTGGCGCGAATTCGCAGTGTCGGCTTCTCCGGGTTGCCCGAATTCGGAATGATCCGGACAGCGCCGCTCGAACAGGACACGTTGTTGCAGTCGAACAGGCGGACGTCATTGTTGGTGAAGTCCCGATAGACGACCAGCGGTCGACCATCGGGACGAACAACAACGTGAGTCGAGATCACCGTCACGGTGTTCCCGATAAGCAAGGTACTGCTGCCGCTGGTGCACTCGGCGGTGCCGCAGTTGAACAGCCGGAGGCCAACCGACGCCCGGTTGTAGGCGATTACCGGCACGCCGTTCGCGCGCAGCGCGATCGAGATGGCCCCACCGCTTCCGTCGTTGGCGTCGAGCGTGACCACGCTGCCGCTGCTGCAGTCGGCATCGTCGCAGCTGTATCGGCGCAGTGCATTCAGTGCGGTCGAGCGATAGACGACCATGGCCCGATCATCGGATCGGACGACCATGGGTGCTGGCCCCGCCGTGAACGCATCGGCCTCGATCACATGAATCACCCCATCGTCGCAGTTGCTGTCGCTGCATACGTGGAGCCGCAGCGCTGAGGGGCTACTTTGGTTGTAGAGCACGATCGGGCGGTGATCGCTCCGCACCACGACCGCGGTGCCATAGCCGGTGTTCTGGGTGGGGTCGATCACCCGCTTGGCGCCAGCGCTGCAGACCGGATTGGCGCAGACGAGGATACTGGCCACCCACGGAAAATCGGCCTCCTGGAAGGCCATCACCGGCCGCCCATCGGATCGCATCGCCAGCGAATAGAAGTCCCGCGTCGATCCGAATTCGGCCAGACGATTGAACGACACGGGCAGCAGATTGCACTCGACGCTGCCATCGACATGAATGGCCGACACATACTCGTTGCCGGGGCACTCACCGACCACCCGCAACTGAACCTGCGTGGCGTCGACGGCGCTGCTGCCCACCGCTCCATCGGCAATCATGCCGCCCACGATGCCGCCTGGCGCCACGGCAATCGCACCGGTGGTCGTGATGGGCCCACCGCTCAAGCCGGCGCCGGTGGCGACGCTGGTGACGGTGCCGCCGCTGTTGCCGTCGGTGCCGCAGACGACGGTCCCGGCCTGATTGATCTGGCGGACGTACTGCCCAACCGGACAGGAGCCGGTCACCCGGGCCTGGATGGTGGCGGTGTCCACCGACAGCGTCCCGCTGGTGGTGATCGTTCCGCCTGAAAGTCCGCTGCCGCCTGCCACGCTGTTCACCGTTCCCAACGCCGGAACCCCGGTGAGCCCGGACCACGGCGCCGACGCGGCGTGAGCGGCACTCAGCGCCTCGGGTGCGGCGCGCACCAACTGCCGCGGCGAGAGAATGGTGTAGCCGCCACCGACGCCGTTGGCGCGCACGCGGATTTCCAGATGGCGCTCGTCGCCGACGAAGACCGCAGGACCGAAGTCCGGTGCCAGCGTGAACAGACCGTCCTCCACCGGCCACTCGTCGAAATCGTCGCAGGCCAGCGGAATGGGATCGGCCGGCGCACTGAACAGGCACAGCTGAAAATCGAACAGACCGGTGGCCGCCACACCACCATGCCGGAGTTGGCCCTGGTAGGTGATCGCACTTCCCAGCGGCACCTGCGCCGCGGCCAGGCCGAGCCAGGACAGGCCGACCAGCATTCCGATGCCTGCGCCCGTCAACCGATACACCGCCGCTGCACGCATGATTCTGGTTCTCCGGAAAGTCTCAAGCCAAACCCAAGCGCCCGGACGCAACGCAGTGCGCCGAAATGCGCCAGGCATTCGCTTTCAAGAACGTAGCGAGCGACGCGGAGGGGACACGGCGTCATCGGGGCGCGGCATACCGTCTGATGACTGGCCCTTGTCGGTGGCCGCAATCCAGGGCATCCGCATGCATGCGCCGATGCGCGGATATCCCGAACCCCTGAGCCACGCTGCCCCTGTAGTGACGGACTTGCCCGTTACCGTCGCCTTCCGGCACATCGACGCGCCCCTGAGCCGAGCGGACGGGGTTCGTACAAGCCGAAGGTGGTGCGGAAGCCCTTCGGCCGGCCCAACCGGATTGGTTCCATAACCGTTCGTGGTGAGTAGGCCCGAGGCTGGCGCAGCCGGATCGGTTCTCATAAACCGTTCGTGGTGAGGAAGCATCGAGCGGCGCGCAGCGCCGTCGAGAGGCTGTCTCGAACCACCCTCCGCAACCCCACCCGCATCGCAGGCCCTTCGAGACAGCGCTACGCGCTTCCTCAGGGCGAACGGGGTTTGTAGAAGCCGTTCGTGAGGAAGCCCGAGGTCGGCGCAGCCGGATCGCTTTCCCCAAGACCGTTCGTGGTGAGGAAGCCCTGAGGC
>CAZGKE010000173.1:0-6846 GCA_964526035.1 uncultured Gammaproteobacteria bacterium | reverse complement strand
CGCGCCGCCGCGATCGTCACCAATCGCGGCGGCCGTACCTGCCATGCCGCGATCATCGCGCGCGAGCTGGGCATTCCTGCCATCGTCGGCTGCGGGGACGCCACCAGGCTGGTGCCCGACGGCGCGGTCGTCACCGCCTCCTGCGCCGAAGGTGATACCGGATTCATCTACGACGGTGCGCTGCCGTTCGAACGCATCGAGGCGGATCTCGGCGCCATGCCGGAGGCACCGCTGAAGATCATGATGAACGTCGGCAACCCGGAGCGCGCCTTCGACTTCGCCCAGTTGCCGCACAAGGGCATCGGCCTGGCGCGGCTTGAGTTCGTCATCGCCCGCCAGATCGGCGTGCATCCGAAGGCGCTGCTGGAGTACGACCGCCAGTCCCCGGAAATCAAGGCCGAGATCGACGAACTGATGGCCGGCTACGCCGATCCCGTCAGCTTTTATGTCGAGCGCCTGGCCGAAGGCATCGCCACGCTCACCGCAGCCTTCGCGCCGGAGCCGGTCATCGTGCGCCTGTCGGACTTCAAGTCCAACGAGTACGCCAATCTGGTCGGCGGCAGGGGCTACGAGCCGCACGAAGAGAACCCGATGATCGGGTTCCGCGGCGCATCGCGCTACGTCTCCGACGACTTCCGCGACTGCTTCGAACTGGAATGTCGGGCGGTGCGCAAGGTTCGCGACGAGATGGGGCTGACCAACGCCTGGATCATGATCCCCTTCGTGCGCACCGTGGCCGAAGGCCAGGCGGTGATCGAGACCCTGGCGAAGTTCGGACTGAAGCGCGGCGAGAATGGACTCAAGGTGATCATGATGTGCGAGGTGCCGTCGAACGCCCTGCTGGCGGACGATTTCCTCCAACACTTCGACGGTTTCTCGATCGGCTCCAACGATCTCACCCAGCTCACCCTCGGCCTGGACCGCGACTCCGGCATCGTTGCCCACCTGTTTGATGAGCGCGACCCGGCCGTGAAGAAGCTGCTGGCGATGGCGATCAAGGCCTGCCGCAAGGCCGGCAAGTACATCGGCATCTGCGGCCAGGGACCCTCCGACCATCCCGATCTCGCCGAGTGGCTGATGGACCAGGGCATCGAGTCGGTATCACTGAACCCCGATACCGTGGTCGACACCTGGCTCAAGCTGGCGAAACACAAGGCCGACCTCGGCGGTTGAGGCCGCCGGGCCCGCCGCGTGGACCATCGCGACCGGCTGCCTGCGCCGGATTGATCGCGGATCGCGCTGCTACTTCGCGGATTGCTCGCCGCCGAGCACACCCATGAAGCGTCGGTAGTGCCGCAGTTCGTTCACCGAATCGCGGATGTCGGCCAGTGCAAGATGTTCGGAATTCTTGGTGACGCCCTCGGCCACTTCGGGCGCCCAGCGCCTGGCAAGTTCCTTGATGGTCGACACGTCCAGGTTCCGGTAGTGGAAGTAGCGCTCCAGCTTCGGCATCTGCCGGTACAGGAAGCGGCGGTCCTGACAGATCGAGTTGCCACAGATCGGCGAGGCGCCGGGCGGCACCCACGACGACAGGAAACCGATGGTCGCTTGCTCGGCTTCGGCCATCGTCACCCGCGACTCGTTCACCCTGTCCCACAGGCCGGACTTGCGGTGCTGATTGCGATTCCAGTCATCCATGGCCTCCAGAACCGGCTCCGGATGATGGATGGCAAGCATGGGCCCCACTGCAAGTTCCGTGAGGTGCGCATCGGTAACCAGGGTGGCAATCTCCAGAATCGAATCCCGATCGGGATCGAGTCCGGTCATCTCAAGGTCAATCCATATCAGGTGCGACTCGCTGGAAACGGGTTGTCGGGCGACAGTCTCGGAGGTCATCCGCAGGAGTCCTTGTCTTGGTCGGAGTAGATGCTGAGATTAGCGCGAACCCGCCTCGGCAGTCAGCGTCGACGTCTGAAGAACTCACGCAGAAGCCCGGCTGATTCCTCGGCCATCAGCCCGTCGTCGACAGCTACGCGGTGGTTGTGGAGGTCGCTGACCAAGGTGTCGAATCGACTGCCGGCGGCACCCGTCTTGGGGTCGCGTGTAGCGAATACCACGCGCGCGATGCGCGCATGCACGATGGCGCCCGCACACATCACGCACGGCTCCAGGGTCACGTAGAGCGTGCTGCCAGGCATCCGGTAGTTGCCGAGGTGCGCGCCCGCCTGGCGCAATGCCACGATCTCGGCGTGCGCAGTCGGATCGCTCAGCGTGACGGTGCGATTCCATCCCTCGCCAATGATCTCGCCGTCGCGCACCAGCACGGCACCCACCGGCACCTCGTCCTCGCTGGATTCGCCATGACTGGCGAGTTCCAGTGCGCGCGTCATGAAGGCGCGATCCTGGTCCTCCAGTGCTGATGACGCTGAGGTTTGTATGGACTCAGACATTTCGGCTGTGGTTCGAGACGGCGGCTGCTGCGCTTCCGCACCATGAACGGCTTCCGCGTGAACAGCACGATTCATTCCCACCCGTTCGTGGTGAGGAGGCCCCAAGGCCGGCGCAGCCGGATCGTTCCCCGACAAACGTTCGTGGCGAGGAAGCCCTGAGGCCGGCGCAGCCGGATCGAAGGGCTGTCTCGAACCACCAGCCTCGACTCCACGCGTGCCGAGCCGCCGGGAAAGATGTTTCAGCGATGTCCAGTCTCCGGCGATCAGCGCCTCCTTTTTCGCGCGTGTCCAACGCTTGATCCTCAGTTCGGCGGCGAGCGCCTCCTCACGCGATGGCAGCGCCGCGGAGAAAACCAGCTGAAGCGGCCGCCTGGACCGGGTGTGGCAGCCGGGAATCGCGCCGCGATCGTGCATGTCGAGGCGAGACTCGAGCTGATCGCTGTGCCCGGTGTAGTAGGACCCGTCGGCGCAACGGAGGATGTACACGTGGAAGGGCATGCGGGAAAGGATAGCAACTGAAGATGGTGGCTCGAGATGGCGCCTGCGGCGCCTCCTCACCAAGAACGGTTGAGGTTGGGCTGATGGCTCGAGACGGCACCTGCGGCGCCTCCTCACCTCGAACGGTTGGGGTTGGGCTGATGGTTCGAGACGGCGCCTCTGGCGCCTCCTCACCACGAAGGGTTGAGGAATGATTGGTGGTTCGAGGCGACTTCTGCGGGACCTCCTCACCACGAACGTTCTCTGGTTCCACACCCTGTTCATGGTGAGAAGCCATCGAGGCGCGCGCTGCGCGATCGAAATGGGGTCTCGAACCACCCGCCGCGCCGCTTCAGGGACGCAACGCTACTCCCATTCGATGGTCGCTGGCGGCTTGCCTGAGATGTCATAAACCACACGAGATATACCACGTATCTCGTTGATAATACGACGGCTCACTTCATCGAGAAACTCGTACGGCAGGTGCGCCCAATGGGCGGTCATGAAATCGATGGTCTCCACGGCTCGCAGCGCGACCACCCATTCATAGGCGCGCTGGTCGCCGACCACGCCGACCGACTTCACCGGCATGAAAACCGCGAACGCCTGGCTGACGCGATCATAGAGTCCATGGCGACGCAGCTCTTCGATGAATATGTGGTCGGCGCGCTGCAGCAGCTCGACATACTCGCGCCTCACCTCGCCGAGAATGCGCACGCCAAGGCCGGGCCCCGGGAACGGATGCCGGTAGACCATCTCGCGCGGCAGACCCAGCGCCACGCCCAGCCGGCGCACTTCGTCCTTGAACAGTTCCCGCAGCGGCTCGACCAGTTTCAGATTCATCCGTTCCGGCAGGCCGCCGACATTGTGGTGCGACTTGATCACGTGCGCCTTCCCGGTGCGGCTGCCGGCGGACTCGATCACGTCCGGATAGATGGTGCCCTGCGCCAGCCAGCGCACGTCGTCGAGCTTTCCCGCCTCCTCGTCGAAGATCTCCACGAACAGGCGACCGATGATCTTGCGTTTGGCTTCGGGGTCGGTCACGCCATGGAGTGCGTCGAAGTAGCGCTCCTGCGCATTCACACGGATCACCTTGACACCCATGTGCTCGGCCATGGTGGCCATCACCTGGTCGCCCTCACCCCAACGCAGCAGCCCGGTATCGACGAACACGCAGGTGAGCTGGGTGCCGATGGCACGATGCAACAGCGCGGCCACCACCGATGAATCGACGCCGCCCGACAGGCCGAGCAGGACGCGATCGGAACCGAGATCGGCCCGTAACTGCACCACGGCATCCTCGGCGATATTGGCCGCGGTCCACAGCGTGTCGCAGCCGCACAGCTCCACCACGAATCGCCGCAGCACGCCCTCTCCCTGGCGGGTATGGGTCACCTCGGGGTGAAACTGCACTCCGTACCAGCGACGCGAATCGTCGGCCATGCCGACAATGGGCACGCTGTCGGTCAACGCGGTGGCGCGAAAACCCGGCGGCACCGCAGTGACGCGATCACCGTGACTCATCCACACGTCCAGGGCCGCACGCCCGTGTAGCTCGCCATCCTTGAGCCCCTGCAGCAGCCGGCAGGCGTCGCTCACTTCAACCCGCGCGTATCCGAACTCGCGCTGGTGTTCGGCCTCGGTCAAACCTCCCAACTGCTTGGCCATCGCCTGCATGCCGTAGCAGATGCCGAGGATCGGCACGCCGAGATCGAATACCTGCTGTGGTATGGCCGGCGCACCCTCTTCCACCGTGGATTCGGGACCACCGGAAAGAATGACCCCTTGCGGCGCGAAATCGGGAATCTCCGTCGCATCGTGATCCCAGGCCCAGATTTCGCAGTACACCCCGATCTCGCGCACCCGCCGCGCGATCAGCTGCGTGTACTGCGAGCCGAAGTCGAGTATCAGGATGCGGTGGGCGTGGATGTCGGGGGATGGCGTGGGCGCGGCATGTGGAGCTGGCATCTGACTGGGTTCCTCGGGCACCGGATATTGGTTTCCAGGGCCTATGGCTTAGGGCTTAGGGCCTAGAGAAAAGCCGCAAGATTGTGATTCCCTCGGATTGCTAACGCTTCGGCGCAACCGGACACAACTGCTGCGCGTCTGCGCCGCGTGCTCGCCACCCCTAGGCCCTAAGCCCCAGGCCCTGGCTCTCAATCCATCCTGTAATTCGGCGCTTCCTTGGTGATCTGCACGTCGTGGACGTGACTTTCACGCACACCGGCGCTGGTGATGCGCACGAAGTTCGGCTTGGTGCGCATGTCATCGATGGTCGCACAGCCTACGTAACCCATGGATGCTCGCAGGCCGCCGATGAGCTGGTGGATGATGGCGCGGATCGGGCCTCGGTAGTTCACCCGGCCTTCGATGCCCTCGGGAACCAGCTTGTCGGCGTCGGCCTCGTCGTCCTGGAAATAGCGGTCCTTGGAGCCCTTCTGCATGGCGCCGAGCGATCCCATGCCTCGATACGACTTGAAGGTACGGCCTTGGTAAAGCTCGACTTCGCCGGGCGCCTCCTCGGTTCCTGCAAACAGGCCACCGATCATGGCGCAATAAGCACCGGCAGCGACCGCCTTGGCCAGATCGCCGGAGTAGCGGATTCCACCGTCGGCGATCAAGGGAACACCGGACCCTTCGAGTGCAAGCGCGACGTCATTGACCGCGGTGACCTGCGGCACGCCGACCCCGGCAACGATGCGCGTGGTGCAGATGGAGCCCGGTCCCACGCCCACCTTCACGCCGTCCGCACCGGCGTCGACCAGCGCCCGCGCCGCTTCAGCGGTGACGATGTTGCCACCGACGACCTGCACCGCGGGATAGGTGCGCTTCACCCAGCGCACGCGTTCGAGAACACCATTCGAGTGGCCGTGTGCCGTGTCCACCACGATCACGTCGACGCCGGCGTCGATCAGCGCTGTGATGCGTTCTTCGGTGTCGCCGCCCGCGCCCACTGCGGCGCCGACGCGAAGGCGTTCCTGCGCGTCCTTGGCGGCATCGGGATTGTCGCGCGACTTCTGGATGTCCTTGACCGTAATCAGGCCGCGCAGCTGGAATTCGTCGTTGACCACCAGCACCTTTTCGATACGGTACTTGTGCAGCAGCTGCAGAACCTCGTCATCGTCGGCGCCCTCCTTGACCGTCACCAGCCGGTCCTTGCGGGTCATGATGTTGCGCACCGGATCGTCGTGCCTTTTCTCGAAGCGCAGGTCGCGACTGGTGACGATGCCTACCAGCTCCTTGCCATCCACCACCGGCACGCCGGAGATGTTGCTGGCGCGGGTCAGGCGCATGACTTCGCCGATCGGCGTGTCCGGCCCGACGGTGATCGGATCGCGGATCACTCCGGCTTCGAACTTCTTCACCAGGCGGACTTCGGCCGCCTGCTGCTCGATGCTGAGATTCTTGTGGATGATGCCGATCCCTCCGGCCTGGGCCATGGCGATCGCCAAGCGCCCTTCAGTGACCGAGTCCATGGCCGCCGACACCAGGGGAATGTTGAGGCGGATTTCGCGGGTGAACTGCGTGGCCAGGCTGACATCACGTGGCAGCACCTCGGAAAAGGCAGGCACCAGCAGCACGTCGTCAAAGGTGAGCGCTTCACCAGCAATACGCATGGACGAGCTCCGGGCGGGGGTAGCCGCGTATTCTAGCCGATGGCAGGTCACGCAAGGGCTCTTATGATCACGCCGCGGGCCCGTTGCTGCAGCGGCTGGCTACAATGCCGCATGCCATCAATTTCGTTGACCGCTTCCGACGTCCTTGCGGGCCTGGCGCTGACCCTTGGTGCCATCCTGCTGGTTTGCGCCATGATCAGCGCACGACGCCGACGGGCCGACCGGACCATCCTTGACGCGTTCGAACTGGGCGGGCGCATGAGCATCGATCCGACCGAGGTTTCCGGCTCCAGAATGCTGCGCAAGCGCGTCGGTGTGCTGCGCGATGCTGGTCTGCTGCGCACCACCGAGCGCGGAATGCT
>CAZGKE010000172.1:0-6846 GCA_964526035.1 uncultured Gammaproteobacteria bacterium | reverse complement strand
AGTCTGGAACTGAAGAACGCACGCGACATGCTGACGCGCGCCGAAGACTCCATGGAGCGGCGCCGTTGGGACGACGTCGAACGCGAGGCCTCGATGGCCCGTGCCGATGGTCGCCTTGCAGAAGCGCGCACGCGCCAGCGCATCGCCGAACAATCGGCCGCCGAACTGGAAGCGGCCGTCGACACCCTGCGCAGGGAACTTCAGCGCCAAGGAGGTGGATCATGAACCTCAGCCCTTCCCGCACAGCCGCACTTCTACTGGCCGCGCTGTTCATCACGGCATGCGCGTCGACCCCCAAGGGCCCGCCGTCCGAGGTCGCCAACCTTCTGATGCAGCTGGATCGGATGCGCTCCGACAGCCGCATCGGTCCCAACGCCGACGATGAACTTCGCGAGGCGCAGCGCGTGGTGGACGCTCTGGCGGCCGACGCCCGTCGTCTGCGCAAGGACGAGTACGACTACCGCCTCTACATGGCCGACCGTCTGGTCTACATCGCCGAAGCCGAAGGGCTTGCCCGCCATGCCACGCGCCGCGCCGACACGCTGTCGCGCGATCGCGAGAGCCTGCTGGTACAGGCCCGTGAGGCCGAAGCCGACCGTGCACGTCGCGACGCGCGTACAGCGCAGGCCGAAGCCCGCTCAGCCCAGTCAGAAGCCGAAATGGCCCGCCAGCGCGCCGAACGCGAGCGCCAGCTCGCCGAGATCGGGCAGGCGGATGCGCAGCGTGCGCAGGCGGATGCCCAGCGTGCGCGAGATGAAGCGCGCGGCGCCCAGTCAGTTGCCGAGGCCGAGCGTATGCGCGCCGAAGCCGAGCGACTCGAAGCGATGCGCGCGCGTGAAGAGGCCGAGCTGGCGCAGCAGCAGGCGATGCGCGCACGTGAGGAGGCGGAGATGGCGCAGCAACAGCTGCGTTCGATGCAGGCCCAGCTGGCGGACCTCGAAGCCCGCCGAACGGAGCGTGGACTGGTGGTGACGCTAGGCGACGTGCTGTTCGAGCTCGACAAATCCGAGCTCAAGCCCGGCGCCGCACGCAACCTCGACAAGCTGGTGGCTGCACTCAACGACCATCCGCAGACCAGCGTGATGATTGAAGGCCACACCGACTCCACCGGCAACCGCGAATACAACATGGGGCTGTCGGAGCGTCGCGCGAACTCGGTACGCGCCTATCTGATCGGCGGCGGGATCGATCCCGCCAGATTGTCGGCGCGCGGCCTGGGCCTCGACTACCCGGTCGCCTCCAACGATTCGGCGGCCGGTCGCCAGCAGAATCGCCGGGTGGAAATCATCATCCAGCAAGCCGAAGGCTGACCGCCCGTAAGCGGGGCGGGCGGCATTCGCCCGTCCCGTACACCGGACTTGCAATCAGGCCAGGGAACCGGGAAACGGATCGGGCCTCCGAGCGTAGCGATACCGGTGCGGGGGTGTGCCGCGCTGCGATTCCCGGTTCCCGGCGTCAGTGGCGGATGAGATTCCCCACGAGCGCGCAGCATGCGAGCGCTGTAGGTTGGGGTGCGCTGCGCTTACCCCAACCTGCATGACTGTGCGGTGATGTGCCGCGCCGGGATTCCTGGTTCCTCGCGCATCAGGCGATCTCTGAACCAGTCCGCGAACTGGTTCAGTGGTTCAATGGCTCAACGCGATTCCCAGCACGGCGCAGCCGACCAGCACCGGGAACAGGCCAAGGCGGGCTGCAAACAGCATGAGCACGGCCAGCAGCGAAAGCGCCAAGGCCGCAAGGTTGACGCTTTCAAGGACCGGCAAGTGCATGTCCAGTCCTGCAGCGTCGACGCGGTAGCGTTCGCCGAACAGGAAATTCAAGGCAAACCATAGCGCCAGGTTGGCAATGACGCCGACCACGGCCGCGGTGATCGCCGCCAGTGCAGCTGCAAGGCCGCGATGGTGCCGCAGCTTCTCGACGTACGGAGCCCCCGCGAAGATCCACAGGAAGCACGGCAGAAATGTCACCCAGGTGGTGAGCAGCGCACCCAGCGTACCCGCCAGCAGCGCCTGTTCCATGCCGGCGTGACGCATGGCGCCCAGGAATCCGACGAACTGCGTGACAAGGATCAGCGGCCCCGGCGTGGTTTCCGCAAGACCCAGGCCGTCCAGCATTTCTCCCGGCTGCAGCCACTGATGGTGCTCGACTCCCTGTTGCGCGACGTAGGCGAGAACCGCATACGCACCGCCAAAGGTGACCACGGCCATCTTCGAAAAGAAGATGGCCAACTGCGTGAAAACGCTCTCCTCACCCTGGGCGCCGAACAGTGCTCCGACGGTGATGCCCCAGAGCAGCAGGCAGATCAGAGCGGCGCGGCGTGTGCCCGGCCGCAGCACCAGGTCGACCGCGCCCGGATCGCCATGCCCGGGACCCGCCGGCAACCAGCGAACGCCGAGCCATCCGACCAGGCCGGCACCGAGCACCACCAGCGGGAACGGAAGATTGAAGGCAAACAGCGCGACGAAAGCCGCCAGCGCCAGCAGCGGCTTGAGGACCCCGCCAAGGGTGCGCGCAGCGATGCGCAGCAGCGCCTGCAGAACGATCGCGAGCACCGCCGCCTTGAGCCCGAAGAACAGCCCCTGCACCACGGACAGGTCGCCAAGCAGCACATACATCCAGGACAGCGCCAGAATGCACAGGGCCCCCGGCAGGATGAACAGCATCCCGGCCACGACCCCGCCGCGCACGCCATGCAGCAGCCAGCCGATGTAGGTGGCGAGTTGCATCGCCTCGGGGCCAGGCAGCAGCATGCAGTAGTTGAGGGCGTGCAGAAAGCGCGCCTCGTCGATCCAGCGCTTCTCCTCAACCAGCAGGCGATGCATCAGGGCGATCTGCCCGGCCGGCCCACCAAAACTCAGCCAGCCGAGCTTCCACCACAGCGCCAGTGATTCGCGAAACGGGACGTCGCCAGGATGCTCGGTCGGGCGCATTCGTCGAGTCTACCGCGCCTCCGGGCCGTGACCGATGGCGGGGGACGAACAGCCCTGTATCTGCTAATTTCCCGCCACCCGTTGCACAATGTCCTATTCGACAAGGAGCCAATCCATGTTTCGCCCCCTGATATTGATCATGTTCCTGCTCGCTGCAGTCGCCTGCAGCCGCGAAGAAGCCCCCGCCGTCGTGGAGAAGCTGTTGCCCGACTCCGGCGACAATCCGTTTCTGGTTTACGTCCCCGCCGGCACACCCTACTTCTTCGCCACACGCCAGGCCATGGATGAGGAGCTTGCCCTGGACATGGTGAAGCGCAGTGGCTACAACCAGCAGAGCCTGAAGGGGCAGATTGCCGACGTCCGCGCAATGGCCGGCAGCGACGCACTCCAGTATCTCGACATGGCAGATGCCATTCTCGATGAGATCGGCGAGTTCGCCGACCGTTCGACCTACGATCGGCTTGGCACCAAGGTCAATGCACACATGGCCGTCTATGGCGTCGGCCTGGCTCCGGTGGTGCGCATGGAAATCGGCAACCGCGAGCGGTTCTCGGCATTCCTGGACCGCATCATCGAGATCGCGAAATTGTCTCCGGCGCGTCTGCCCCACGGCGATCGCTCCCTGCTCCGTTTTGAAGTGGAACAGGTTGCCTTCCTGGTCAGCATCGGCGATGTCGACGTGGTGGTGACCGCCGCGCCTGCCGATGCCGAGGCCAGCCTGATCGCCCAGCTTCTTGGCGATACGCTGCCGACACGCAATCTTGCCGATGCCGGCACGCTGCTGGCGATGGAGCGCGAGCACGGCTTCACCCCGTACATGCTCGGGCGCATCGACAGCGCCAACCTGCTGGCCGAAATCGAGAATCCCAGCGTTCGCCTGATCGACGATTTCGACGCCAGCGAACTGTTCGCCGGCGAACACTGCCGCGACGAGCTCAACGGCATGACATCACGCTTCCCCGGCATCGTGATCGGCGCGCGCCGCCTGGACTCCGAAGCCATGGAGATGAGCCTGATCTTCCTCACCGATGCAGAACTGGCCGCGGACCTCGCCACCCTGCCCTCACCGGTCCCCGGTCTCGGCAGTAGCGGCGGGCTCATGAGCCTCGGCTTCGGCATGCAGCTGCCGAAGCTCACTTCGCTGCTCAGCAAGTGGGCAGGCGCCATGTCCTCCAGCCCCTTTGCCTGCGAAAAGCTGGTGGACCTCAACGAAATGGCCGGCGGCATGCGCCAGGCCGCCGCCAATCCGGGGCTGCTGATGGCTGGACCTGCGGCGAGCGGTGTCTTCGCGCGCCTCGACCGCCTCACGCTCGACAACATCATGGAACCCGATTTTGCCGGCGTGCTGACCCTGGCATCTCCCTCGCCGCAGGCCCTGCTTGCCATGGGCGGCAACTTCCTGCCGCCGCTGGCGCAGCTGAATGCGACTCCGGGTGGTGACGCCGTGGCGCTGCCGGCCGATCTGCTGCATGGACCCATGCGCGCAGCATTCATCGCCCTCGACGACAAGGCGCTGGCGATGTCGGTCAACAGCGACGACGGCAGCGTCGCCAGGCAGGCGCTGGCTGCTCCGGCGGGCCCATCCGACCTGCTCCTGAACATGCATTTCCGTGGTGAGGTCTACCGGCTGTTTGCCGACGCCATGGAAGCCGCTGCGCCCGACGACCCGCAGATGCAGCGCTTGGCCGCGGATATGCGTCGCAACGCAGATCTGTTCGAAACCGGCGATCTCAACATCCGCACCACCGGCAAGGGCGTGGAGTTGGAAATCATCACCCGTTTGAACTGAGACGGAAGTGCGCGCGCGCCGCGGGGCGCGCGTGCGTCCGCCCCCAGTCGCGGACCTTCCTGCGTCCACCGGCATACGCAATATGCTGCTTCGAACATGGCTGTGCGTCGCTCTTTTCGCCGTGCTTCCATGGGACGCAACGAAAGCTGACAGCCACGGTTCCGATATCCGCGTGGGCCTGGTGCTGGGCGGCGGCGGCGCCCGCGGCATTGCGCACATCGGCGTACTCAAGGTGCTGGAGCGCGAACGCATTCCGGTGCACGCGATTGCCGGAACCAGCATGGGCGCCATCGTCGGGGCGCTGTATGCCGCCGGTTACAGCGCCGATGAACTGGAGGAGGTGATCCGCGCCATTGACTGGCGCGATGCCCTGCGCGACGGCCCGCCACGTGGCGACCTGCCGATGGCGCGCAAGGAGGAAACGCTGCGCGTCCTGGCCGACATCGAGATGGGCTTCGGTGAAGGCAGCTTCAAGCTGCCGCGCGGCGTGCTGCAGGGCCAGAATCTGCAGCTCCTGCTGCAGCGCCTGTTCCTGCGGGTAGGCGCGGTGCGTGATTTCGATGCGCTGCCGATCCCGTTTCGTGCCGTGGCCGCTGACATCGCCACCGGCGAAGCCGTGGTGTTTTCCAGTGGCGACCTGCCCGACGTGGTGCGCGCCAGCATGTCGGTTCCCGCCGCCTTCCAGCCGATCCGCATCGACGGCCGCCTGCTGGTCGACGGCGGCATCGTCGACAACGTGCCGGTCGATGTGGCGCGCGCCATGGGCGTCACGCATCTGATCGTGGTCGACGTCGGCGAACCGCTCCACGGCGAAGAGGAACTCAACTCCCCGCTGGCCATCACCATGCAGATGGTCGTGGTGCTGATGAAGGCGCAGACACGACGCCAGATGGAAAGCCTCACCGAAGCCGACATCCTGATCCATCCGCAGCTCGGCGACATCGGTTCGGCTCAGTTCGATCGCGCCCTGGAAACGTTGGCGCCCGGCGAGGCCGCCGCCGAGGCGGCAGTCGACAGGCTGCGTGCGCTGGCGCTGTCTTCGCAGGCATACGCCGACCACCTCGCAGCGCGCCGCCAGCCCGTGTTCGACGCGCCGCTGGTGGAGTTTGTGCGCGTCAACGCCAACCGCAGCAGCACGGCGCGACTGGTCGCAGCGCGCCTGATGGGCCTCAGCGGCCTGCCGCTGGACGTTGCCACGATTGAATCCGGAATCGCCGCAGCCTATGGCGACGGCCGCTACGAGCGCATCTCATGGCGCATCGTCGAGGACGGCGCCGGCCGCACCGGGATCGAGGTCACGCCGGTGGACAAGGGCTGGGGACCCAGCCTGATCCGTTTCGGCATGCAGCTGTCCGATGACTTCCGCGGCAACAGCAGCTACCAGCTCTCGGCCGAAGGCTCCACGCCCGGTTGGGGCGAAGGCCTGCTGCAAGGACGCGCCAGCATCGGCCGCCTGACCAGCCTGGAGGCAGACTACATATCCCCTTTCGGCTTCACCGGGCAGTTCTTTCTGCAGCCCTACCTGGGGCTGCGCGCGACCAACATCCCGGTGACCATCGGCACCCGCGAGGTCGCGCGCCTGCGCCAGCAGCGCATATTCGTTGGCGCCCGCGCCGGCTGGGACGTCACCGCGGCGACCCGTCTCAGCGTCGGAATCGAGCGCGGCCACGACCGCGTACGCCAGCGCATCGGCATGCTCGATGAATTCGATGGGCTTTCCAGCGACTACGGCACGGTGGTGCTCGGCCTGCTCCACGACAGCCTCGACAGCAGCGTATTTCCGGGCGCCGGCCAACGCCTCGATCTGCGAGCCGAGGTCTATCGCCCGGCGCTCGGCTCGACGGAAAGTGAAGAGGTGCTGCGTCTGGCCTGGGACGCCGCCGGGCGCATCGGCAGGACGCGACTGCTCGGCGGCGTGCGCCTCTCGCATGCCAGCCGCGACAACGCCGTGCTGCAGGGCTTTGACCAACTCGGTGGCCTGGGCAATCTCTCCGGCTACGGCGACAACGAACTGTTCGGTTCGCAGCTGTTCCTCGCGCGCGGACTGTTCTATCGGCCGTTCGGCGACGCCGAGCGCCTGTTCAGTCTACCCGCCTACTACGGCATCAGCCTCGAAGCCGGCAACGT
>CAZGKE010000171.1:0-6881 GCA_964526035.1 uncultured Gammaproteobacteria bacterium | reverse complement strand
CCTTTGATCGGGCGCTTGGCATGGCGCAGAAGATTGCCCGCGCCGCTGGGCGTGCATGCAGCATTGGCGTCATCGCGGCTGGCGCGGACCCAGGGCGATCTGGTGGCTTTGGAGCGCCTGTTCGATGCTCTGCTGCCGGTGATGGGCAGCGAGGACATGCGCGAAGCGGTGCAGGCCTTCCGTGAGCGCAGGGAGGCCGAATTCAAGGGTCGCTGAACACGGCTTTTCCACATTTCGGCGCGTTTGACGGCCGAAATCGGTGCCGCGAGCCGGCGCGACAGGCGCGCCTCCTCTCGCGTCCTCCGTCTCAGGCTGCTATCCTGCTGCGTTGGCAATCGCATCCACCGCAATTGATGCGGCGGCCTTTGCCCGCTCCACCCACGTTCTTGCGATCGCGAGACGTGCCTTCCAAGACGCTACTGTGCAGTCCAGGCTCAGGCTGTTTCGCGACATTCCGCCTATCGGTTTGTCGCAGCAAACCGGAGTCTCGCGCTGCCACCAGCGTGCATCGCCGGAGCGATCCGGTGCCACTTGCGTGCTTCAGCCATGCGGCGGGTACGCGCAGACAATGGAGGATTTCCATGGTAACAGTCAGTGTGCGCGGTCTACCGCGCTCGATGGACGAACAGACGCTGCAAAGCCTGTTCTCCGAACACGGACGCGTGTTCAAGATGAAGCTGATCAAGGACCTGTTCAGCGGTCAGTGCAAGGGTGTGGCCGAGTTGGAGATGGAAGGCCACGAAGCTCGCGCCGCGAAGGATGCCATCGACGGTCGCGCCGTCGACGGAAGTTTCGTGCGCGTATTCGTCGACACCAAGGGCGCAGAACCGCGCGGCAAGGGTCGGCGTCGCCGCTGACAGTCGCTGACAGGTGTGGTCCGGTCAGGACCACACCGGCTCGGTCGGGTCAGGACAATGCCACCGACGGTACTACCAGGCTGGCCACTGCGACGAAGTGCAGCACGCTGCCAGCCAGCACGAACAGATGCCAAATGGCGTGTGCATAGGGTATGCGTTCATTGTGATAGAACACAGTTCCGGCCGTGTAGGCCACGCCGCCGGCAAGAAGCCAACCCAGCGTCCACGTTGAAAGGGCGTCGACCAATGGCCCGATGGCCACGATGCCCAGCCACCCCATGCCCACGTAAAGAATCGTCGACATGCGGCGGAAGCGCCCGGTGAAAAAGAGTTTGAACACCACGCCAAGGGCCGCCAGCGCCCAGATCAGTGCAAGCAGCGTCCAGCCCCAGCCTCCCTTCAGCGCAACCAGCGTGAACGGCGTGTAGGTTCCGGCGATCAGCAGGAAGATGGCGCAGTGGTCGAGTACCTTGAGCCGTGCCTTGAGTCTCTCGTGGCGAACGGCGTGGTACAGGGTCGAAACACTGTAGAGGGCGACAAGCGTGGTCACGAACACCATCGCACTGGCCACCTGAACGCGGCTGCCGAACAGCAAGGCGAGGGTAATCAGCACCGCACCGCCCGCCACTGCGGCAACGGCGCCGGCGCCGTGCGTGAGTGCGTTGACGAACTCCTCGCGCAGCGTTGTCCGAGCGGTCACGGCATGGCTCTCTCGATGAATCCCTCTCGCGGAGGCTGCCACGGGAGTCTAGAGCAACTGCTTCAAACGTGTTCGTGTGCCGTCATCCGAACAGCAGACGCAGGAGAAAGAGGCCCAGCATCAGACACGCCAGCGCGATCTTGACCACGGTGCCCAACAGAAAGCCGATCCAGGTGCCGACGCCCACGTTGCTGGCGTGACGCAATGTGCCGCCGGCAATCAATTCTCCGGCAAGCGCTCCGGCAAACGGACCGACAATGATGCCGAGCAGGCCGAAGAACAGTCCCACCACCGTCCCCACGGCCGAGCCGAAGAGCGCCCAGCCACTTGCGCCGACACGCTTGGCGCCGAGCAGCGAAGCGAGCAGGTCGGCGGCAACGGAGAGCACGGTCAGAACTGCGAGGATGCCCAGAGTCCACGGACCGACGGGATCGAATCCCCCGACCCAGGCGGCCAGAAGCATGCCGGCAAACATCAGCGGAACGCCCGGCAACGCCGGAACGATGGTGCCGATCAGGCCGATCAACACGATCAACCCGGCGAGCACGTACAGCAGGATGTCCCAGACCATTTGCAGGTGCGCCTTGGCCGCTCAGCCGGTGCGCGCCTTCCAGGCAGCGAGCACCTCTGCTTCGCGCTCAGGCGAGATGCCCGCGCGCAGTGTGGCCTGGCGCTCGGGCGGCTGTGCGCGAAACCATTCGAGGGTGGCCGAAACCGTGTCGGCGAGCGGTCGGAAACTCAATCCCTGATCGAGAGCGCGGGCGTTGCTGCGGGTGCTGAAACCGACGCTGTCGCCCTGCGCCGGTACCCAGGTCGGCATGTCGGCCCAAGGCCGCACCTGATGTTGGGCGAGGAAATCGGTGGGTACCCAGTGAATGTTGGAAGCCTTGCCGGTGACCGCGCGGATGCCGTGCAGCATCGCGGCGATGCTCATGGTGTAGTCCGGACCCATCGCGTTGAAGGCGCCGAAGACGCGCTGCTCGACCATGCGGATGGTCCACTCGGCGAGGTCGCGCGCGTCGATGATCTGCACCGGATCGCTGCCGTCGCTGGGCGCCAGGACATCGCCGCCGCGAGACATCCTGAGCGGCCAGTAGGTGAAGCGATCGGTCTCGTCGCCGGGACCCACGATCAGGCCCGGGCGGATCAGCGTGGTGATGCCCGGAAACCACTTCTCTGCCTCACGCTCGGAGGCTGCTTTGAGCGGCCCGTATAGTGCGCCGGCATTGGCGCGGAAGCTTTCCATGGTCTCGGTCAGCGGGTCCTCGCCGGGGTAGGTGGCGGTCGCGGCGTCCTCGACTTCGCCGGCGACGGCATTCGATGCGTACACCGAAAGCGTCGAGATGAATACGAACTGCCCCACCTTGCCCTGCAGCACGCGACCGGCGTCGCGTACCCAGTAGGGCAGGGTGGTGGGGTTGTCGATGCACACGTCCCACTCACGGTCTTTGAGCGCATCCAGGCTGCCGTCCAGACGGTCGCCGCTCAGTTCCTCGACCTGACCCGAGAATGCATTGGGACGACTGCCGCGATTGAACACCGTGATCTTGTGGCCGCGCGCGAGCGCATAGCGCAGCTGGTGCGGACCGGTGAAGCCGGTGCCGCCGAGGATCAGGATCCGCAGCGGCCGGTCGGCACGGCCGCTGCCTTCCGCGGCGCTGGCACTGCGCAGCAGTCCGGTCTGCGTGACGACACCGGCGCCCAGCGCCAGCGCTCCAAGTTTCAGCATGTCTCTGCGGGTAGTCTGCATGGCGAATCTCCGGTTACGTGGGCTGAGAGGGTGGCGAAGGGTTGTGGGCAGTCGGTGATCTCTCAGCCAGAACGCTGTGGCGGCGTCCGAGCCACAGGGCCAATACCAGCCAGATGGCGGCGAGCGGCATGGCGCTGGCGGCGATCGCGGAGATGCCGAGTCCAAGCGCTGCCAGTCCCGCGTGGGTCCATGCGCCGATCTGATCGCCGGCGCGATAGACGAAGGTGTCGATCAGCGACTTCGCCTTGTACTTGTCCTCGCGCGACAGCGGAACATAGAGGTTCTCGCGTGCCGGGCGCACCAGGGCGAAGTTGAAGGTACGCCGCGCCACCTGGAACACCACGAACACCATCAGCACCGGCGCGGCAGCCAGAGCGCCGAAGCCGATCAGCGATGCCAGCGGCAGCAGCGCCAGGGTCAGGCCGATGCCGAGGCGGCCGAGAATGCGACCGGCAAGTCCAAGCTGGATCGCCAGCGTGAGCGAGTTCACCACCACGTCGATGCGCGCGAAGAAGGCAGTGCGGCTGTCGCGGTCGGCGAAGGCCTGCGACACGATGTCGGCCTGGATGAAATAGAGAAAGGTCGAACCGATGGTGTAGAGCAGCATGAAGCCGCAGATGCCGAGCAGATAGGGCGAGCGCGCAGCGTGGGTAATGCCGGCGAGCACGCCACCACCGATGGCTTCCTCGGCGGCGATGCGCTGGGTCTCACTGCGCCGGCCTGCCTGGCGGCTCAGTGCACGCATGCAGCGCAAAGCAATCTCCAGCAGCACCAGCGACAGCAGCAGCAGGGGCGCAATGCCCACGGCTTCAACGAACAGCGCAGTCAGGGTGCCACCCACCACGCCACCCAGGGTGCCACCGGCCGCGATGAAGCCGAACAGACGCTTCGCCTGGGCGGTGTCGAACACGTCGGCCATCACCGCCCAGAACAGCGAGACGATGAACAGGTTGAACAGGCTGGCCCAGACAAAGAACACGCGGCCGGTCCATACCTGCGCATCCTCGCCGCCCCATTGCACCATGGCGAAGAACCCGAACAGGCAAAGCATGAAGAAGCGGTACGCCCAGGTGGCAAAGCGCGCCCGCGGCATGCGTGCCACCAGGGTGGCGAAGGCCGGGTTGGCCACCAGGGTCAGCAGCAGCGTGCCGAGGAACAGCCAGGGCAGCTGCGAGGTGCCGCCGGCGATACCCATGGCGTCGCGTATGGGCCGCAGCACGTACCAGGCCGAAAGCACGCAGAAGAAGTAGGTGAACGACAGCCACAGCAGCGCCCATTCACGCTGCTCGACCTGCACCAGGCGGCCAAGGCGATCGGACAGGGTCGGTGCGGGGGCGTCGGTCATGATGGATTCGTGAGTGTGGTGCCTGGGGCCTGATTGTGCCCCGCCCGGAAGTCATGGATGCGATGGCGCACAATCTCGTTGCGGCAGCAGGGAACCGGGCAACTCCGGCTTCTTGTGGGAGGGGCCTCAGCACCGACAAGCGTCGCTGGCGCCCGAACCTACAGGAGTTCGAGGATCACCGGCAGGCCGCTTAGAGCGGCGTTGCCGGAGGGCGCATCGAGTCGCTCCGGGTCGGACAGGTCGTTGTAGCTGGCGCCTTCGACCTCGACCGCACGCTGCAGACGCACGCCATCGCGCCCGTGGCCAAAGCCATGCGGGAGGCACACCACTCCGGTGCGCACCGCGTCGCTTGCCTGTACCTCCGCCTCGATGCTGCCGATGCGCGAGGTCACGCGCACTCTGGCGCCGTCTTCGATTCCGCGTCGGGCAAGATCGTCGGGGTGCACCATCAGGTGATGGCGCGGCTTGCCCTTCACCAGACGCGGCGCGTTGTGCATCCAAGAGTTGTTGCTGCGCACGTGGCGACGACCGATCAGATGCAGCGCGTCAGCTGCCGGTGCGGGCGTCTCGCGCAGCCGGGCCAGATCGGCCAGCAGCAGATCCGGCGCGCACTCGATGCTGCCGCTTGCGGTCTGCAGTCGGTTGAGGAGCGAAGGTCGCAGTGGACCGAGATCGATGCCGTGTGGAGCGGCTTCGAGGTCGGCCAGAGTCAGGCCGCTTTCACCCTGCGCCAGGCCCGCCGCAATCAGTGCACGCGGTGGTGGCAGCGGACTGAACGGCTTGCCGGCGGCCTTCGCATAGGCGCTGGCGAGCGCGTTGATGATCTGCCAGTCGGCACGCTCGTTTTCGTCCTGCTCCAGGATCGGCGGATTCAACCGCGCCACCCGGCGCACCGCGAACGCGTTGAAGATCAGGTCGTAGTGGTCCTGCGTCAGCCCGGATGCCGGCGGCAGGATGAGATCCGCGTGCCGGGTGGTTTCGTTGACGTAGATATCGACCGACAGCATGAAGTCGAGCGACGCCAGTGCCTGGTCCAGGTGCCGACCGTCCGGCGTCGACAGCACCGCGTTGCCGGCGAAGGTGATGAGCGCGCGCAGCCGACCTTCACCGGGCGTGAGAATCTCCTCGGCGAGCACCGACACCGGCAGTTCGCCGGCAAACTCGGACAGGCCGCGCACGCGGCTTTTCCATGCGCCGTAGTGGCCGGCCGGCGTACCCGGTCCAGTCAGCGGCAGGGCGGCTTCATTGACCAGCGCGCCGCCCTCGCGATCGAGATTGCCGGTGTAGATGTTGATCAGCTGCACCAGCCACTGGCACAGCGATCCGAACGCCTGAGTGGAGATGCCGATGCGTCCGTAAACGACCGCGGTGGGCGCCCGCCACAACTCGGTCGCGATGCGCGCAGTCGTTTGGGCATCGATGCCGCTGTGCGCTTCGATCTGCGCTTGGTCGAACACCGCCAGCGCCTGCAGCGCCACGTCCAGACCGCTGACCTTGCCCGCGTAGCGCTCGATCCTCGGCGGTCCGAGTGTCTGCAGCGTCTGCAGCAGTCCGATCAGGAACAGGGCGTCGCCGCCGGGTCTGATGGACAGGTGCTCGCTGGCGATCTCGGCGGTCTCGCTGCGGCGCGGGTCGACCACCACCAGACGACCGCGCCGCGTCAGCTGCTTCAAGCGGGCGGCGATGCCCGGTGCGGTGAACAGACTGCCGTTGCTGGCGACCGGATTGGCCCCCAGCATCAGGAAACAGTCGGTGCGGTCGACGTCGGGAATGGGAAGCAGGAACTGGTGCCCGAACATCAGCCAGTTCACCAGCTGGTGCGGCCACTGGTCCACCGACGAGGCCGAAAACACGTTGCGCGTGCGCAGCAGGCGCAGCAGGTGAGGCGCGTAGGCGATGCTGCCGAAATGATGGACGTTGGGATTGCCCAGGTAGGCACCCACCGCATTGGCGCCATGCGCCTTCTGGATGCTCGCCAATCGCTCGCCGGCGAAGCCGATGGCCTCGTCCCAGCCGATCTCTTCAAAGTCGCCGTTTCTTTTCAGCAGCGGACGACGCAGTCGATCCGGATCGGCTTCGAGGTCGAGAATCGCGTTCCCTTTCGGACAGATGTGGCCGCGACTGAACGGGTCGTCGTCATCACCGCGGATCGCGGCGAGCCGGTCGCCGTCGAAGCGAAAGGCCAGCCCACAGATCGCCTCGCACAGATCGCAGGCGCGATAGGCCCAG
>CAZGKE010000170.1:0-6939 GCA_964526035.1 uncultured Gammaproteobacteria bacterium | reverse complement strand
GGTATCACCGCCACCCCGATCAGATAAGGGTGCAGAAAGATAAAGGCGATGTATGCCACCACGCCTGCCGCGACCACGATCAGATCCCGCTTGACCGGATAGCGCGCTTCCTGCTTCCTCGCGCCACGCGCATTGGCCGAAACCATGGCCAGCAGGCTGTACAGGGCGATGCCGCCAAACAGCACCAGTGACTTGATATCGCCGCGCACCAGCAGATGACCGGCAGACCACAGCACCGCGGCCCACAGCATCGGATGCCGGGTGAAACGCTTGATGTTGCCCTTCATGTGTGCAGCCGGCAGCAGGATGAAGGTGGCCAGCAGCAGCGGATAGGTGAGGTGGCGACCCCAGGTCGGCGGAACGTAGACCCCCTGGTATTCGGCGCGGCCCCAGCCGATCACCACCAGCACCAGCCCGACGGTGGCCACCAGCGCGAACACGCCGCGGTAGCCACTGTTGCCCAGTCGAGCGACGGCCGACTTTTTCAGCTGCGGCGACCAGGGCAGCAGATGGATGCCGATGAACAGTATCAGGCCGGCGATCAGCAGCGTCATGGCAGTACTCCAGGGGATTTCGGTGTTATGGCCCAGTGTAACTTGCCGTCATGGAGTACCCGCGAACCGCTCGATTCGCCTCGCAGCAGGATCGTTCTGAAGGCCCCCTTACGCCGCAATGCAGCATGATATCCTTGGACGGTTTTCCCACCCTTTTCGAAAGGTTTCGACATGCCCCAGCTCGCCGCCCGCGTCGGTCGCGCCAAGCCCAGCGCGATCATGGTCATCGCCGAGAAAGCCAAGCGCATGAAGGCGGAAGGCAAGGACATCATCAGCTTCTCGATCGGCGTGCCCGGCTTCCTTCCCGGCGAGCATGTCTACCAGGCGGTCCGCGACGCGCTGCCACACGATTCCGGCAGCTATGGTTCCAACCGCGGCAGTGACGACTTGCTCGATGCCTTCCTCGCTCACCTCAATGCACTCGGGCTGCACGGCTACACGCGCAGGCAGTGCGCGGTAGCCATCGGCGCCAAGCACATGCTCTACAACCTGATGGAGGCGATGCTCGACGAAGGCGACGAGATCGCCTTCGCGACGCCGTACTGGACCAGCTATCTGGACATCGCCGAAATTCTCGGTGCTCGAGTCCGCCTGTTGCCGTGCCCGCCGGAGCAGGACTACAAGATCCTGCCGGCGCAGCTCGACGCGGCGCTGGCCGCCAAGCCGAGAGTGTTTTTGTTCAACAACCCGAACAACCCCACCGGCATGGTCTACACCGGCGATGAGATCGCCGCGCTGGCCGAGGTCATCGCCCGCCATCCCGACACCTGGATCATCACCGACGACATCTACAACACGATGGTGTTCGACGATCTCGGTTATCACAACTTCGTGCAAGCGTTGCCCGAGCTGCGTGATCGCGTGGTCTTCGTCGACTCCTTGTCCAAGACCTACGGCATGCCCGGCTGGCGCGTCGGCATGATGGCGGGACCGGAAGTGGTGGCGAATGCGGTGGTCACGCTCAACTCCAACCACATCACCAATATCCCCGAGATGGTCACCGCCGCCGCCGTGGCCGCGCTGTCCGGCCCGCAGGACATTCCCCAGGCCAAGTGCAGGGAGTTCCAGGCCAAGCGCAACATGGTGTGCGATGCGCTGGCCGCGATTCCCGGTGTGGTCTGCCCGCGGCCGCAGGGTGCCTTCTACGTGTTCCCCGACATCTCCTGTGCCTTTTCAAAGAATCACAACGGCCGCGTCATCGCCAACGACATGGACTTCTGTGCGGCGCTGCTGGAGACCAAGGGCGTGGCCTGCGTGCCGGGCTCGGCCTTCGGCGAGCCGCGCGCCATGCGCATCAGTTACACCGTGGGCCCCGAGGCCCTGGACGAGGGGATGAAGCGCATCCAGGCGTTCTTCTCCGAGCTGGCGTGATGCGCGGACAGACGCCTGAGCCACTCGAACGTCCCACTGATCTCCCAATCCCTTCCGGAGCTGCATCATGAAAACTCCCATCCGCGTTGCCGTCACCGGCGCAGCCGGCCAGATCGGCTACTCCCTGCTGTTCCGTATCGCTTCCGGCGAAATGCTGGGCAAGGACCAGCCGGTGATCCTGCAGCTTCTCGAGCTGCCCATCGACAAGGTCCAGGCGGCGCTGCGCGGCGTGATGATGGAGCTCGAGGATTGCGCATTCCCGCTGCTGGCCGGCATGGTCGGCAGTGGCGATGCCGAGGTGGCTTTCAAGGACGCCGACATCGCCCTGCTGGTCGGTGCGCGTCCGCGTGGTCCCGGCATGGAGCGCAAGGACCTGCTGCTTGAGAACGCCAAGATCTTCACCGCGCAGGGCGCGGCGCTGAACAAGGTGGCCAGCCGCGACGTCAGGGTGCTGGTGGTCGGCAACCCGGCCAACACCAATGCCTACATCGCCATGAAGTCGGCGCCGGACCTGCCCAAGCGCAACTTCACGGCGATGCTGCGGCTCGACCACAATCGCGCGCTGTCGCAGCTTGCGATCAAGGCCGGCGTAGCCGTGGCCGACATCGAGAAGCTGATCGTGTGGGGCAACCACAGCCCCACCATGTATCCGGACTACCGATTTGCCAACGTGGGCGGTGAGAGTCTGATGGCGACGATCAACGACGCCGACTGGAACGCCGATGTGTTCATCCCCACCGTAGGCAAGCGCGGCGCCGCGATCATCGAGGCGCGCGGCCTGTCCTCGGCGGCTTCGGCGGCGAACGCAGCCATCGACCACGTGCGCGACTGGGTGTTGGGTACCGCCGGCAGGTGGACCACCATGGGCATTCCCTCGGACGGCAGCTACGGCATTCCCGAGGACCTCATCTACGGCTTCCCGGTGACCTGCGAGAACGGCACCTACAGCATGGTGCAGGGCCTCGATATCGACGACTTCAGCCGCGAGAGGATGAACAGGACCCTGGCCGAACTCGAAGAAGAGCGCTCCGGCGTGGCGCATCTGCTCAGCTGAGCCGCCGCGGCTCGCCCGCCAGCAAGCGGGCAGAGCCGGCAGGACGTCTCAAGGCGCCCGCGCCTGCGACCAAAGTCGACAGGCGCCGGACTATTCCCGGGACTAAGCTGGCGGGCGGAGGTATGCCGCCATGCGCTACGAGGACGTCTATCGTCGTTCCATCGAGGGGCCCGAAGCCTTCTGGGCCGAGGCCGCGCAGGCCATCGACTGGGAGACGCCGCCCGAGCGCATCCTCGACTATGCCAATCCGCCGTTTCGCCAGTGGTTCGTCGGCGGCCGTACCAACCTCTGCCACAACGCCGTCGACCGCCACCTCGATGCGCGGGGTGAGCAGCGCGCGCTGATCAGCGTTTCCAGCGAAACCGGGCAGCGTCGCGTCTGGACCTATCGCGAGCTGCATCGCGACGTCAGCACCTTTGCCGCCACCATCGCTGCGCTGGGCGTGGGCGGGGGCGACCGCGTGGTGATCTACATGCCGAACATCGGCGAAGCGGTGATCGCCATGCTCGCCTGCGCGCGGCTGGGCGCCGTGCATTCGGTGGTGTTCGGTGGCTTCGCCGCGCACAACCTGGCGCTACGCATCGACGACGCGCAGCCGGCGCTGCTGATCTGCGCCGACGCCGGCATGCGCTCCGGCAAGGTGATCCGCTACAAGCCGCTGGTGGATGCCGCGCTGGCCGAAGCCGCGCACCCGCCACCGCACGTGCTGGTGGTGAACCGCGGACTTGACTCCGATCTGCCGATGACGCCGGGGCGCGATGTCGACTATGCGGGGGCCAGCCGCGCACACGAGGGTGCCGTGGTCCCGGTGGTCTGGCGCGAATCGAACGAGCCGAGCTACCTGCTCTACACCTCGGGCACCACCGGCAAACCCAAGGGCGTGCAGCGCGACACCGGTGGCTACGCGGTGGCGTTGGCGCTCTCCATGCGCACGGTCTACGACGTCGGCCCCGGCCAGGTGATGTTCTCCACCTCCGACGTCGGCTGGGTGGTCGGACACTCCTACATCGTCTACGGGCCGCTCATCGTCGGCGCCACCACCCTGGTCTACGAGGGCCTGCCGATCCATCCGGACCCCGGCATCTGGTGGCAGCTGTGCGAAGAGTACGGAGTGCGCACCGTGTTCTCCTCACCCACCGCGATCCGCGTGCTGAAGAAGCAGGACCCGTCGTGGCTCACCAAGTACGATCTGTCCGCGTTGAAGTGGCTGTTCCTCGCCGGGGAGCCGCTGGACGAGCCGACCGCGCGCTGGATCCAGGACGCCCTGGGCGTGCCGGTGATCGACAACTATTGGCAGACCGAGACCGGATGGCCGGTACTCAGCCTGCTGCCGGGGCTCGATCTCAAGCCGGTCAAATTCGGTTCGCCCGGCCTGCCCAACCTTGGCTACCGCCTGAAGATCATCCACGAGGGCACCGGCGAAGAGGTGAGCGCCAACGAAAAGGGCGTGCTCACCATCGTGCCGCCCTTGCCGCCGGGCTGCCTGACGACCGTGTGGAACAACGACGCGCGCTTCCTGGCTGGCTACTTCGGCCACTTCAAGGAGCTGCTGTACAGTTCGCTGGACTGGGCGATCCGCGATGAGGACGGCTACACCTATATCCTCGGTCGCACCGATGACGTCATCAATGTCGCCGGGCATCGACTCGGCACCCGCGAGATCGAGGAGGCTGTCTCGAGCTGCAGCGCAGTGGCGGAGGCGGCGGTGGTGGGCGCGCATGACGAGGTCAAGGGACAGGTCCCGGTGGTATTTGCGGTGCTGCGCGACGCCGCCGCTGACCGGGGTGCCGCGGCGCAGTCGATCCAGGCGCGCGTGGTCGACCAACTTGGTGCGGTGGCGCGCCCGGCGCGCACCTACGTGGTGGAGGCCCTGCCCAAGACCCGCTCCGGCAAGCTGCTCAGGCGTTCGCTGCAGGCCTTGCTTGAGAACAGCGACGTCGGCGACCTGTCCACGCTGGACGACCCCAACGCACTGGAATCGGTGCGCCGCGCTATCGCGCGTGGCGCGGATTGAGAGCCTGAGAAGAAATCACCCGCCTGCTGCGGACGCCGCCCGGTTCTCCGCAGGTCTGCGGCGTGGCACTATCGCGCTCTTTTCCGCGGGCACGACGATGCAATCCTCCCCTGCGACTTCCGCCAATACGCTCAACGCCATCGCCGTCTTCTGCGGCGCCAAGCCCGGTGCGCACGAGATCCATCGAGAGGCCATGCGCACGCTTGGGCGGGCCATCGCCGAAAGCGGTCGCGCACTGGTGTTCGGTGGCGGCCGGGTGGGGCTGATGGGCGTGGTGGCCGATGCCGCGCTGGCAGCGGGCGGTCGTGTGGTCGGCATGATCCCGCGCGGCATGGTCGAGCGCGAGCTCGCGCATACCGGCCTCAGCGAGCTGCACGTGGTGGAGTCGATGCACGCGCGCAAGGCGCTGATGGCGGAAATGGCGGATGCATTCATTGCCTGCCCCGGCGGTTTCGGGACACTCGACGAGGTGTTCGAGGCGCTCACCTGGACGCAGATCGGACTGCAGCGCAAGCCGTCCGGGTTTCTCGATGTCGACGGCTTCTTTGCGCCGCTGGCGCAGCAGCTCGATGTGATGACCGGGGCCGGCTTCATCGAGCCCGCGCATCGCGGCATGGTCTGCTTCGAGGCCGATCCCCTGCGTCTGATCGAGCGCCTCGCCGCGCTGGAGCTGCCGCCCGTGCGCAAGGAGATGGCGGGGCCGATCGCCAGCAAGGGCTGAAACAGACGCACGGCATCGAAGCACTGCTGTAGGAGCCCATCCGTGGGCGACCGCGGCGCCGCATCGACGCGAACGTACCGTCGCTGACCCGCAACCGCCGTTGACCGCTCATCGCTGTGCCGCGCACTCGGAAGCACCCCGCCACATGCGCTAAAATCGTGCGTCTTTGTCCTTAGAGGATCCGTCATGCCGCAGTCCTCGCCCGGCGCGCGCTTCCGCGCGGCGCTGGCAGCCGAACATCCCCTGCAGGTGATCGGCGCCATCAACGCCAACCACGCGCTGCTGGCCCAACGCGCCGGCTATCGTGCCATCTACCTCTCCGGTGGCGGCGTGGCGGCGTGCTCGCTGGGCATGCCCGATCTCGGCATCAACACCCTGGACGACGTCCTCACCGACGTGCGCCGCATCACCGACGTCTGCGACCTGCCGCTGCTGGTCGACATCGACACCGGCTTTGGCCCCAGTGCCTTCAACATCGAGCGTACGGTGAAGTCGCTGATCAAGTTCGGCGCCGCCGCCTGCCACATCGAGGACCAGGTGGGCGCCAAGCGCTGCGGCCATCGACCGGGCAAGGAGATCGTCAGCAGCGAGGAGATGGCCGATCGCGTCAAGGCGGCGGCGGACGCGAAGACCGACCCTGATTTCTTCTTGATTGCGCGCACCGATGCGATTGCCGTGCACGGCGTGGATGCCGCGATCGAACGCGCCGTCGCCTGCGTCGAGGCCGGCGCCGACGGGATCTTTGCCGAAGCCGCCTACGACCTCGACACCTACCGCCGTTTCGCGGATGCGGTGGGCGTGCCCGTACTGGCCAACATCACCGAGTTCGGCCAGACCCCGCTGTTCACCCGCGACGAGCTGGCGTCCGCCGGCGTTGCCATCCAGCTCTATCCGCTATCGGCCTTTCGTGCAATGAACAGGGCGGCCGAAGCCGTGTATACCGCCATCAGGCGCGACGGTCACCAGAAGGCCGTGCTGGACACCATGCAGACCCGCGACGAGCTGTACGAGCGGATCGGGTATCACGAGTATGAGGGGAGGCTGGATGCGTTGTTTTCGAAGGGCGGGGCATAGGGCGTTTCAAGGGCTTGGGGCCTAGGCAAAAGCCTGCCAGATTGCCGCTCTTCAACTGTCTCCTGGACTTGTGGGTAGTCGAACCGTTACGAATTCGCGGCGCCCTTTCAAACTTGCCTCCCCTAGGCCCTAAGCCCTAAGCCCCAAGCCC
>CAZGKE010000169.1:0-6947 GCA_964526035.1 uncultured Gammaproteobacteria bacterium | reverse complement strand
CTACGAGGCCGAGTAGTCAGCCCGGAATCCGCACCTTTCCCGGCCCCGGGGAAGGCGCGGAGTTGCTCCATTTCCATCCCCCGCCGACGGGGGAGAGGCAGGGGAGCGGGCAGCTTTCTTTTCCCTCCTCCGCCTGCGGGGGAGGGGCAGGGGAGGGGGCGGCTCGAAGCCGGGGGGAACCGTGCCAGCTTCGAAGTCGCAACCAAGAGCACCCCATCCCAACCTTCCCCCGCAGGCGGAGGAAGGAGCACGCCCAAGGCAAGCCGCGCGCTCAGTGTGAGGGTCTGATCGCGGCTTTCGCCGCTCCTACAGGGGGTGCGGTACACATTGGCTTGTCGCGCAAAGAGCACCGCTCGCCGCTTCATCCAGGAGCGGCGAAAGCCGCGAAAAGCGCCTCGATTGACGCGCCCACCGCGTTTGCCGCATCCGCAGGCGCTATTTGCTGTGCCCTCGATCCCTGTTTTGCAATTGTTTTCAACTGTCACCAGAACGGTGGTCGCAAGTCTGTTTCGGCCTCTCCGCCGCGCGCCTGTTGGCCGATCGCCGTACAGGTTCGTAAACAGTCAGTTCGGCGACGGCACGCGCAGCTCTTGCGCGACATTGCAAGTCTTGCCTGTCGTCCCCGATGCGGTGACATTACCCGCCTGATTTTCAGGGCGACGGCGATGCCGGTGCCGAATCTGGGACGCTAGCGGGGCTCTACGGGGAGGTCCATGCGTCGGAATCCAGGTCTATTCCCTTGGAGTTGCATGATGACGTTTGCGTCTTTGGAAGTTGGGGTGTGGGTGCCGGCCGACCAGACTGGTGTACGTAGCAGGCACATTGGCTTTGGCAAGCCGGGATGGATCGGTTCGACAGCCTTGATTCTCCTGTGCCTCCTCGTTTTCACGCCGTCGGTTTCGGCGTCGGAAAGTGAGCTGGGCCTCCTGCCTTTGCCGACCATCGCTGAGGGTTCGGGGCGAGCACGGCCAGACAGTACCCCCGGCATCCGCGCCGGCAACGTTTCCGCACTCCAGTCGGCTTCGGACTGGATGATCTCCGAGCAGCTCCCCAGCGGCGCGCTGCCGTGGACGCCGGGCGGCGGCGCATTCGCCAACACCCAGGGCGCTTCAGCGCGTGGCTGGCTCAAGGCTTTCCTGCATACCGGTGACGCCGCGCATCTCGCTGCGGCCGTGGCCAATGGCGACTGCCGACTGGCAGGCAATGCATGTCTCGCCGATTTCCAGTTCGCTCACGGTGGCTTCCGCTTCGCCTCGCATGATCCCCTGTTCCTGATCGAACTTTCCACGGCCAGCGGCAACCCGGCCTACGCGGCTTTGGTGCAGAGCGACTTCTGGGATCGCCTGGCGGCGGGCACGTACGGTGCGGCCGAGGATCTCGATGCCGCGGGCTATGCGGCCCTCGTGCTCGCCAGCCGTACAGGCAGCGGCATTCCCGAGCTTGTCGCCTGGGACCTTTCGAAAAACGCCATCGCTGCGCACCTTGCCGGCGAGATGACGGCGCGCGATGCGCTCCTGAGCGCCATACTTGTCAGCCTGGAAACGGCCGACACGGGTTCCGCGATCTACGATGTGATCGGGCTTGCCGGGGGTCTCTGGGCTGCAGCTGAAACCGGCGTGCAGTTGAATCCGACCAGCGGTCCCTGGGCCTCGGCCAGCAACAACACCGATCTCGCCGCTTTGTTGCTGGGATTCCAGACACCGGGTGGCGGCTTTGTGGTCGGCAGCGCTACCGCGCTGGACGATGCCAATGCCAGCAGCCAGACCACGGCGTTCGCCATGCAGGCACTGTTCGCCCTGGATCCGGCAAGTTACCGAAGCCAGATCAACCAGGGGTTCGAATTCATTGTTTCCCTGCAGGAGCCGAGCGGCCAGTTCCTCGCTTACCAGGGTGCTCCAGCAAACGCCGCGGGCGGCGTCGAGTCGCATGGAGAAACGCTTGAAGCATATGCCGTGGCGTGGATCCGACCCGAGCGCTTTGTCGCGCCGTCTGGCGTCGACACCGGTGACTGCAGCGAGCCGACGGCACCCTGCCAGACCCTCCAGTATGCAGTCGACCAGGCCGATGTCGGCAACACCATTTTCGTGGCCAGCGGTATCTACGCCGGCGGTGCGGTCATCGGCCCCGGCAAGGACGGCTTGCGCATTGTTGGCGATGGCTTGACGCGCCCGGTGTTCGACCGCTTCAGCGGTGCGACCAACCAGGTGCTGATCCACGTCAACGGCGCCGTCGACGTGAGCATCGAAGACCTGCGCTTCAACGTCGACCGCAGCTTTGTCGCCGAGGCGGTGCTCTGCAACAGTGGCTGCAGCGGTTTGCGCGTGCTGGACAGCGAATTCGTGCAGCGCCGGTCGCTGGGCGCGAGTTCGACGTACGGCCGTACCAATGCCATCTCGGTCAGCGGCTCCGGTCCGTCCGGCGCGTCGCTCGTGGCCCAGGGCAACACCATCGGCTTCGATCCCGGCAGTCCCAACCCGACCGCCTTCCGTGCCGGTGTGGCCATCGATTCCGGCCACGGCGTCATCGGCGGCGATCTCCCGGGACAGGGCAACGATATCGTGTCGACCAACCACGACGTCATTGCCCGCGAAGTTCGCGGTGGCGATCTGGTGATCGCCGGCAACACCCTTCGCGGTTTTGGTGTCCAGATCACCACGCCCGAGGCCAGCGCCGGCGCCATCGAAATTCTCGACAACCTGTTCCAGCCGCTGACACCGCCGCCGGCGCCGATTCCTGCCGGCGATTTCTCCGCCATGCGCCTGATCAGCAATGCGACCGGGGCGAGCCTGCGTGTTGCCGGCAACACCTTCGCCGGCCACGAGCATGGCGTGCTGGTGCAGAACTTCCCGGGCGTCACGCTGGAGGACAACGAGTTCACGCCGCGCGACGGCTCGTCGAGCTTCGTGCACCTGGTGCTGAGCAACAAGGAGCTGTTCAGCAACGCCACGCCGCCGTTGCCGCTGCCGCAGTCTCTGCAGCTGATGGCGCGCGGCAACACCTTCAACGCGGGCGACGTGCCGGGCGGCAGCGCCATTCGCTTCCTCAACGACAATGCTCAGGGCGCGCCGGTCGGCGGCTACTACGGCGCCATCGTGTTCGGCGGCCCCGGTGCCGGCGAAGCCAATGACTTCAGCGGCGACTTCGCCCGCTATTTCGAACTCGGCAACTTCGAGTGTGCCAGCAGCAACGCGGCGCCCTGCCCGCTGGCCGCGCTGTACGTGCCGATCAACCCGTCGATGCCGGGCACCCCGGTGGTCAAGTTCGCGGGCAACGTGGCGGCCCAGCACAACAGCTTCCAGGGCGTGGCAACCGCCGACATGGACGCCGGCGAGCGCAACCAGCTGCTTTCGCGCACTCAGGACCAGCGCTCCGATGGCGACCTCGGTCTGGTCGACTACGGTTTTGCGGCGACGCAGCCGGTGACCTTTGTGGACGCCGCCTTCGCGAGTGCCGCCTATGGTGATCCGCTCACGTTCAATCACAACGATCCGGCTGTGAACGGCCAGACCGTTTATGCCGGTATCGATGCCTTCGCCACCATCGCCGACGGCATCGCCGCGGTGGAGAGTGGCGGCAGCGTGTATGTGGCTTCCGGCACATTCGCCGAATCGGTCGCGGTGGCCAAACCGCTCGCCCTGATCGGCAACGGCTCCACCAACACCACGGTCATCGAGGGTGCGCTGGTGGTGACGGCCTCCGGTACCGCTGGCGATCCCATCCTGTTCCGCGACTTCGCGGTCAGCAACCCGACCGGTGATGGCCTGGCGCTGGGCGGCGGTCGCGAACACCTGCGCTTTGAGGGCGTGGCCTTCGACGGCAACAGCGGCAATGGCGTCAACCTGGTCGGCGCCGGAATCGCCGACATCGCCTTCGCGGGTCCAGATTGCCGTTTCAGTGGCAACACCGTGGCGGTGCGCACGTCGACGACCACGACCGCGTCCGACGTCAGCTTCGACGGCTGCCTGTTCGAGGACAACGGATCCGGGATCATCCTGTTCGGGGCCAGCGCCAGCGGCAACGGACAGATCGTTGACTGGAGCGTGGCCAACTCGCAGTTCATCGGCAACGACAGCGCCGATGCCAGCGCTTTCGGCGGCGGCATCTGGTTGAAGACCGGCGGCGCCGGCAGCGCCATCGCCGGCTTCACCGTCAGCGACTCGCTGTTCCGCGACAATGGCAGCAGCAATGCGCTCAATCGCAACGGCATCGCGGTGCGCGCGCGCCCCGGCACGATCCTTGCCGGCGTGGTGATCTGCGGCAGCAGCTTCGAGGACACCGCATCCGGCGGCACGCAGAGCTACGGCGTCACCGTATTCGACGATACCGCCAACAGTGGCTATGAGCCGATCGAGGCATGTTCCGACAACAGCTTCATCGGCCTCGACGCCAGCATCACCGGCGTGGAGCAGTCGAACCTGCGTGGCACCCAGCCGGTGGTGATCGTTACGGGCGGCGAGATCGCGGGTACCGAGTTCATCAATGACCCGGTCCTGCGGGTGGGCGACAGCGCGCTGTTCGCCACCTTCAATGCAGCCATCGCGGATGCCGGCACGACCGGTGGCGAAACCCTGCGCGGCGGGTCGGGCATCTACGCCGAGAACGTCGTGGTGAGCAAGGACGGACTCACCATCGAAGGGATCGGCACAGACACCGTGATCGAGGGCACCACCGGGCCGGTCGGCTCGCCGGTGACCAGCGCCCAGCAGGGCATCTTCATGCCGTCGGGACGTACCGACACGACCATCCGCAGTCTGGTGGTGCAGAACTTCAACAACGCCTGCATTGAAGGCGCCAACGCCAACCACCGCTCGCTCGTCGATTCCGTGCTGGTGGAGAACTGCCAGGCCGGCGGTGGCAAGGGCGGCATCTACTTCAACGGATTGGCCGGCCTCGAAGACCTCACCATCCGCGACAGCGAAGTGGTGGCGTCGGGTGCGCGCGGCATCGTGGTGTGGAATGGCCTCAAGCGCCGCATCAGCATCGTCGACAACATCGTGCGTGATCTCACCGGCTGCTGCGGCATCGAGCTGCAGGACGGTCGCGCCTCGGGCGTGCGCATCAGCGGCAACGTCATCACCAACACTGGCGACAACGGCATCGGCGTGGTCGGACTGACCGCCGGTGACGGCGCCAACCTGATCCACGACAACGTGGTGGTCAATCGCGGGCGCTACGGCATCGAAATCAAGCTGCCCGACGGCAGCGGTGCGGACGTAGCCGATATTGATCTTGGCAACCCGCTCATCTCGCTGCCGGATGGCGCCATCGTGGTCGCCAACAACCAGGTGACGCTGGATGCCCTTGGGCCGGTCGATGCGCGCGATCTGGCGGGCATCGCGGTGTTTCGACGCGGTGTGCTCGCAGGCAACGTCGATGTGCCCACCGGCGTGGTGGTACGCAACAACACGGTGAGCGGCTGGAGCCAGCCGAGCGCCAACGACGGCTTCGGCATCGTTGCCGAAGGCAACGGCCACCGCGTGTTCGACAACGTGCTCGACGGCAACGATGTACCCACCCAGCTGCAGGCTGGCAACGACGGCCATCCCGGCGACAGCGACCAGAACGCCAGCAACGACTTCTTCTCGCGCGGCAATGCGCAGGAAACGTGCAGCTTCGTCGGTGACAACACGGTGGACGGCGGCTCAGCCTTCGGTGCGTCGCGCACCGTCAGCGATCCCCCCGGTCTCGGACTGCAGGCGGGCGTGGTCAATGTCGATACCGGCATGACCTATTGCTCGATCGCGGAGGCGATCAATGACACGGCGACGCTTGCCGGCCACACCATCAGCGTGGGCCCTGGCAGCTACGCCGAAAACGTGCTGGTCAACAAGTCGCTGCGTGTGGAAGGTCCTTTCGCAGGAATTGCCGGCCACCACGCAAGCCGTGACGGCGGCGGCGAGGCGGTGATCAGCCCGGCTTCCGGCATTGCGGTGCGGCTGGCCGCAACCGGCGCAGTGCTCGACGGCTTCACCATCAGTGGTGCGGTCGGCCGAGCCATCGAGCCGACCGGTGCAAACCGGAACGACATCGAGGTGCTGAACAACCGCCTCGTCGACATCATCGACGGTACCGGATTCCTGTCCGAGCCTGGCGAAGGCAATCCGGCCTTCGGCTACGTCATCCGCGACAACCTGTTCCGCAACATCCGCGGCAGCGGCGCAAGCAACGGTCGCGGCGTGATCCTGTTCAAGGGGGTCCGCGATGCGTTGGTCGAGGGCAACCACTTCGACGGCATCCAGTCCGGTGCAGTGCAGGTCAACGGCGGGAACGGTGCAGTCATCGGCGTCGAGCTGATCGACAACGTGGTGATGGACAGCGGTGCGCTCGGCGCGGGCACGGCCTTCGTGGTCACCGGCACCGAGGGCGTCACGCTGAGCGGCAATATCGTTTCGGGCACCACAGGCGGGCTGTTCATCTCTGACCGCACCATCGACCTGACCGCAATATGCAACGTGCTGAGCGGCAGCACATCGGCCATTTCGTCTGCGGATTTCTTCGGCCCGGCGCCGAACGACAACATCCGCATCTTCCACAACGCGGTCAGTGGCCAGGTCCGCAACGGTATGGCCCAGGGCCTGACGGTCGGCTCCAACTGGTATGGCGGCGGCGCGCCGGTGATCGGTACGCCGGCCATCAACCTGCTGGTGGCCAGTCCAACCAGTATCGATCCGATCGGCAGCCCGCTGTGCGGCAACAACAGCGCAGTCACGTTGGCGGCATTCAGCGGTGACGGGCAGTCTGCCGTGGTCAATACCGCGTTCTCCGATCCGCTGGTGGCCCGCGTCACCGACGCCTTCGGCGGCGCAGTCGCCGATGTGACGGTATCCCTGGTTGCGCCGGCCAGCGGGGCATCGGCCGCGCTGGATCCGATCGCGGCGGCGACCGACTTCGATGGCCGCATGAGCAGCACCGCGACCGCCAACGCATTCTCCGGAAGCTACACGGTG
>CAZGKE010000168.1:0-7004 GCA_964526035.1 uncultured Gammaproteobacteria bacterium | reverse complement strand
GCATCTTCTTCGCATCGCCGAACAGCATGCGGTTGTTCTCTTTATAGAAGAGCGGGTTGTCGACGCCGGCGTAGCCGGAGGCCATGGAGCGCTTCATCACGATGGAGGTCCTCGCTTTCCAGGCCTGCAGCACCGGCATGCCGGCGATGGGGCTGTTCGGATCGTCCTCGGCGCCCGGGTTCACGATGTCGTTGGCGCCGATCACCATCGCGACGTCGGTTTCCGGGAAGTCGTCGTTGATCTCGTCCATCTCCAGCACGATGTCGTAGGGCACCTTGGCCTCGGCCAGCAGCACATTCATGTGGCCGGGCATGCGGCCGGCGACCGGGTGAATGCCGAAGCGCACGTTCACGCCCTGCTCACGCAGCAGCTTCGTGATCTCGTAAACCGTGTGCTGAGCCTGGGCGACCGCCATGCCGTAACCGGGCACGATCACCACGTTTTTCGCCACGCGCAGCAGCTCGGCGGTCTCCACCGCGCTGATGGGCGTTACCTCGCCGGCAGGCTCCGCGCCCGGCGCCGCGGTCACGCCTTCGCCGGTGCCGAAGCCGCCGGCGATCACGCTCAGGAAATTGCGGTTCATCGCCCGGCACATGATGTAGGAGAGGATCGCACCAGAAGACCCGACCAGTGCGCCGGTGACGATCAGCAGGTCGTTGGCCAGCATGAAGCCGGTGGCCGCGGCCGCCCAGCCCGAGTAGCTGTTGAGCATGGACACCACCACTGGCATGTCAGCGCCGCCGATCGCCATGACCATGTGGATGCCGAACAGCAGCGCGATCACCGTCATCACGATCAGCGGCGTCATGCCCGAGGCGATGTCGGGGGCCTGCAGAAATGCGTAGCCAAACCAGAACACCAGCAGCAGGCCGACGAGATTGAGCCAGTGGCGGGCTGGCAGCAGCAGCGGCTTGCCGCCGATCTTGCCGGACAGCTTACCGAAGGCGATCACCGAACCGGAGAAGGTCACGGCGCCGATCAGCACGCCGATGTAGATCTCGGCCTCGTGGATGGTCTTCTCGGCGCCGAGGTAGACCGTGGAGGTATCGATGTAGCTCGCAAAGCCCACGAGGCAGGCAGCAAGGCCGACCAGGCTGTGCATCAGCGCCACCAGCTCCGGCATCTGGGTCATCCGCACCTTGCGGGCGGCGTACAGGCCGACGCTGCCGCCCACCACCAGGGCACCGATGATCCAGGGCAGGCCGGCGGCCGTGACCCGCGGGCCCAGTACAGTGGCCAGCACGGCAATGGTCATGCCTGCCATGCCGAACAGGTTGCCGCGACGGGAGGTCTCGGGATTGGACAGGCCCCCGAGGCTCAGGATGAACAGAAGGGTGGCGCCGAGGTAAGCCACGGAGGCCAGGCTGGCTGACATCTGTGACTCCTTACTTCCGGAACATCGCGAGCATGCGGCGGGTGACGGCGAAGCCGCCAAACATGTTGACGGCGGTGAGCGTCAGTGCCAGCACCGCGAGGCCCAGGATCCAGCCGTCAGGCCGGTCGCCGGATCCCGTCAGCGGCGGTGCGATCTGCACCAGCGCGCCGACGGCAATGATGCTGGAGATGGCGTTGGTCACGCTCATCAGCGGTGTGTGCAGTGCCGGGGTGACATTCCAGATGACCATGTAACCGATGAAGCAGGCCAGCACGAAGACCGTGAAGTGGGCCAGGAAGGACGCGGGAGCAAAGGCGCCGATCAGGGCGAAGAGCAGTGCCCCGGCGCCAAAGATCAGCGCCAGGCTGCGAGCCGAGGCCGGCGCTCCGGTGCCATGGCCGGCCTTCTTCGCCGGCACTGGCGGCGTAGCGGCGGGTCTGGCCGGAGGCGCGACCAACACCTTCGGCGGCGGTGGTGGCCAGGTCACTTCACCGGCCTTGATCACCGTGGCGCCCCGGAGCACTTCGTCCTCGAAGTTGACGTTGATCTCCCCATCGTTCGTCTTGCACAGCTCCTCGGCAAGGCGCAGCAGGTTGGTGGCATAGAGCGTGGAAGCCTGCCGCGACAGGCGGCTCGGCAGGTCGGTGTAGCCGATGATGGTGACACCGTGCCGGATCACCACCTGGCCCGGCTCCGTCAGCTCGCAGTTACCGCCCTGCTCGGCGGCCAGATCCACGATCACGCTACCCGCCCGCATCGACTTCACCATGTCGGTGGTGATCAGCTTCGGTGCCGGCTTGCCCGGGATCAGCGCGGTCGTGATGATGATGTCCACGTCGGCCGCCTGCTTCGCAAAAGTGGCCAGCTGCGCCTTCTGGAAACCCTCGCTCATCACCTTCGCGTAGCCACCCACGCCGGTGCCCTCCTCCTGGTAGTCCACGGGCACGAACTCGGCGCCCATCGACTTCACCTGGTCGGCCACCTCCGGTCGCGTGTCGTTGGCGCGGACGATGGCGCCGAGGCTCACCGACGCGCCGAGCGCCGCCAGCCCCGCCACGCCGGCGCCGATCACGAAGACCTTCGCGGGCGGTACCTTGCCGGCGGCGGTGATCTGGCCGGTGAAGAAGCGGCCGAAGTGGTGGGCCGCCTCGATCACCGCCCGGTAACCAGCGATGTTGGCCATCGAGGACAGCGCATCCATCTTCTGGGCGCGGGAGATGCGGGGGATGCTGTCCATGGCCAGCACCGTGAGCCCACGGCCGGCCAGCTGCTGCATCAGTTCCGGGTTCTGGGCCGGCCAGACGAAGCTGATCAGCGTGGTGCCGGGCTTGATCAGGCCGATCTCGTCAACGGTCGGCGCGCGCACCTTGAAGATGATGTTGGCCGCCTGCCAGAGGGTGGCGGCATCCGGCGCGATCGTGGCGCCGGCGGTCCGGTAGGCCTCGTCATCCAGGTCAGCGCCGGTGCCGGCACCAGACTCAATGGTGACCGCAAAGCCCAGCTTGATGAGCTTCTCCACCACCTCGGGCACCGTGGCCACCCGCTTCTCCCCCGGATAAACCTCGCGGGGAACTCCAATGGTCAGGGACATGGCCACCTCGGCTGCATGCTGGGATCCGTCGGTTTTTTTAGTCGGGGCGCTCTTCCAGGGCGACCGAAGCATTGGCTGCCCGGCGCTGGCGCGCAATCATACGCAGGTTCTGCCGATATTCGAAGGTTCGGGCGCTATAGCAGCACCATCACGCCCTTCCCGGCGACAAAGGCGCCGATGCCGATGACCAGAGCGGCGAAGGCCTGCGTGAGGAGCGCCTTGCGGGCGGCAAGCCGGCGAGACAGGGGTACTCCCAGGCCGGCGCCGGCCAGTCCACCGACGAGCAGCAGCCCGGCTGCCTGCCAGTCGATGAGGCCGGCCAGCGCATAGGACGACGCGGTGGCGAAACCGAAGGCCGAAACCGAGACGAGCGAGGAGCCGACGGCGTAGAGGACGGGCATGTTGGTGGCACCCATCAGGCCAGGCACGATCAGGAAGCCGCCGCCGATGCCAAAGAAACCGGACAGCAGGCCGACCGCAAGGCCGAAGCCGATCAGCGACGGCAGGAGGCGGCGTGCCGAGCTGCTGTCGAGGTGCACATCCGGATCGCCAGCATCGCCCCGGCGCAGCAGCATCGAGACACCGACGGTGATCATCATCAGACCGAACATCGCCAGCAGCAGCTGGCCATCGACCATCTTGCCGAGCCGCGCTCCGACGAAGGCGCCCACCACGCCGGAGGCGGCAAAAACGACGGCGCAGGGCCACTTGACCGTCCGCGCCCGCGCATGCAGCAGCACGCCAGCCAGCGCATTGGCCGCAACGGCAATCGCACCGGTGCCGATCGCGACATGGGGCGAGGCCACGCCGACCACATAGACCAGCAGGGGCACGGCCAGCACGGAACCTCCGGCGCCGACCAGTCCGAGTGTCAGGCCGACCAGCGCGCCCGCGGCGAGTGTCAGCAGATCGACGGCGGCTATTTCCATGCGTGGGGCGCCGTCTCACGTCCGGAGCGCGCGGTTCCAGGGCATCAGCGCGAGCAGCCGCGCCATGCCGCAGAAGCCGGAAATGCCGGCGAAAACGAGGCCGGCACCCACGAGGGCGGCGAGTGCGTAGAAGCCCGGATGGGCCATCACGCCAAGCGCCACGCCCAGCACCACCAGCGATCCCGCCACGATCTGCACCTGGCGGATCAGCTCGATCGGCTGCGAGGCGTCGGCGGCGACGGGCAGCCCGGCGACCTTCCAGCCTTCGATGCCGCCTTCAATGATATAGGCCTCGCAGTTGCCGGCAGCTGCCGCCAGCTTCGCGGCATTGGCTTTGGTCCGCAGGCCGGACTTGCAGTGATAGACGAGGATTTCACCCTGCTTGTCGGTACCCTGCACCAGCGTGGCGAGCGGCGTATTGCGTGCCCCGGGGATGTGCTCGCGGGCAAACTCGTCCGGGTCGCGCACATCGATGATGGTGGCGCCTTTTGCGCCGAGGGCCCGGGCTTCGGCCGGGCTTATGGTGCCAAGGCTGATTGTATTGACAGTCATCGCGCTTCTCCTTGTGCGCTCAGGCACAGTAGATGTCCTTGAGGGTCTTGAGGATCCTGGCCGCATCAGCATCTTCGATCCGGTAGTAGACGGTCTGTGCGTTCTTGCGCGTGGCAACCAGGCCGTCCTCCCGGAGCCTGGCCAGATGCTGGGACAGGGCCGACATGCCGAGGTCCGCCGCCGCCGCCAGCTCGGTGACGCTTGCCTCGCCTTTCACGGCCAGCGCGCACAGCACCAGCAGCCGCTTTTCGTTGGCCAGCAGCCGCAGCATTCGCGCGGCCCGGCCGGCGCTTTGCGCCAGCTTCGACAGGTCGCCTCTTATCTTCTGCATCGACAGGATTCCTGCTGGTTGTCGTTTAGTAAGTGCTAAAGTAGTATGTGCTAACACACAAGTCAAGGCAGCCAGGGAGATTTGCGATGAGTGACGCAGCACGGGCCGAAATCCACGGCTTCTTCGACGACGCAACCAACACCGTGAGCTACCTGGTCATCGATCCGGCGAGCAGCAACGCCGCCTGCGTGGACCCGGTGCTCGATTTCGACCCGCAATCCGGCAAGGTCTCGACGACGGGCGCCGACCGGCTCCTCGAGGCGGCAACGAAAGCGGGGGCGCGGATCGAATGGATCCTCGAAACCCATGCCCATGCCGACCACCTGTCCGCCGCGCAGTATCTGCAGGCGAAGACCGGTGCGAAGATCGGCATCGGCGCGCAGATCGACGAGGTGCAGAAAATATTCAACGGCGTGTTCAACCAGAAGGGCCCGACCGACGGTCGTGAGTTCGACCACCTGTTCCGGGACGGCGAGCGCTTTGCCATTGGCGAGATGCAGGTGGAGGTGATTGCAACGCCGGGTCACACGCCGGCCTGCATTGCCTACCGGCTGGGCGACGCGGTGTTCGTCGGCGACACGCTCTTCATGCCCGACTACGGCACGGCGCGGGCGGATTTTCCCGGCGGAGATGCGCGCACGCTCTACCGCTCGATCCGCAGGCTCTTGGCGCTACCCCCGGCAACGCGGCTCTTCCTCTGCCATGACTACAAGCCGGCGGGCCGCGATCACCATGTGTGGGAGACGACGGTGGGTGCGCAGCGCGCGGCGAACATCCACGTCCACGACGGCATCAGCGAGGACAAGTTCGTCGCGATGCGCGAGAAGCGCGACGCGACGCTGCCAGCGCCAGTGCTGCTGCTGCCGTCGATCCAGGTGAATATCCGCGCCGGTCACTTGCCGGCCGCAGCGGACAATGGCACACGCTATCTGCAGATTCCGCTGACTCTGCCGGCAGGGACGGAGGGTCTCTAGGCGTGCTCTCGCCGGTCGGACACCCCCTCTTTCCGATCCTCCACGAGGACGCCGACCTGCTCGTGATCAACAAGCCGGCCGACCTGGTCTGCCACCCGAGCAAACACGGCGAGCTGTCCAGCCTGATCGGCCGGGTGCGGCTGCATCTGGGCAGCGCGGCGGAGGCTCACCTGATCAACCGGTTGGACCGGGAGACCAGCGGCGTGATCGTGGTCGCCCGGAATGCGAGCGCCGCGCGGGAGCTGCGCAAGCTCTGGGAGGCGCGTCAGGTACGCAAGGACTATCTGGCCATCGTGCAGGGCCACGTGGGAGATGAGGCCGGCGTCATCGAGGCGCCGCTCGGCAAGGACGAGGCTAGCCGCGTCGCGATCAAGGACTGCGTGCGGGTGGATGGTGCGGCATCCCGCACGGACTACCAGGTGCTGTCCCGCTTCACACGGGACGGATCACCCTACTCGCTGCTGCAGGTCACGCCCCATACAGGCCGCAAGCACCAGATCCGCATTCACCTGGCCCACCTCGGCCATCCGATCGTCGGCGACAAGCTTTACGGCCGCAACGAGGACCACTACCTGGCGCTGGTGGAAGGCCGGCTGACCGCCGCCGATCGGGCCCGGCTGATGCTGCCCTGTCATGCGCTGCATGCCCGGGCTGTGGGCTTTCAGTGGCGGGAGCGGAGCTGGCATTTCAGCTGCGAGCCGGAGGCGTGGTTCCGGGATTTCGGCGGCGATACACCGGGCTGATGCCCCCCCGGACCCGCTATCGACAGCGTGCAGCAAATGTCGCAGCGTAGCCTCGTCCGGCTCCTGTCGGAGCCGCTGGAGAACCTGCGATGGCTGCTCTCCGCTCCCTGCTCCCCCTCGGCGCCCTGTTGCTCACCGCCTGTGGCGGCGGGGTCTCCGGCGAATACACCGACGACTCCGGCATGTTCACCTACAACTTCAAGTCCGGCGGCAAGGTGGAGATGACCACCAACGTCTTCGGCGTGGTCCAGACCCAGGAGATGGACTACGAGGTAGACGACGGCAAGGTCAAGCTGGGCCCGAAGGGCGGTCCCCAGCAGGTCATCGACATCGACGACGACGGCTGCCTCAACGCCGGCTTCATGCAGGGGAAGATGTGCCGGAAGAAGTAGCGGCGCTCCCTCAGCGTTGCTGGTGTGACGAAAAGACCTTGAGCTCGCCGTCCTTGTTCAGCGCCAGCACGTCATAAGGTTCCGGCCGCGGGCTCTCCATGCCGGGTGAGCCGGCGG
>CAZGKE010000167.1:0-7105 GCA_964526035.1 uncultured Gammaproteobacteria bacterium | reverse complement strand
TTGCGCTCTCTGCGTCCTTTGTGGACACATGTCGTCTTGAGGCCCTTGCCGATTCCCGGTTCCGGTCGGCTAGACTTTCTGATCGTCTCGCAGGAAATTCCACGCCATGCAATACCGCCGCCTCGGTACCTCCGGCCTGCAGCTCTCCGCCCTGTCGTTCGGCGCCTGGGTTACCTTCGGTACCAGCGTCGGTCGCAAGGAGGCGCGCGAGCTGATGGCCTGTGCGTACGAGCATGGCGTCAACTTCTTCGACAATGCCGAGGTGTACTCGCAGGGCCGCGCCGAACTGATCATGGGTGAAGCGCTGGCCGACCTGCGCTGGCGCCGCGACAGCTACTGCGTGTCGAGCAAGGTGTTCTGGGGTTCAGTCGACGATCCGCGACCGACCCAGCACGGGCTGTCGCGCAAGCACGTGTTCGACGCCTGTCACGACGCGCTGAAGCGGCTGCGCGTCGAGTATCTAGACCTCTACTACTGTCATCGTCCCGACCCCGATGCGCCGGTCGAAGAGACGGTGGCGGCGATGGACGCATTGGCGCGTCAGGGAAAGGTGATGTACTGGGGCACGTCGGAGTGGCCGGCCGATCTGATCGAGCAGGCGCAGCTTTTCGCGCGCAAGAACGGACTGATGCCGCCGACCATGGAGCAGCCCGAGTACAACCTGGTCCACCGCGAGCGCGTCGAGAAGGAGTACGCACCGCTGTATCGCAAGTACGGCATGGGCACCACCACCTGGTCGCCGCTGGCTTCCGGCCTGCTCACCGGCAAATACAACGACGGCGTGCCGGAGGATTCGCGGCTCAAGACACCGGGCTACGAATGGATCGCCAAGTGGATGTTCGGGCGTGACGGCGAGTCGCGCATTGCCCGCGTGAGGCGCTTCTGCGCGCTGGCCGAGGAACTCGGTGTCAGCGCAGCGCAGCTCGCGCTGGCATGGTGCCTGCGCAATCCGAACGTGAGCAGCGTGATTCTCGGCGCCAGCCGCGTTTCGCAGCTGGAATCCAACCTCAAGGTGCTCGACCTGCTGGAACCGCTCGATGCCGACGTGATGAAGCGCGTGGAAGCATGCTTCGTCGACGCTCCGCGCAAGGCGCAGGGCAAGTCTGCGCCGAAGGCGCCATCCGAGGCCGTGGCGGTGATCGCCTCGCCGGTCGGTCCTCTGCGCCTCCGCGCCGGAAGCCAAGGGCTGGTCGCCATCGAGTTCGCGGGCCGTGCGCGTCCGGCCGCCATCAAGGGTGGCGACGACGCGGCGCAGACGCATCTGAACAAGGTGCAGACGCAGCTGGCCGAGTACTTCGCCGGCAAGCGCCGTGATTTCAAACTGCGTCTGGCCGGCAGCGGGACCGACTTCCAGCAGCGCTGCTGGCAGGCGCTGATGGACATCCCGTTTGGGGAGACCCGCAGCTATGCCGATATCGCGAACGCCATCGGCCAGCCCAAGGCCGTGCGTGCGGTGGGGCTCGCCAACAACCGCAATCCGCTGCCCATCGTGGTGCCCTGCCACCGCGTGATCGGCGCCGACGGCTCGCTGACCGGCTATGGCGGTGGACTGGAGGCCAAGCGCTGGCTGCTGGCACTGGAGCAGGGGCGCGGGGAATAGGGAGTAGGGAGCGGGGAGCGCGGCGCAGGGGAGAGCGATTTGGCTTCGCCGCAGGAGCCCACGGGTGGGCGACCAAGACACGCTCCGAACCCAAGCGGGCGGTCGCCCCGGCGGACCCTGCAGGAGCGCTTTGCAGGAAGCCGTCCAGCGCGCGGACTTGCATTATAAATACGAATGAGTATCATTCGATATACCAGATGGAGACACCCGATGCGATTGCCCCGACCCAGCCACGAGTCACCGGGAAATGCAGCCATTGCATGTGCGCGACCTGAGCCGCCCGACCGGCGTGAGGTGCAGGCCGACCAGCTGTTGCGCGGCGCCCGCGAGCTGGTCATCCGTCACGGCCACAGCGAATACCGACTGCGCCTGACCAGAAACGACAAGCTGATCCTGACCAAGTAATCGCCACGCCCGCCGCGGTCCGCTACTCGACCGCAGCCAGCCGGCTTCCGAGGAGATCCGACGATGACCGTGCTGACCTTGTCCGAACCATGCACCCGTCACATCCGCAAGCTGATCGACGGCGTCGTACGCAGCCTGCCGTCCCTGGGCCGCCTGCGCTTCGGGCCGTGGGCGTCGATGACCGTACCGTGGACCGCCGAGGCCTGGACACCCGGTCCCGATCTGCTGATGGGCGATCCATGGCTTTCGCGTCTGGTCGGCCGCGCGGTCGACGTTGCAGCTGGCGTGGACATCGACAGCAGCGGGCTGCGCGAGTGGCTGCTCATCGCCGGTCCCGGAGACGTTCCGCTGATGCGCTGCGAGCTGCTGCGCGAAAGCGACTTCTGCGCGTGGGATGCCTTGATCGAGTCTCTGCCGCTGGTGCCGGCGCGACGGTCTGTCGAGACGCGGCGCGTGCCGTCCGAGGACGGATGCGTCGCGGTTCGTCGCGCGGTGGTTCGCCCGCGCACCAGCAGCTTTGGCCGCGTGCTCGCGAACGTCACGGAAGCCGGCACCGAGCTGCGTTGCCTGATGGAGCATTCGGTGGAATGAAAAACGAAAAGGCCGGGCGCAGGGCCCGGCCTCTTCGCGTGGCGCGGCAGGTGCAAGCCTGCCCTGGAATCAGAAGCGGCGACGCAGCGCGGTGACGCCGAGCAGGGCGAGCAAGCCGCCCAGCAGGCCCAGTCCGACCACCGACGAGACCGGCACCGCCCTCGGTTCCGGCAGAGGCTGGATGCCGCCGACCACGCCGACGATCTGAAACAGGAAGTCGGGATTGACGCCGCCTCCCACGTTGCAGGTCGTCATCGGGGTGAAGGTGGTGCAGCCGGTGCCGAAGCCGTCGCCCGGGTTGACCCAGACGGCCTCGGAGAATGTCTGGGTGGTACGGTTGGACCAGAATACCTGGCCATCGGTGGCGAAGTCCTGGTTGATGATCAGCGACACCCAGTAGCGTCCCTCGGGAATGATGCACGGGGTGGGCAGCACCACGTTGAGCGCCGACGGTGGGGCACCGGTCTGGCCGGGTGCCACACCGGCGTAGGCACACACCGCCGCGCCGGGCAGGTCGGGGTTGCCGCCGCCGGCGACATTCTCGTGGATCGCCACATCCACCGAAGCCGCCGTGCCGCCAGCGCCCTGGGTGATCACGAAATTGAGCTGCTCGATGGTCCAACCATTGGGCGAAGCAAACTCGAAGTCGTCCGCGCCCTGGGCGTCGTAGCCGTCGAGACTCGCCTCAAAGTTCTGCACCGGCGCGCCATTGCCCGAGGCATTGTCGGTCTGGTCGAAAAGCACCGCAGAACCCAGCGGCAGCGCGTTGAAATTGAAGACGGCTTCGGATACACCGGCTTCGGCTACCGGATTGGCGTAGGCAGCAGACACGGCGCAGGCAAGTGCAGCCATCGCTGCAATGGGTGTGGCTTTCATGGAATCCCCTCTGTTGGTCAATGCGTATGGATCGGCAGCAAGTAGGTTCCAGCCCCCGCCTAGATAGCGGCAAATTTGGAACCGCGGGCGCGCGTAGCATACAGGTCGGCGCTTGTAGCGCCAATCGCAGGTATATCTGCGCGCCGTCCTGTTCGCCAGCAGCGTATTGACCCGCGAGGCCTCCTCAGTCCTCCGAATACGGCCGCAGCTCATCGCGCCAGGGCGCCAGCAACGCCGCGAAGGGCCGCCAGCGCCCTTCTCCACGGCGGTCGATCGGCTCGCGAACCTGGGCTGCGCTGGCCGTCCGGATGCTGCGCCTGGCCAGATGAGGGTGCAGACAGGCCTCGTGCGGCGGAAGGCCGAGAAACCTCAGAATCCCCGGAATCGCCCCGTCCGGGTCGGCCACAAGATCCTCGTAACGGACGCGCCTGTAGCGGGAGGGGAACAGCTGGTCCCAGTGGCGATCAAGGCGACGGAAAGCCGCGTAATAGTCGACCAGGTCGTCCAGGTCATAGCTGAAGGCCTGGCCCTGTGCGAAGTATTGCTGGTAGCACGACCAGCAGGTGTCCATGGCATCGCGATCGCTGGCGATCACGTGTGCCTCAGGAAACATCGCCAGCGCCGCGCCGACGTGGAGGAAATTGTTGGGCAGTTTGTCGGTGACACGGCAGTCGTCGCGACCTTCTCGCCAGCGTGCAGTACGTGCCACATAGGCATCGGCGAGTCGCTTCCAGTCTTCCGGATCGGCCGCGGCGACCCATGCGGGGAAGGGCTGCCCCCTTCGCCGGCTCTCCTCATCGACGACCGCCGGCAGGTCCGGAAGCTCGCTGGCCGCGACGACATCGGGATGCGCTGCGAGGATCTGCTCGACCAGGGTCGAGCCCGTTCTCGGCAGACCGACAATGAAGATCGGTGCGTACGACGAGCCGCGATCGACGACAGTCGGCGCCCGCGCTTCGGCAAAGGCCTCCATGGTGACGTCGACCTTGGCGCTGAACTCCTCGCGCGACCACGGCAGGAGTCGACGCATGATCGCATTCGCATTGCGCAGGGTCTCGAAGCACGCCTCCACCTGGCCGTGCTGTTCGTAGCCCTTCGCCAGGGCAAAGAGCAGCATGGCGTGGGACCGGCTGTTGGCATCGAGCTTCCCGATCGAGGCCGACATGGCGACAAGGTCGAGAGGCGAAAGCGCGGCGACCTTGAGATTGGCCAGGCTCCACCAGGCATGAGCAGACGCGGGCTGCAGGGCCAGAGCATCGCGCAGGGCATTCTCGGCGGCGGACGTTTCTCCCAGGGCCTTGAGCACGTCACCGAGGACGGTGCGGGCGGCGGCATGGCCGGGTTCGAGGTCAATGGCGCGTTCGAGCGCGCTTCGCGCCTCCGCCTCGCGCGCATCCAGCTTGAAGGTCTTGCCCAGGTTGTACCAGGCCGCTGCGGAGCCAGGAGCCAGCCGGCAAGCTTCGCGCAACAGCGCCAGCGCAGATTCAACGTTGCCCATGGCAGCTTCGATGCTGCCGAGATTCATGTGCACCTGCGCTTGCTCCGGCGCCAGCTGCAGCGCCATGCGAAGCGACGTGCGCGCATCTTCGCTTCGCCCCTGTCGATGCAGGCTCAGACCGAGCTGGCGGTGCAGCTCGGGGTCGCGCGCGCGCAAGCGCAGCGCCTGGCGCAGGTGCTTTTCCGCCTTCGCCCACGCGCCGCGCTGCCAGGCGCGCGCTGCCTCGACGCGCAGATGATCGAGATCAGCCATGGGCCCCGTGATCCGGATACGCGCTCAATTGAAGCCCCAGACGAGCGGCACGACGAAAAGGCTGACCGCCATGATCAGCAGCGTCAGCGGCCCGCCAACGCGGGTGAAATCGCCAAAGCGGTAATTTCCGACGCCGTAAACCAGGAGGTTGGCCTGGTGGCCGATCGGTGTGAGGAACGCGGTGGAAGCCGCGATCGCAACGCCCATGATGAAGGCGTGCGGCGCGATGCCCATGCCCTGGGCGATGGCGATTGCAATGGGCGCCACCAGCACCACGCAGGCCGCATTCGACATCACCTGGGTGAGTCCGATGGTGAGCAGCATCAGCACTGCAAGCACCAGGGTCGGATTGCCCTGGCCGGTCACGATGATGGTGGTCTGCGCAAGCCACGAGGCCGCGCCGGTGTGGTTGTCGTCCATGGCCATGCCCAGCGGGATCATGCACGCGATCATGAAGATGACGCGCCAGTCGATGTGGCTGTAGAGCTCGCGCAGCGGCATGCAGCCGCTGGCCACCATCAGCAGCATGCCGGTCATTGCCGCGACCGAGATATGCAGGGTGCCGGTGGCGGCGGCAAGCACCGTCAGCCCCATGATGGTGATCGCATACTTGGCGCGTCGCCGATCGCGCTCGGCGTGCTCCAGGCGATTCACCACCAGGAAGTCCGGGTTGTGCGCGAGTTCGGCCAGCGCCTCGGCGCTGCCGCGGATCAGCAGGACGTCGCCCGGCTCGAGCCGCAGCGAATTGAGGCGTTCGGTCACCTCGCGGCCACTGCGGCGCACGGCGATGACGGTGATGCCGTAGCGCGCGTTGAAGGTGGCCTCCTCCAGCGAATGGCCGACCGCACCGGAGGTCGGCGCGATGGCCACCTCGCCAAGCTGACCCATGCCCTCGTCGGGTTCGGACTCGCTCATCTGCGAACCCACCAGCTCCAGGAACTTCGGTCCCTGCTTCTGCAGCAAAAGCGCTGGATTGCCTTCCAGCTGCAGGTGGTCGCCGGCCACGATCACGGTCTCCGGCCACGGCACGAAAGAATAGGTGTCGGCATCTTCCTCGCGGCCATAGCGGCCATGCGCAAGCCAGGGTCTGTCCAGCGGCCCCTCGTCGGCATCCTTCCGGTAGCGCCGATGCAATCGCCCCACCACCAGGCCGAGACGGTCGCGGAACTTGGCCTCGGAGACGTTCTTGCCGACCAGCGTGGAAGCCTCCGGGATTTCGACTTCGGTGACGTAGCGGCGCAGCGGCTGCTCGCCGTTGGCACGACCCGCCGGTTCGCGCAGCGGTATGACGCGGTTGCCGACCAGGATCATGTAGATCAGTCCGGTGACCATGACGGCGAGTCCGGTCGGCAGGAAGTCGAACATGGCGAAGCCGCGGAATCCGGCCTGCTCCAGCGCGTTGGTGGCAAGCAGATTGGGCGGCGTGCCGACCAGGGTGGTGAGACCACCCATCAGTGAGCCGAATGACAGCGGAATAAGCAGCTTCGATACCGGTTGCCCGGTGCGGCCGGCCAGTGCGAACACCATCGGCATCAGGATGGCCACCGCCGCGATGTTGTTCATGAAAGCCGACATGGTGCCGACCAGCAGCATGATCATCAGGGTCAGCAGCGGCAGGCTGCGGGTGCCGGTGGCGAGGATGGCGTTGGCCAGTGAATCGGCCACGCCGGTGCGCACCAGCGCCGCCGAAATCACGAACATGGCGACCACGGTAATCACCGCCGGGCTGGCAAAGCCGAGGAAGCCTTCGTCCACGGTCAGAATGCCGCTGATCATCAGCGTCAGCGTGACGCCGACGGCCACCATGTCCGCGCGCACCTTCTCGGAAGCGAACAGGACCAGCGCGACCAGGATCAGGCCCAGCAGGTAGAACTTTTCCATGC
>CAZGKE010000166.1:0-7116 GCA_964526035.1 uncultured Gammaproteobacteria bacterium | reverse complement strand
ATTGCATGCGGACATTCATTGCGACATACTTTCGCACATGAAGCTCCCTGAGCTCCACCTCGAAACCGAGCGCTTCGGTCCCTTCACCTTCCAGGTCGGAGCCAGCCTGGAGACGCTCAAGCCCTTGGCCACCCGCGTGGACGACGCCTGGCGCATGTTCAGCGCCTCGCCCCTGGCGCAGGTAGCCAACCAGCTGCAGCGCGAGGTGCTGGTGCAGTCGGTGTTCGGCACCAACACCATCGAAGGCGCCAACCTCACCGAGGAAGAGACCGGCCGCGCCCTCGACCTGGACCCCGAGCGCGTCCAGGCCGAGCAGGACATCCGGGTTCGCAACATCAAGGTTGCCTACGACCTCGCCGTTGAAGCCTCGGAAGACCCGGACTGGCACTTCTCCATCGACTACGTGCGCGCCGTTCACGCCGAGATCTGTCGCGATCTACCCGACCCCGACAACCGGCCAGGCGTATTCCGCGACAACGACAAGGCGCGGCCCACGGTGGTCGGGGATGCTGCCCACGGTGGCGTCTACAAGCCGCCGCAGTCCGGTCGCGATGTTCTGCGCCTGATGGAGGGGCTCGTCGAGTGGCATGAAATGCTGGTACAGGCCGAGGTCTCGGCCCTTTTTCGTGCGCCGCTGCTGCACCTGTACTTCGAGTGGATCCATCCCTTCTGGGACGGCAACGGCCGCGTCGGTCGCGTGCTGGAGGCCACCTTGCTGCGTCAGGCCGGATACAAGTACGCGCCGTTTGCCCTGGCCAAGTACTACCAGGAGCAGATCCACCGCTACTTCACTCTGTTCAACACCTGTCGCAAGGCCGCAGCGCGGCATGAGGACCACCCGCACCAGCCCTTCATCGAGTTTCATCTGGAGGGTCTGCGCACAGTCATCGAGCGCCTGCACGGCCGGGTCAATTTCCTGGTTGGCCGGCTCTTGTTCGAGGCGCTCGTTCGCCAGCATCTCGACCAGAAAAAGCTCAATCCGCGCCAATACGCCATCGTCCGCCACGTGCTGGACCACGGCCGGCCACTACCGCTGGCCACCCTGCGCGCCGACCCACGCTACCAGGCCATGTATTACAGGAAGACCGACAAGACGCGCCAACGCGACTTGAGGCAGTTGCTGGATCTGGGCCTGCTCCGGCTGGAAGAAAAGGGCGCGCTATCGCCCGACTTCGCCTGGTCGGCGGCGTAGCCCCACCGCGCATGCCACCTGCGGGTTCCGCGGGTCAGGACACCAGCGCTGCGCACAGCTACCCTGTTCCGAAACAGGGGCAAACACCGATGATCATCCGATTGAACCGGGAGCAGGAGTCGAGACTTCTCGAATGGGCCGGCGAGACCACGCGTGCGCACACGGATGCCGACCTCGAGCCGCCTGGCTATGCGCTGGAGATCGATATCCTGCCGGCGCTGGGCGCGTATGCCGAAGCGACCTGTGGCAACAGCCGGATCGATCTCGGCGAGGTGGACATGCAGCTTGAGTTCGTGACGGACGCCAAGGAACGTTCGGATCAGGGGGATTGATGTCTGGGCTGTTGCGGCGGAGTTGGCGGGGCGCGCCGGGTGCGCTGCGCTTGTCTGACCTGCGATGAACCTTGCCGTCGCGATCTCAGGCGTTGAGACCACGGCGGTGCACGGTGCCTCCGACCTTGCCGCCACCATCTCCGGGAGAACTCCGATGCCGCTCGACCGCGACACCACCGTCAGCCGACTTCAGCCACGCACCGCGTCCGCCGCGCCAGCGCTGGGCGCCAACGTGCTGCGCTTTCCCAATCGTCGGCGGCGCGCCTATCCGCGGCCCGAGCAGATGCCGGCGCTGCATGCGCGCATGCTGGCGCGGATGGTGGCGGTGTATTTCGAGCTGTGCGAGTCGATCGGGTATCCCGCAGCCAGCGGCCGAATCTGTGCATTGGGCTGGCGCAACGGCCTGGGCGTGCAGATGGCGCCGCTGATCGACGAGGAGAACCGGCGGCGCGCGGAGGAGTAGAGTCGGTGCGTTTTCTGCGCAGGACCCGCGCCATGACGCCTCATCGCAGCACGCACGGCCATGCCGCTTCGGCGGCGGATCCCGATCTCGGCGAACGCCTGGCCGGCGGGCTGGTAGGGTTGCTGGTGGGCGATGCGCTGGGTGTGCCCTATGAGTTCAACCCGCCGCGCATGCTGCCGCCACGGGCCGAAATCGACATGCCGCCTGCGCCGGATTGGCAGTCCACGCACGATGTGCCGCCCGGCACCTGGTCCGACGATGGCGCGCAGGCGCTGTGTCTGCTCGATTCGCTGCTGGCGCACGAAGCACTCGACCTCGACGACTTCGGCGCGCGGCTGCTGCGCTGGTACCGCGAGGCCTATCTGCAGGCCGGCGGCCGCGTGTTCGACATCGGTCTGCAGACCCGGCAGGCGCTGCGCCGCCTGGAGTGGGGTGAGCCCGCGCACGAAGCCGGCCCCGATGGCGAACACCAGAACGGCAACGGATCACTGATGCGCGTTCTCCCGCTTGCCCTGCTGCACGACCCGCAGCGCCAAAGCGGCACCCGTCTGATCGACGCCGCGCAGCGCCAGAGCCTGGTCACGCACGGCCACCCGCGATCGCGCCTGTGCTGCGCGCTGTTCTGCCTGTGGGCATCGGAAATGCTCGACGGCCTCGACAGTGAGCGCGCGTGGAATCGCGCCGCAGATCACCTGCGCGCATGGTGCGAAGGCGCCGACGACGCCCGCCAGTTCGCCACCTGGTCACCCGACCAGAACGAGGAATGCGCTCGGATCCTCGACCCATCCAACGCCGCCGACGCGAAAGGCAGCGGCTACGTCCTCGACACCCTGTGGTCCACGCGCGTCTGTCTGCACCATTCCAACTACGCCGACGCGGTGCGCGCCGCCGTGGCGCTTGGAAACGACGCCGACACCACCGCCGCAGTGACCGGCGGCCTGGCCGGAGTGCGCTGCGGAATCCACGGCATTCCCGAGCGCTGGCGCAACACGCTGCGCGACCCACATCTCTACCAGCCGCTGCTCGACCAACTCGTCCTCCGCCGCATCGGCAGTTGAAGCCAGCCATCCTGGTCGACAAGCGCTTCTGTTGGCTGCGTCAGCAAGGCGGTTGCCTACGCCCTCTGCATGCGGGGGGAGGTCGGGACATCCTCAAGCCCCTTCGGCTCACTACCCACCAACGCATGCAGCCGCATCACGGCGCGCCCGATGGCCGGGGCGGGGGCACAGGTGCGCTCGCGGAGAATGCGGGCGATGCTGTAGTGGTATGCGAGCGTGCCGTGGATGCCACCGTGGAAGCGCTCGAACACGTGCAGGCCGGGGTCGGGGGCCTGCGCGTCCCTGAGGATGGCGCGGGTGTTGTGCAGCTTGTCGCAGGCGACCACAAGCAAAACGTGGTCCGGCTTGTGCGCCAGCACGTCCAGGTAGGCCAGCTTGCGCTCGCGCCATTCGTCGTAGGGCGATTTCTTCGACTGTTCCTTCTCCTTCGACTCCATGGTGCCGTCGGTGCAGCCCATCACGATCTCGTGCACGCGCTCGCCGAAGCGGCTGCGGATTGCGTCGGCATGCTGGGCGCCGCAGTCCTCAACGACATCGTGCAGAAGGCCGGCAATGGCCTGGTCCTCGTCGCCTTCGTACTCCATCACCATGCTGGACACGGCGAGCACGTGATACAGGTAGGGGATACGGGTGCCGGTGCGGATCTGCCCGTGGTGGGCGGCGCGGGCGTATTCGACCGCCTGGCTGTAGCGTTCGCTGATGTGGGTCATGGGGGTAGGGTCCTTTGAGGGTTGGGGGAATGGGGCGATTCTTGAGGGTAGTGTGCAAGAGCTCTTGACGATTGAGGGCTGTTGAGATGGCTGGTTTTGCTGGCAGGGCGTGGGTTTCGGTGTGCTGGAGCGGGGCGAAGCGGGGCGAGCCCCGCTCTACAGAAGCGCAGGGATCGCTTGGGGTGCGCGCATCAAGCCGCAGGGACGGCGGCATGGGATGCCGCGCTGCGAGTTTCCGCACCCATACGGTTTTCGCATGCCCTGGGGCTTCAATGCCGACCGTGCGGTTGGAAGACGCCCGGATCAAAAATGCCCCAGCACACCCAGCTCGCGCGCCCGCCGCAGCAGCCGGGCGAACACATAGCGACCTGCGATGAGATAGAGCAGCCCGTTCAGGGCGATCCAGCCCCATACGTCGGGAGGAATCTGGGTGCCGGACGCTGCGGCGCGGGCGGCGGCCGCGCACAGCGCATAGGGCAGCCAGGCCAGCGCATTGAGCGGATAGGCCGGCAGGGCGATCAGGCCGATCAGCATGGGAAAGCCGATCATCACCAGCACCTCGCCGCGCTTGACCAGCAGCATCACGCCGGCCAGTGCGTAGCCAATGCCGACAAGCGCGGGGACGCCGAGGACCGCAAGTCCCAGCGCTTCGGGACTCAGCGTGACGCGGCCTCCCGTCAGCAGATGGGCCGCGCCCAGGGTCAGCATGAGCATGGCCAGCCCGACCAGCAGATCCAGCAGCAGCCGCAAGGCGAGCAGTGCGTCCAGGCGGATGGGTGCAAGGCTGAGTTGCTCCAGCGAGCGTTGTTCGGTCTCCTGCATGATTTCGGTGCTCGATCCCTGCGCGGCGGCGCTGGCGAACAGCCAGATGGCGAACCCCGCGATCAGGCCGTCGGCACCGCCGCCTTCCAGGCTGCTGTCACTGGCTTCCAGCACCGCGTACAGCAGGCCGCCGAACAGGCTGACTACCAGGCCGAAGCCGAGCAGGCTTTCGACCCAGTAGCGTCTGGCCAGGTACAGGGCGCGCCTCGCTTCGTTGAGCAGATGGTGGGCCATGCGCGCAGGGGCACTTGTCAGTTTCATTCGGCGCTCCCGCTTTCCAGCATCTGCAGATAGTGGTCGCGCAGTTCGATGCGGCGCAGCTCCAGGCTGCCGAACTGCGGCAGCAGCGACTGCCATTCGGCCAGCAGCCGGCAGGCCTCGGCGTGATCGGTCAAGGCGAGCACATGCTGTTCTCCCTGCGGTACCCAGCGTCGATCGAGCAGCCAGGATGGGGGGGCGGGAAGCTCTGCCGAATCAGGTTGCACGATCAGGCGATAGGAATATTTCTGCTGCACGAAATCACTGCGCAAGCCGTCGAAGCGCTTCTTCCCTTCGTGGATGCAGACGATGCGCGGGCACAGACGCTCGATGAAATGCAGGTCGTGCGAGCTAAGAAGAAAGGCCTGGCCCTGCGCAGCGCCCTGCCGGAGCAGGTCCTCCAGACGCTCGACACCTTCCAGGTCGAGTCCCAAGGTCGGTTCATCCAGCAGCACCAGGGCCGGCCGGTGTATGAGGGCGCCCAGCAGCGCGGCGCGGAGCTTGTTGCCGGTCGAAAGTTGGCGCACCGGTGCGCGGGAATCTGCCACCGCTAGCAGCGCGGCCAGTCGCCCGAACTCGTCGGCATCGAAGCGCGCCTCGCGCAGCGCGCAGTAGTAGCGGGCGTTCTCCCAGGTGCTGAGCCTTTCGTAGACCGCGCCTTTACCCTCCAGCAGCACGCCCATTTCGCGCAGGTGCGGGCCGGGCTGCCCGGCGGGCTGGGCAGGCTGATCGCGCCACTTCAGGCTGCCCTGATCCGCACCGCACAGGCCGGTGATCACCTTGATGAGGGTGGTCTTGCCCGACCCATTGGGTCCCAGCAGCCCAACGATTTCACCGGGCGCGACGCTCAGATCGAAATCCTGCAGGGCCTGGATCGATTCGGCGTTGCGCCGATAGCATTTGCTGGCCTGTTGCAGGTGCAGCAGCGTCGACGCAGCGGCAACATGGGTCATGCAGGGTCTCAATGATGGCTTCGCTGCGCGCATGGTAGCGGGAGCTTGCGACATTGGCTTCGAGAGGCACGAGCTGGCATGTCGGTCATCCGAAGGGCTGGAATGGCGCAGGGGACTGGCGAGATGCTCAACCCTGGGGTTGCTTTGCCGTGCTGTGTTTTGCGCAAACTGCGCAGTCTGGAAGAACGGCGGCAAGGGGATGCCGCCCTGCGAGCTCCCGCACTCCTGTAGGAGGGGCCTCAGCCCCGACCGTCCCGTTGCTTCGATGCCGCACACATGTCGGGGCTGAGGCCCCTCCCACAAGGGCTCTTGCAGGTCGGAAGCACGTGCCCACGTCACACATCCAAGGTTGCGGTAACGGTGCGGTGGTCGCCGGCGTCCTGGGACCCGGTAGCGTCAAGGAGTGGCGCGCCCGGCAGGATTCGAACCTGCGACCCTTGCCTTCGGAGGGCAATACTCTATCCAGCTGAGCTACGGGCGCGTCGTGGGCCGTTGCTGCATTCGCAGCAGGCCGGCCATTATACCGCGCGTGCGGGCTGCTGACGCCTGGGGCAGGAGCGGCGAGCGTTGGGATGGCGCTCCGGGTGGAACGTCCATCGCGGCGTTCGCCGCGTCTGCAAGGCGGCACGGGCTTCGCCGTGGGAGGCGCCTCCGCCCCGACACGCCAACCTGCAGAACGACTCAAACGGTCGCGGCTGAGGCCGCTCCCACAGGCTGATCGCGGCTATTGTCGCTCCTGCAAACCGGGTTGCAAGGCGCGGCGCTCGATGAACCACAGGATGCCGAGCAGGACCAGCAGCGCCAACGCCCACGGCCAGGGATTGCCAGGCACGGGCGCGGCCGCGTGGTCGGCGGTGCGCAGACGTTCCACCAGAAGGCGCTCGGTCGCGTCGCGCGCGATGGCGGCGGCGCGTGCGGGTTCGCGGGCGGGGTCGTGTACGTAGAGCGAGTGCGCCTCGTGGCCTGTTTGCACAAGCCGATGAAAACCGGATTGGCTTGGCCACCAGGCGGCGCATTCGTCGGTCACAAGCAGCGCATCGACGGTCTGGTCAGGCGCGTGCAGCGTGGCGTCCTCGCCGAGGCCACAGATGCGGACACGCTCTTCGATCCACGGTATCGCCGGTACGACTCGGATCGAACCGGCGTCACCCGTGCGCGCCAGCGTGCCTGCCATGTTGCTCCACAGTGCGGCGTGGGCCGAGGGGCGATCGGCCAGCTGCAGGCGGTAGCTGTCGGTCACCCATATGACCGCGATGCGCCCCTGTCCGAGCGGGCGCCACAGCGCCAGCGGCTCGCCCTCGCGATTCCGCAGCAGCGATGCCGAATCG
>CAZGKE010000165.1:6112-7306 GCA_964526035.1 uncultured Gammaproteobacteria bacterium | reverse complement strand
TCACCGCCAGCGTTCCCCACGGAAACCGCGCGCCCCAGCGCTTCGCCGACGCGGCCATCAGCAGAACCCGGGTGACCCCGCCGAGCGCGCTGCCGACGGCAAGTGCGACGATACTGATCAGTCCGAGGGGAGTGCTTTCGGGCACGGGCAACATGAACCAGTTGTGGTGGCCGGCGTTGCACGCGCCGTCGCGGTGTGCACGGACTTGACCTGAGGTTGCTTATCATGCGGCAACACAATGCCGAGGAGCCCTGCGATGTCCAGTCCAATTGAAATGCTGATCCAGCCCCGTCCCCGCGACCTGGGCGGGTTCACGGTGCTGCGCGTCCTGCCAAGCGGTCGCCGTCGTCTCGTCGGACCGTTCATCTTCGTCGACCACATGGGGCCGGCTGACTTTCCGACCGGGCAGGGCGTCGATGTGCGCCCACATCCGCACATCGGCCTGGCCACCGTGACCTATCTTTTCGAAGGTGCGCTGACCCATCGCGACAGCCTTGGCGTCGTGCAGGATATCGAGCCAGGTGACGTCAACTGGATGACCGCCGGTCGCGGCATCGTTCATTCGGAGCGAACGCCCGCAGGACCGCGCAAACGCGGGCACCGGCTGCACGGCATGCAGACGTGGGTGGCGCTGCCGCGGGCCCATCAGGAGACCGACCCGGCCTTTCATCATCATGCCGCGGCGACCCTTCCGGAGCGGAGCAAAGACGGCGTGCACCTGCGCGTGGTGGCAGGCGAGGCGCTGGGCCTGCGGTCGCCGGTGCAGGTCTTTTCGCCGACGCTTTACGTGGCCGTGGAAATGGAAGCGGGCAGCCGCCTGACCGTGGATGACGAACATGCCGAGCGTGGCGTCTATGTGGTCGAGGGTGGCGCGTCGATTGCCGGCGAGGACGTTCCCGAGCGCAGCCTGGCGCTGCTCGCCGAGGGCGGCGATGTCGAGATCACCAGTGACCGCGGCTGCCGTCTGATGCTGCTGGGCGGTGCCGCCATCGACGGCGAGCGGCACATCTGGTGGAACTTCGTGTCCAGCTCGACCGAGCGCATCGAGCAGGCCAAGCGCGACTGGGCCGAGGGGCGATTCGAAGCGGTGCCGGGGGAGACCGAGTTCATCCCGCTGCCGGAGTCCTGAGCGGATCTGTGAGAGCGATGGAAGTCGCGATGCTTGCGCTACGTCCGGGCGGGACGGTCGCGCAC
>CAZGKE010000165.1:0-6012 GCA_964526035.1 uncultured Gammaproteobacteria bacterium | reverse complement strand
TGAGGCCCCTCCCACAAGAAGTCGACGGCCCCGTGCGCTGCGCGCGCCGGGGCCACGTTCTCGTTTGCGCGAAGTCAGGGTGATTGGGTGCGGTCGATGCGGAATACCCGGACGCTGGATGTCTCGCGGCCGTCGCTGGATTCGGTGACGACCACCAGGAAGCTGCTGCCGGTTTCGTCCAGCGGGATCACCGAGTCGACGATCGGGTCTGACACGCTGGTTGGCGGCGACAGCGACTTCAGCGTGCGGCCGTGGTCGAAGGTTTCGACGATCCCGATCACCTGATTCTCGCCGTTGATGCCGCCGCCCATCAGCAGATGCGAGGGATCGCGCGGGTTGATCCAGACTGCACTCATGTACAGATAGTCGGCGCCGCCGTCGAAGTTGTCGGACCAGTAGATCTGCTCCAGCTTGCCGAGGGCATCGACCGCAACCACTGCGCCTTCGAGTCCGGCATACAGCACACCAGGTCGCGCCTTGGAGCCGAGCAGAAGTTGCGGACGGCGATTGCTGAGATCGGGCAGGTCCCCGCTGCCGAGGTTGCCGGCGATGTACACGCGTTCACCGAGCGGTACCTGCGCCTGCAGATCCAGCGGGTAGTAGAACAACGAGGCTACGTCGAGCGGTTGCTCGCATCCCTGGTAGATCCGGTCGGGGTGGCCATCGACGAAGGCGATGTGGCAGGAATAGCCGAAGAACGCGCCTTCGGCACCGTCCGCTCGGGTCCAGTTGCGCCCGCCATCCCGCGACCAGGCAATGCCCTCGCCGCCGGTGAAGCCGGCGAACAGGATCTGGGCGTCAAGCGGATGCACCAGGACCTCGACCAAGGTCTCGAACTCCTGCTCCAGCGGTTCGAAGAACGAGGTTTCGGCGTTGCTCCAGGTGTGCCCGCCATCCAGAGACCACCAGAAGGGCCGCGCCTGCGGGTTCGATGCCTTGCCGCCGGCGAACAGACGACCTTCGACCGTAGTGTCGCGCTGGATGAAGTAGACATCGACGCCTTCCAGTCCGGAGCGACGCCAAGCCCCCTGGCTGCCGAACGGACGACGCCAGAGTCCGTCCTTGCTGCCGACGATGATCTCACTGTCGACGACTGCGCCGAAATGGCCACGCGCGCCATGGCTGGCGAGCACGTCGGGCGATCCCAGATCGTTCCAGTTCCAGGCATCGCCGCGAACCTCGCAAGAACTGCCGGCGGCATGGCTGAGACGAGTCAGTGGAATCTCGTCCGGCTGGAACCCGGTCTGGCTGGACTCCCAGCGCAGGCGTGCGCTGTTGCAGTCCTCGAACTCGACGAAGAACTGGCCCCAGAGCGTCAGTTCGGGGCGGTCGTCACCGAAGCGCGGTGGAAACGTGCCGCCCTCAACTTCGTAGGCATCGAAAATGATGCGACCGACGTCGACCTTGCCATCGCCGAACAGCCACAGCGGCGAACCGTCGGGGCGGAACACGTTCCAGGTGGCGGCCGCCTGCTGTGGGGAAATGATGTGGATGAACAGGCCATGTCCATCGTTCTGCGGGTCGTACCAGAGGCCGGTGTGGCCCGGCTGCACGGCGGTCAAGGCGTGTCCGAAGCTGGAGAACAGCAACAGCGCGAAAAGCGCGGACAGGCGGTGCCATGGCTTGTGCATGAAGGGGGATCCTTGGAGGTGTTCTGATTATGGGTCCGGGGTGATCGCGACGGCCAGTGTCCACCGTGGCGTTGGCAGGACGTTAGTGGCCGGACACGCGTCGCGAGACGTGTCTGAAGTCATGTCGAAGTCGTTCATTCAGTGCCGATTCACGGCGCGACGCCCTGTCAGCCGACGGAAGAAGACTTGGGAAGCGGCGGAGCCTTCAGCAGCTCGGTGGCCTCTGCGGCCGTCACCGGCGGAGAGAAATAAAAGCCCTGGCCCTCGGAACATCCAAGCGCCAGCAGACCGCTGCCCTGCAGCTCGGTTTCGATTCCTTCGGCCACGATGTGCAGCCCGAGGTTGCGACCAAGATCAATGATGGAGCGCACGATGGCATGGGTGCTGCCGGTGCGGTCACTTTCAAGGTCGATCACGAAGCACTGATCGATCTTCAGCGTGGTGAGAGGCAGGCGACGAAGGTAGTTGAGCGACGAATAGCCGCTGCCGAAGTCGTCCAGGGAAAGCTGCAGCCCCGGGCACGCGTCGCGCAGACGCTGCAGTGACGCCTGCGCCTGATCGAGGTCGCGGATCACCGCGCTCTCGGTAATTTCCAGCTCGATCCCGGCAACCAGCCGACCCGCCTCCCGCAGACGTTGCCCGAGACGCTTCTGCACCGCTTCATCGGTGAGGTTGCGCGCGCTGATGTTGACCGACACCCGCAGCAGCGGATGCGATTCACGCCAGACGGCGAGCTGCGCCAATGCGGCGTCGAGCATCGCCAGATCCAGATCACTGTCCACGCCGATCAGGGCAGCCAGCGGCAGGAAATGCGACGGTTGCAGCAAGCCGAGCTGTGGGTGTCGCCATCGGGCCAGCGCCTCGAAGCCGAGGATGCGCCCGGAACGAAGGCAGACCCGCGGCTGGTAAAACGGCACTACCTCGCCATGGGCGATACCCTTGCGCAGCTGTTGCCGCAGGCGCAGCGCATCCCGACTGTCAGCGCTGCTTTCGTGCGAGAACATGCGGGAGCGGTTCTTGCCCTCGGCCTTGGCGTCGTACATGGCCGAGTCGGCGCGACGCAGCAGAAGCTCGGCATCGCCACCGTCATCGGGAAACATTGCAATGCCGATGCTGGCCGCGGGAACCACGGCCTCACCGCCAAGCATTACGGGAACCCGCAAGGATTCGACAAGGCGCGCGACCATGGGCTCGATCGCCTCGGCGTCGGCGATCTCGACGACCACCACGAACTCATCGCCGCCAAGGCGTGCGACGGTGTCGACATCGCGGACGATGTTGCGCAGCCGTGCAGCAATTGCACGCAGGAACTCATCGCCCATCGAGTGCCCAAAGCTGTCGTTGACGAGCTTGAAGTCGTCGATATCGATAAGCATCACCGCCGCGCGGATTCCCGAGCGGCGATAGCGCGCGATGGTCTGCGACAGCCGGTCGCGGAGCAGCTTGCGGTTGGCCAGTCCGGTCAGGTCGTCGTGCAGGGCAAGGCGCTGCAGCTCGGCAGCCATGGCCTGGGCGCGAAACGCGTTGTGGAAAGTCTGCCCCAGCAACTCGAGGCCGAGCATGATCTCGTCCGACCAGCTGTGTTCGCTGCGAACCGCGTCGAAGCCGATGAATCCCGATGGGGCACCTTTGTCGCCAAACGGAACCAGTGCCAGCGAGCGGATGCCTTCGCGAAGGAATTCCTCGCGTTCGGCGGAGGCTTCGTCGGGCAGGTCGGTGACCTTCGGAACGTGCACGCTGCGGCCGGCGAAGAGTTCCGCCATCAGCCAGGGAAAACGGCACACCGGGACTTCCTGCAGATTGGCGGCTTCGCGGGTGACTCCCTCGGCGACCCATTCGTGGGTGTTGCTGTGCAGCCGATGATCGGTATTGAAGCGGAACAGGTACGCACGATCGACGTCGAACAGGGTGCCGATTCCACCGAGACCCTCCTCGATCAGCGCATCCAGGCGCTCTTCGGGCGCATTGATCAGCCGCGTCGACAGCTCGGCAATGCGCCGCTCGAAGCGCAGACGCAACTCCAGCCGACGTCGGTAGTCGTCGCCGGACCCGGACTCGCGCCTGCCTGAATTTTCGTTCGGCGCGAAGCGATCCGCCATTCCAGCTCCTTTCCCCGTGGCACCCAACCCCGACATATTGCCGGAATCCATCGCCGCCGTCGCATGGCGCGACATGAAGCCCGTAGGCAGTTAGGATGTCCCGGTTTTTTTTGCTGCGAGGAAAAATCCATGCCAAGTCGAATCGTCCCGCCTGCCGTGGGTCTGGCGTGGCTGCTGATCAGCCCGCTGGTGATGGCGGCCGAGGGGCTGAGCCTGCGCCAGATCGCCGATCTCGCGCAGGTCGGCGAGATCGCCATGGCCGCCGACGGGCGAAGCGTGGCGTATACCCGGCTTGTGCAGCGCAGCCTTGCCGAGCAGCCCGATGGTCCGACCTGGGGAGAGCTGCACCTCAGCGATGCCGATGGTCGTTCGCGGGCATTCATCACTGGACAGCACAACGTCCGCGCCATTGCCTTCTCCCCGGACGACCGCTCGTTGACCTTCCTCGCCAAGCGAAGCGGCGATGAATTCATCAGCCTGTATCGCATTGCCGTCGACGGCGGTGAGGCCGAGCGCATCGTCAGCCTGAAATCCGATATTCGCGGTTACCACCTCGCGCCGGACGGTGGGTCCGCGCTCCTGGTTGCCCGCGACAAGGAGGACGAAGCGCTGAAGAAGCTTCGCGACAAGGGCTTCTCGCAGCGCATCTACGAAGAAGATGTACAGCCCTTCCACCTGTGGCGCATCGACCTGGAACATCGCGATGCCAAGCCGCACAAGGTCGACCTCGAGGGTTCGGTGCAGTGGGCGCGATTCAGCCCTGACGGCCAGCGTATCGCTGTGAAGGTGGCGCCGCGCGAGTTGATCGACGACGTGCTGATGCGCACCCGTGTCCGCGTGATTGCGGTCGACGGCAGCGCCATTGGCGAGGTCGAAACTCCCGGCAAGCTCGGCGATGTCGCCTGGAGCAGCGACGGACGCCACCTGTCATTGATCGCTGCGGCCGATCTCAACGATCCGATGCAGGGACGGCTGATGGTGGTCGGCGCCGAGGGTGGCGCGCCACGCGATCTGATTCCGGGCCTGGAAGCGCACGTCCGCGCGGCCGCCTGGCGCGATGCCAATACCCTGATCTACATCGTTCATCAGGGCGTGCAGTCGCGCCTCGAAGAGATTCGCAGCGACGGCAGTCGCCAGCGCGTGCTGCTGGCCGGGGACGGCCCGGTATGGAATCTGCTCGAAGCTGCCTCTGGGAACACCGCGCTGGCGGCGTCGTCGCCGGGGCATCCGCAGGAGCTTTATCTTCTGCGGCGCGGCGGACGCCAGGCTCAGCGCCTGACCGACAGCAATCCGTGGTTGACTGACGTTCGCTTGGCGAGACAGGAGGTGATCACCTACCTGGCGCGTGACGGCCTGGAGATCGAGGGCCTGTTGATCCGCCCGCTGGACGAGGTCGAAGGGCAGCGCCATCCCCTGGTACTGACCGTCCATGGTGGACCCGAGGCGCACTACAGCCACGGCTGGCTGACATCGTATTCGACGCCCGGACAGGTTCTAGCCGCCCGCGGCTTCGCGGTGTTCTACCCAAACTACCGCGCCAGCACCGGACGCGGCGTGGCGTTTTCCAAACTCAACCACGGTCGCCCGGCGGCGGAGGAGTTCGATGATCTGGTCGATGGTGTGGACCACCTGATCGACATCGGCCTGGTCGATGGCGATCGTGTGGGCATCACCGGTGGATCCTACGGCGGCTACGCCAGTGCCTGGGGTGCGACTTACTACAGCGAGCGCTTCGCCGCCTCGGTCATGTTCGTGGGCCTGTCCGACAAGGTGGCGATGATGGGCACCACCGACATTCCCACCGAGCTCTACCACGTGCACTACCTGAGCTGGCCATGGGAAAACCCGGAACTGTACCGGCGCGCCAGTCCCATCACCTACGCCCACCAGAGCCGCACCCCCACCCTGATCCTGCACGGCGACGCCGACCCGCGCGTCGACCGCAGCCAGTCCTTCACCATGTATCGCTACCTCAAGCTTGCCGGTAGCGCGCCGGTGCGGCTGGTGTTGTATCCGGGTGAGGGGCACGGCAACCAGCGCGCCGCCAGCCGCTACGACTACAGTCTGCGGCTGTTGCGATGGATGGAGCACTATCTGATGGGCGAGGGCGGCGAGCCGCCGCCCCATGAAGTCGACTACGGACTGGACTTGTTCAGCGATTCCCAGGGCGCCGGCGACGCCGACGAAGGCGCCCGTTCGCCGGACGAGCCGTAGCAGATCGTCAGAGCGCGTTGGGCGCATTCTTGTCGAGGTCGAGTTCCGGGCAATTGCCGATGGGTTCA
>CAZGKE010000164.1:0-7313 GCA_964526035.1 uncultured Gammaproteobacteria bacterium | reverse complement strand
TGTTCGGCGAGATCTTCTACGTGCCGCTGCCGTGACGGGAGCCTGACGCCGATGCTCGAAGAGCTCGTCCGGCTCCTGCTCGACCCCTGGGCCGTCTTCACCATCTTCTGGTCGATGACACTCGGCATCCTCATGGGGGCGATGCCGGGGCTCACCGGGCCCATGGCCATGGCGCTCTTGCTCGGCATCGCCTACACCATGCCGGTCGAATACTCTGTCCTCGCCATGATGCTGATCTACATGGGCGGGGTCTATGGCGGCAGCCTCTCGGCCATCCTCCTCAACATCCCGGGCGCCCCGGCCTCCGCCGCCACCGCCATCGACGGCTACCAGCTCGCCAAGCAGGGCAAGGCCGGCAGGGCCATAGCGCTCACCACCATCGGCTCCTGCATCGGCACGCTGATCGCCGTGGCCTTCATGGCCTACCTCACGCCCTGGCTGGTCCGGGTCTCGTTGCTCTTCACCTCCTGGGAGCTCTTGCTGCTCGTCCTGATCGGGGTGCTGATGGCGGGCTCGCTCTCCGGCGACGACCCGATCAAGGGCTGGATCGCCGGCATGGTGGGGCTCCTGATCGCGCAGATCGGCCTCGATGACCTGCACATGCACCCCCGCTTCTCCTACGGCTCGCACTACCTCGAAGCCGGCATCGGCCTCGTGGCCGCCATCGTCGGGCTCTTCGGCATCAGCCAGGTCATCGTCGCCATGCGCGACCGCGACATCCACCTCCAGCCCATCACCCACAAGATCGGCCGCATCATGCCGACGCTCGGCGACCTCAAGGGCCGGCTCAGGGTCGTGATCCAGTCCGGCGTGATCGGCAGCTTCGTCGGCATCCTGCCCGGTCTCGGCGCCGACATGGGCGCCTGGATCTCCTACGTCTTCGCCAAGCGGACCAGCAAGCACCCCGAGGAATATGGGCATGGCTCGACCGAGGGCGTCATCGCGGCGGAGACCGGCAACAACGCCGTCGTCCCCTCCTCGCTCATCCCGGTGATCGCGCTCGGCCTCCCCGGCAGTGCCGGCGCCGCGATCATCATGGCCGCCCTCTTCGTCCACGGCCTGGTGCCCGGGCCCATGTTCCTGCACCACAATCTCGACCTCTTCGAATACATGGTGATGGGCCTGATCGTCGGCACCTTCGCCATGCTGATCGTGGGCCTCTGCCTCGCCCACGTCATCATCCACGTCCTCTTGATCCCGCGCGAGAACATCATGGCCGTGGTCATCGCCATGGGCGTGATGGGCGCCTATGCGTCGAAGCTGCAATATGGCGATGTCTGGATCATGCTGGCGTTCGGCGCCATCGCCTACGGCATGCGCCGGCTGGGCTTCCCGCTCGCCCCCATGGTGCTCGGCATCGTGCTCGGCAGCCTGCTCGATGAGTTCCTGAGGAACGCGCTGATCATCAGCGGCGGCAGCCTGATGCCGCTCTTCACCCGGCCGATCGCGCTGGGCCTCTTCATCGTGCTCGTCCTCACCATCGTCTCGAGCCTGCCCGTCTGTCGCCGGGCGATGGGGCGGCTGACGGGTGGTGCCCGGGCCAGCGTCGTCGGCGGCGATCGACGGCCGTGACCAGCCTCGCCCGCAAGCTTCGCCGCACGATCAAGGCGGCCAGCCCGCGCCCGGCGCCCGATACCAACGGCATGGTCTGGCTCGACAGCGGCACCTTCCGCATGGGCTCGAACAGCCACTACGCCGAGGAGGCCCCGGCCCGCACGGTCAAGGTTTCGGGCTTCTGGATCGACCGCCACCTGGTGACCAACGCCGACTTCGCCCGCTTCGTCGGCACGACGGGCTACGTCACCACGGCCGAACGGCCGATCGATCCCAAGCTCTACCCCGGCGTCGACCCGGCCCTCCTCCTGCCCGGCGCCATCGTCTTCCGCCCGACCGATGGCCCCGTCGACCTCCAGAACTTCCGCCAATGGTGGCACTTCGTCCCGGGCGCCTGCTGGCACCGCCCAGAAGGCCCGGGCTCGACCATCCGTGACAAGCTAGACCATCCGGTGGTCCAGATCGCCTTCGAGGACGCCATGGCCTTCGCCGAGTGGCGCGGCAAGACACTGCCGACCGAGGCGATGTGGGAATACGCTGCCAGGGGCGGGCTCGAGGAGGCCGACTATTGCTGGGGCCCGGACCTCCACCCCGATGGGCGGATCATGGCCAATACCTGGCACGGCCGTTTTCCGTACGAAAACACTGCCCCGGACGGCTTCACCCGCACCTCGGCGGTGGGCAGCTACCCCGCCAACGGCTTCGGCCTGTTCGACATGGCGGGCAATGTCTGGGAGTGGACCACGGACTGGCACAGCCACCGCCACGCTCCTGAAGCGGCCCCCAATCCAGCAAAGCCCTGCTGCGTGCCGGAGAACCCGCGCGGCGGGACGCGGGAGGGGAGCGTCGACCCCTTCGCGCCAGAACTCGGCATTCCCAGGAAGACCGTCAAGGGCGGCAGCTTCATGTGCTCGCCCGACTACTGCCTCCGCTACCGCCCGGCCGCTCGCCAGGGGCAGGCGGTCGACACCGCCATTCAGCATCTGGGCTTTCGCTGCGTCGTTCCGGAATCCGAGCCATGAGCGACTTTGCGAACAAGGTTGCCATCGTCACCGGTGCGACTCGCGGCATCGGCCGGGCCACGGCTTGGCGGCTGGCGCGGGACGGGGCAGCGGTGGTCATCTGCGCCCGCGACGAGAAAGCCGTCGAGGCGACGCTCGCCGAAGCCAAAGCCGACGGCTTGACCATGTCGGGCCTCGCCCTCGATCTCGCCGATTCGGAAAGCTCCCGCCGCCTGGTGGAGCACGCCGTAGAATGCTTCGGTGGCGTCGACATCCTGGTCGCCAATGCCGGCATCGGCACGTTCGGCAATGCCGTGGACGTGGCCGAGGCCGACTGGCGCCGAGTCATGGCGATCAACCTCGACGCCGTGATGCTGGGCGCCAAGCACGCCATCCCGGAGATGAAGAAACGCGGCGGCGGCGCCATCGTCACCGTGGCCTCGGTCCACTCCTTCGCCACGCTCGGCGAGCGGCTCGCCTACGTCACCAGCAAGACCGCACTCATCGGCATGACCAAGGGGTTGGCGCTCAACCACGGCCGGGACGGCATCCGGGCGAACGCCGTCTGTCCCGGCCCGATCGACACGCCACTTCTGCGCCAGTCTTGGGCCGCCATGTTCCCGAAGCGCGACGCCGGCCAGGTCCTGGCCGAGCAGGCGAAGAGGCTGCCGGCCGGGCGGCTCGGCGGGCCGGAGGATGTGGCCGAGGCCATCGCGTTCCTGGCCTCGCCACGGTCTGCGTGGATCACCGGGGCCGAGCTCAAGGTCGATGGCGGCCTGCTCGCCATGCTGGCGCTGACCCCGCCAGCCGCTTCCGGGGAAGCCGAGGGGGACTGATGCAGTTCTCCGTCCGCCGGCATCCGTTCTTCGTCCTCGGGCTGTTCCTCCCCGCCCTCTTCATCGTCGCCGTCCTCGTTCTCTACCCGGTCCTCAACGGCGTGAAGCTCGCCTTTACGGACGTCACACCGCTGCGCCCGGGCCGGATGAACTTCGTCGGCTTCGACAACTTCGTCTACCTCTTTGAGGATCCGCAGTTCTGGGAGGTGGTGGGCAACACCCTCTGGATCGTCGGCATCTCCACCGCTCTCGCCACCGCGATCGGCTACGCCCTGGCCGTGCTGCTCGACAGCGGCATCCGCTGGGCCGGGTTCTTCCGCGGCATGATCTTTCAGGTCTGGGTGGTGCCCTGGATCGTCATCGCAATCTTGTGGGGCTGGCTCTTCAGCCAGGACTACGGCCTGGTGAACTACCTCTTGCAGACCCTGGGCATCGCCCAGGGCAGCATCAAGTGGCTGTTCGACCCCACGGCCGCCCAATGGGCGATCATCACCGGCTACACCTGGCGGGCGATCCCCTTCATCATGGTGATCTGCCTCGCGGGCTTGCAGGGCGTGCCAAAGGAGCTGACCGAGTCCGCCGAGATCGACGGGGCGGGTTTCCTCCAGCGCCAGCTTTATGTCGTGCTCCCCATCATGCGGAACATCATCCTGGTGGCGGCCCTGCTCCAGGCCGTCCGCTTCTTCCAGGAGATGACCCTGGTCTTCGTGCTGACGCAAGGCGGCCCGATCAACGCCACCATGGTGCTCTCGCTCTACACCTACAAAGCCGCGTTCGAAGCCTGGGACTTCGGCCTCGCCTCCGCCATCGGCACGTTCTGGCTGGTCCTGCTGATGGCCTTCGCCCTCTTCTACGTCCGCTTCGCCATGAAGAAGACGCTCCAATGAGCACGCATACCGCAACCCTGCCGGTCGGCCGCAGGAAGGCCCACAAGGGCGACCGCTACTACGTCTGGAGCCGCAGGCTGGGCGCACTTTGGCTGCACCTCCTGGTCATCGCGTCGCTGGTCATCCTGCTCCTGCCCATCGCCTGGATGATCTCGACTTCGTTGAAGCCGCTGGCCGACGTCTTCCAGTACCCGCCCCGCTGGATCCCCGAGCGCGTGACCCTCGACGGCTACCGGGCCCAGCTCGACCCGCAGCTCGGCCGCTTCTTCCTCAACAGCCTGATCGCCGGCCTCGGTGCCGCCGTCCTCTCGACCCTGGCGGGTGCCTTCGCCGGCTACGGGCTCGCCCGCTACCGCTTCACCGGCAACAGCTTCATCCTGATGCTGTTCATGGCCTCGCTCGCCTTTCCGATCCCGCTTTTGATGATCTCGATGTACATGCTGTTCGTCGAGCTCAGGCTCTTGAACACCTACTGGGCGCTGATCCTCGGCCACACGGCGATCACGCTGCCGGTCGCGGTCTGGCTCCTGAAGAACTTCTTCGACCAGCTGCCGATCGAGGTCGAGGAGGCGGCCTATGTGGACGGGGCAAGCCCCCTCTACACGCTCTTCCACATCGTCCTGCCGATGGCGCGGCCGGCCATGGCGGCCTCGGCCATCTTCGTCTTCGTGACCTCGTGGAACGAGCTGTTGTTCGGCCTCGCCTTCACCTCGTCCACCTCGATGCGCCCGCTGCCCGCCGGCATCAGCATGTCCTTCCTCACCGAGTTCGAGGGCGCCTGGCCCGAAATGATGGCGCTCGCCGTCATCGTCTCCTTGCCGATCTTCCTCCTCTTCGTCTTCTTTCAGCGCGTGTTCATGCAGGGCGTCACCGCTGGCGCCGTCAAGGGATGAACCCACCCATCAGGGAGTGACCAACGATGCGACCGACCCGCCGAAACCTGCTCCTCTCGACCACCGCCGCTGCCATGCTGCTCGCCAATGGGGCGAGCGCACAGCAGACCGAGCTCACCTATGCCGGCTGGCTCAACCTCTATGGCGCCTATGTCGACACGGTGACCTTCATGGAGAAGGACTTCCAGGAGAAGAATCCGGACATCAAGTTCATCCGCAACGACGTGCCGTTCGACCAGGCACTGCAGCAGGCGACCGTCTCGATCCTCGCCGGCAACCCGGCCGACGTGCTGCACCTCAACGCCGGCTGGATCGCGACGCTCACCGACATCGAGGGCCTCGAGCCGCTGAACGACCTCTTCACCGAGGAGGAATGGGCGCAGATCCCGGACGCACTCGTGGAATCCGTCACCTATGACGGCAACATCATGTCGATGCCCTGGGTCCCGGCACCCATCATCATGTTCTACAATCGCAACCTGATGGAGGAGGCGGGGCTCGACCCGGAAAACCCGCCCCAGACCTGGGAAGAGCTTGCCGAGCAGGCCCGTGCCATCTGTGCCCTGCCGGATCGCGACGGTGCTCCCGTCTACGGCGTGGCGCTTAGGACGCAGCGCAACCCCAACTCCGCCCAATGGACCATCCCCATCGTCTACGGCCACGGCGGCGATCTCGTCGACGAGGCGGGCGAGGTCACCATCAACACGCCCGAGATGCAGGCCGCCTGGACCTGGGTCGCCGACCTTATCCAGGAGGATTGCGCGCCTGCCGGCTTCTCGATCGACGAGACCCGGAACACCATGGCGGCCGGCAGGGCCGGGTTCATCTTCGAAGGGCCGTGGGGCAGGGGCCTCTTCTCGAACCTCTCGGGCGGCACCATGACCACGGCCCCGGACGGCGACATCTGGGTCGCACCGATGCCCGCCGGCCCCGACGGCGAGCGCCGCACCATCGGCAACCCGCACCAGATCGGGATCGCCAAGGCCTCGCCCAACAAGGAAGCCGCGGCCGAGTTCATCCGCTACGTGATCTTCGACCCCGACTTCACCGAAGCCTATTTCCAGGCCTCGCAGCAGCTCTCCACCTCGAGCACCGAGCTTTTGTCCACCGGCAGCATGGGCGCCGATGCCTACACGCAGATCTTCGTGGACGCGCTGGCCCACACCACCGACGTGCCGATCAAGACGGCCAAGTTCACCGCCATCATGGACGAACTCGCCCCGGCCTTGCAGGCGGTGATCCAGGGTGCCGACGTCGACGCCGAGCTAGCCCAGGCCGAGCGCCGCGTCGCTCGCGTGCTGTCGCGCTGACTGTTTCGCTGCCGAGGCTGACCCGGCCCGGCCAAAGTGGCCGACGCACCGAGCGGCACCAACTCGTCGAGCCTGTCGCCATGCGGGGTTTTTTGGCTTCTGGCACCCTGGACTAGGGAGAGGCCGCCCTCGCCTGCGGTGCCTCCACCAACGCGTTGATTGTGCGGGTGCGGACCATCCGCCGCGCGGCGCCGGCCTTCGTCTCGGCATGCGCCGCTCAAGGTCTCCCTCGACCGCCGCCACCTCGACGTCGGTCGTACAGGTGCTGCGCCCGCCCTCGCTCTCGGCCGTGTGCACGCCGCCGAAGCTGGCGGCTAGCGAAGACTCGCCGTGGGCGAGCATTTCAGCGGGGGTCATGGCTTCCGCTTGAGCTCGGCGAGCTGCGCCTTGACCGCCGACTTCGCCGCCGGCCGCTGCTGCGCCGCATCGGTGTTGCCGGCCCACTGCCGCTTGACCCTGGCAACGTCGAAGCCGCCGTCCGGATCGCGGCTGATCCGCCCCGCCGCCAGCGCCTTCCTGGCCGCCGTCTCGCTCACGCCCAAGGCTTCGGCGAGCTTCCGATTACTCGTGGCCCGCATGGCGATAGGCGTTCCAAGTCAATGGCTTAATCTCTCAAGGTAGAGCGATATTCTACTGGATAAGCGCGCCGGTTGAAGCGATTCATGCCGCCACGCCAACCAGCCGATGGAGACCGACGATGACCAGCCAGACCCCGAAGACCAATCAGGAGAAGGCCCTGGATGCCTTCCTCGCCAAGAAGGCCGAGATCGACGAGCGGCTCGCCCGCCTGCAGGCGCTCAGCGACGACCACTTCGAGGTCCACCCCGACGAC
>CAZGKE010000163.1:0-7405 GCA_964526035.1 uncultured Gammaproteobacteria bacterium | reverse complement strand
GACCACCGCGATTGGTCACAATCGCGGCGGCGCGCTTCATGATCGGCTCCCAATCAGGGTCGGTCATGTCGGTGACCAGCACGTCTCCGGCCTGCACGCGGTCCATCTCGGCGATGGATTTCAGCACGCGGGCGGCGCCCTGGCCGATCTTTTGGCCGATGGCGCGGCCTTCGGCCAGCACGGGGCCGCGTTCCTTCAGCTGGAAGCGTTCCAGCGTGGTGGTCTGGTCGCGCGATTTCACGGTCTCCGGGCGCGCCTGCAGGATGTAGAGCCTGCCGGTCTCGCCATCCTTGCCCCACTCGATATCCATCGGCCGGCCGTAATGTTCCTCGATGGTCAAGGCCTGAGTGGCGAGCGCCATCACGTCCTCGTCGCTGAGACAGAAGCGGCGCTGCAGCTCCAGCGGGACGTCCTCGGTCAGGACGCGACGGCCGCTCTCGCCGGAAGGGTCGTACACCATGCGCGCTTCCTTGGAGCCACGCTGGCGCCTGAGCACCGCCGGACGGCCGGCGCGCAGCGTGGGCTTGTGCACATAGAATTCGTCGGGGTTGACCGCGCCCTGTACCACCATCTCGCCCAGGCCCCAGCTTGCCGTGATGAACACCACGTCGCGGAATCCCGACTCGGTATCCAGGGTGAACAGCACGCCCGACGCACCGATGTCCGAGCGCACCATCTGCTGGACGCCGGCCGACAGCGCGACGCCGTCGTGGGCGAAGCCCTGGTGCACGCGATAGGAGATGGCGCGGTCGTTGTACAGCGATGCGTACACCTCCTTGAGACGGTGCAGCACTTCATCGGCACCGCGCACGTTGAGGAAGGTTTCCTGCTGACCGGCGAAGGAGGCGTCGGGGAGGTCCTCGGCGGTCGCGGACGAGCGCACGGCGACCGCCACTTCGGTACCGGCATCGGCGCACATTTTCGCGTATCCGTCGCGGATGGCCTTCTCCAGCGCCGGATGCAGGGGTGCGTCGACCACCCAGCCACGGATCTCCTTGCCGGCCGCGGTGAGCGCGTTGACGTCATCGACATCGAGGTTGGCCAGCCGCTCGCTGATGCGATCAGTAAGGCGGTTGCCGGCAATGAACTCGCGGAACGCGTCCGCAGTGGTGGCGAAGCCACCGGGCACCGATACGCCGGCGCCGGCCAGGTTGCCTATCATTTCGCCCAGCGAGGCATTCTTGCCCCCCACCTGGGGCAGGTCGGTCATGCGCAGCTGGTCGAGCCAGAGGATGAGCTCACTCAAGGTATTGCGCTCCGGAGGAAAGGGGAGGGCGGAGATATCCGCGCAGCAGCCGCGTATGATGCGGCGCAGCGACGGCAGGGGCAAGCGCGGTCCGGCCGAGTTCACGGGAGTCAGAATGCGACGCACGGTTTTCTACATTTCCGACGGCACCGGCATCACTGCCGAAACCATTGGTCACAGCGTGCTTACCCAGTTCGAGGGGCTGCAGTTCGACTCCCTGCGCATACCCTTCGTCGACACCGAGTCCAAGGCCAGACAGGCCGTCGAGAGGATCCGCGCCGTCGGCGACAGCAGCGGCGCACGCCCCATCGTGGTGAACACGGTGATTGACGAGCGACTGAGCCTGATCCTGTCCGACTCGGGCGCATTGATGCTGGACGTGTTCGCGCCGTTTCTGACGCCGCTCGAAAAGGAACTCGGCATCGCGCGCAAGCCCCAGGTGGGGCGCGCCCATGGAGTGACCAACTCGGCGGAGTACGAGAAGCGCATCAACGCCACCAACTACGCCCTGTCCCACGACGATGGCATGGACCCCAACTACCAGGATGCCGACGTGATTCTCCTCGGCGTGTCGCGTTCGGGGAAGACTCCAACCTGCCTGTACATGGCGCTGCATTTCGGCGTCGCCGCGGCGAACTATCCGCTGACCGTCGAGGATCTCGAGGCGGAAGGGCTTCCGAAGCGCCTGAAGGCGCATCGCGAGAAACTGTTCGGCCTGACCATCGACCCGGATCGCCTGCAGCAGATCCGTCAGGCCCGGCGACCGAACAGTCGCTATGCGCAGATCGGGCAGTGCCGCACCGAGGTCAGTCAGGCCGAGAAGCTGTTCCGCCTGGAAAGCATTCCGCACCTCAACACGACTCATACCTCGATCGAGGAAATCGGCAGCAAGGTGCTTGCGCAGCTCGGCATCAATCGGAACATGTTCTGAGCGACACGGAGCGGGGCACGGATTCGGCGCGGCCTTGTCGTTCATGGGCAGGTGATGCAGAAGTCCCCTTGCAACACGGGCGTTAAAATGTGGTGTTTCCGCGTCACTCGCGCCGTGCGCACCGCACCGCTATGATCGAGTCATGGCTTTCGACTCTGCACTCAGACTTCCACCAGGCCCCAGGCGCTTCCCGTGGCTGATGGCGCTGTATGCCGAGAACCATCGCCGTCTGTCGCGGATGTTCGATCCGGCGCAGCTGCCGGTAGGCAGCTATCGCTCAACCGTCGGCGACGGCCTGGACCTGCGCGTCGACGTGCAGGAGCGTCAGCCCTACACGATTTCGCTGGAGCTCAGCTACGGATTCGTCGATGGCGGCGAGCCCTTGCCGGAGCCCGCGGCCAGCATCCGGGTGTATCTCGATGCCCGCCTCACCGAGGTCAGCCACTGTGCCGTCGGTACCCGCTTCGAGCGCTTGCTGGGTCCCTGCCCCCCGGCGGACGGCTGGCTCGAGCGCAGATTGAACATGAACACTTTTTTCGGAAAATGGCTGGAGTTTCTGGGAGATCATGGCCATAGCCGACATTCTTTGCAGCCCTGGCTGGCGTCCACCAGGCTGACCGGAGGTCGCGTACTGGCCTGTGGGTGACGATCAGGCTTGACGCTCCGCACGGCGATCCCTATCCTTCCGCTCCCCCTGGGGCCATAGCTCAGCTGGGAGAGCGCTACAATGGCATTGTAGAGGTCGTCGGTTCGATCCCGACTGGCTCCACCAACGAATTACAACAACGAAAACAGCGTCTTAGCACTCCTCGTCTTGTGCGTCCCCATCGTCTAGAGGCCTAGGACACCACCCTTTCACGGTGGCGACCGGGGTTCGAATCCCCGTGGGGACGCCACCTTTTTTGTGGCTTGTCCGACAACGATGCAACACCCTGCAAGGCCGCCTTCGTGCGGCCTTTGCTTTATGCGCGGCTTGCGCATCCATGCGATTCGGTAGACTTGAACCGAGTAAGCCGACGCCACCCCGGAGGCCAGCCATGATGCGTTCCCTTCTGCTTGTTGCGATGGCGCTGTCCGTGGCTGGCTGCATGCACGGCAGCCGGCCGGAACGACCCGAGGGCGCTGTGCTCGCGACGGCGGCGCTGCCCATGCCGCCGGCAAAGCGTCCAGGCGGACCGGGGCGTCGCGCTGCGCTGCATATGGCCCGACGCCTGCCGGCAGGAATCATCGAGCTGGATCCGGCGCTTTATGTTCGCGCCGAAGCGCAGGCGCGGACGTTGCCACAGTTTGACAGCAGGACCGGCCGCTTCCTGGGGCAGGCCAAGGCCGCTGCAGGCGAATGGGAGTGGATGGGTCCGGCCAACGTGGCCGGGCGCATGCGCACGCTGGTCTTTGATCCGCGCAACGCGTTCCGGCTGCTGATGGGCGGCGTGTCCGGAGGCGTCTGGGAATCGTTGGACTCGGGCGGCCAGTGGCGATCCATGTCGGACGAAGCTGTGAGCCTCAACATCGGCGCGCTGGCAATGGACCCGGTGGATCCCGACGTGATCTATGCCGGTACCGGCGAGCTCTACCGCAACAGCGAGCGACCCTACGCTGCCATGTGGGGGCAGGGCATCCTTCGCTCCACCGACAACGGCGCCACCTGGCCGCAGCTTCTGAGCACGCGCGGCCCCGACTTCCGCTATGTGTCGGACATCGTCATCAGCCCACACGACCATCGTCGCCTGTACGCCGCGACCAACAGCGGCGTGTGGCGGTCCGATGATCGCGGGGCCAGCTTCGTGCGCGTGCTCAACCCCACTGATGACCAGGGCGGTCTCCTCTACGAGGGCTGCACCGACCTGCAACTGCTGCCTGGTCATGCCGGGGATCGGCTGCTGGCAAGCTGTGCGTCGCGCTCGACGGATGATCGCTACTGGCTCCCCGGTTCGGTGTTGCCGCCCGCCTGCAACGGTCCGTGCCCGGCCTCGATCTTTCTCAGCGAGGACGCGGCTGCAGAGACGCCGGAGTGGCTGCTGGTGCTGAGCGAGCCGGGCATGGGTCGCACCCAGATGGCATTGGCGCCGTCGAACCCGGATATCGTCTACGCATTGAGCGCCGGCACGCAGCCGGGGTTCGATCGTACCGGCGACGGGCAGGGTGACTATGAGAACGGTCTGCACGCCATCTTCCGTTCCAATGATGGCGGCATGACCTGGGAAGCGCGACTGCGCAACGACTCGCCTGACCGGCTGTCCACCTACCTGTTGAGCTACGGCTACGGATTCGAGGATGGGAATTGCGGGCAGGGCACCTTCATCTACAGCGCCGGCTGGTACAACATGGCCATTGCCGTGAACCCGCTGAACCCCGACATTGTCTGGGTCGGCGGCATGGAGATGTACCGCTCCGACGATGGAGCGCAGACCTTCGGGAAGGCCTCCGAATGGTGGCCGTTCAACAGCACCTATTACACGCACGCCGATGTCCACGCGATGGCGTTTCATCCCAGTTACGCCCAGGGCAGGCGCTGGCTGTTCGTGGCGACCGACGGCGGCATGGCGGTGACCCTGGGCGATGCGGGCCCGGTGCGCCGCGGCAACCATGCAGCGTGTCTGGGCACCGGTGAACCCGCCATCGGCTGGAGTGAACGAATCAGCGGTCTGGGAACCACGCAGTTCTACACCGGCACCGTGAGCGCCAGCGGCTCGGTCGTGTTCGGCGGCCTGCAGGACAATGGAACGCAGCTGTGGCGCGACGGCATGGCGCCGCTGCAGTGGCAGTTCATATCCGGTGGCGATGGCGCCAGCGTCGCCATCGATCCGCGCAACGACGATGTGATCTTCTTCAGCGCGCAGAACGTCTCGATCCGCCGTTCAACCAACGGCGGACAGAACTGGACCACCGTCACCAGCGGGATCAACGATACGCCGATCTTCATCATGCCGTTCGTCATCGATCGCGCTGCGCCGGATCGTCTCTATGCCGGCGGGACACGGGTCTGGCGGACGGTGAATCAGGGCGACCTCTGGCAGCCGGCGAGCGCCGTGCTCGGTCAGGGTTTTGATCACCGGATTTCAGCGATCGACGTATCGCCGGTCAACAACAGCCGCCTGCTGGTCGGCAACCGGGTCGGCATCTACCGCAGCAGCGACGCGGTCGGCAGCGGGCCGGATACACAGCTTGCGATGGTTTCGCCCCGCAGCGGTTGGGTGTCATCGCTGCGCTTCGATCCGGTGGACGCCGATGTGGCCTATGCAACTTACTCGACGTTTGGCGGCGAGCATGTGTGGCGCAGCGCTGACGCGGGCGCGACGTGGACCGCCATCGATGGTCAGGGCGCCGGGCGCCTCCCCGACATTGCCGTGCATGACATCGCGATCCATCCCCAGAATCGCGAGCGGCTGTACGTCGCCACCGATATCGGCGTGTTCGTCACCCTGAACGGAGGCCAGAGCTGGGCGCGCGAGAATACCGGCTTCGCCAATGCCATCGTGGAGCGATTGGCGATTGCCGCCAATGCGCCCGGCGGACCGACCCTGCACGCATTCACTTACGGGCGCGGCGTCTGGCGCGTAGCGCTCGCGGACCTGGAGGGTGCGCCCGGTCATCCCATTGCCGCCGACGTTTCCGGAACCTGGTTCGATCCGGCGCAGGACGGGCACGGCTGGCTGCTGGAAGCCATCGATAGCGATGGCGTGCTGGCCCTGCTTGCCACCTGGTACACCTACCTGGACGGCGAGCCGGTCTGGCTGATCGGCGTCGGCGTGGCGGACGAGTTCAGCGTGCGCGTCCCGCTCACCATCACCCGCGGCGGCGGATTTCCTCCGGCGTTCGATCCCGCGGACGTGGTCCGCGAGGCTTGGGGCGAGGCGGAGTTCCACTTCGATTCCAACAGCCAGGGGCAGGTGAACTGGATCAGCAACTATCCCGGCTTCGCCGATGGCAGCATGCCGTTGACCCGACTCATTCTGCCCGCCGGCGGCGGTGACGAAGCAGACGCCGGCATCGCCATCACGGCGTGTCACAGCGGCACCTGGTATCAACCCATCGAGGATGGTCACGGATTGCAAGTACAGGTGTTCGGGGAGGACGAATCGCGGCAGCTGCTGGTGGTCTGGTATGCCTATCTCGGTGGCGAGCAGCGCTGGTTCATCGGCAACGGCCCGATCCAGGGCGGCAGCGCGGTCATTGAATTGGTCAGTGCCGACGGCGCACAGTTCCCGCCGGCATTCGACCCCGACCACGTCGAGCGAAGGCCCTGGGGCGAGCTGGTGTTCAGCGCGCTCGGTCCGGACAGCGCCCGCATCGAATGGGACAGCGTGCAGGATGGATTCGGCAGCGGCTCGCTGGACCTGATTCGACTCACATCGATGCTTGGGCGCGAATGCGAGATTCCGTAAGGGATCCTCTTGCCAGACCGTGACTCGGCTGGGCGATCACGCCGCCTTGTCAAAGCGCGCCATCTGTGTCGAGCTTCCGAGCACAGGGTCGCTTGGTCCGATATCCGTGAACCGGATGGTGTAGCCGCGCCGCTCGGCGACGCCGCTGCACCATGACCTGAACTGGGCCCGCGTCCACTCGAAGCGGTGACCCGGGTGACGGCGTTGACGCTCCGACAGGCCGTGCAGGGGGTTGTATTCCTTGTTGGGCGTGGTGATCAGCACCAGCGAAGGACGCAGCTGGCCGAACACGGTCTGCTCGACTCGGGGCAGGCGACCGGGGTCGACGTGTTCGATGGTTTCCAGCATGACGGCTGCATCGACGGCAGGCATATCCAGCTCCGCATCCTCGAAGGAGCCGAAGGAAACCTGCAGACGCGCATCGGGCTGGAGCAGGTCTATGCCCAGTCGTGATCTCGCTTCCGCGAGGGCGCGCACGTCGACGTCGACTCCAAAAAGGTGCGTGAACTGATCGTGTCCACGCAGCCACTGCAGCAGTTCGCCGTGTCCGCAGCCGAGATCGGCTACCCGACGGGCGCCGCTCGACAGCATTTCACGGACAACTACATTGATACGGGCGCGGTGAAGAGGACTGGGCACCGACTAATCAAGAGTACAGGCAGGATTGCGCATCCGAACCATTATCGCGGAAGGGGGCCAGCCAGGGAACCTTCGACCCGGTCCGCGCGGCGCACCGGCGGCTGCAGGCAACAAAAAGCCCCGGCCGTGAACGGCCGGGGCTGGTGTTGGTGGAGGCGGCGGGAATTGAACCCGCGTCCGAAGATCCTACGTCCCCGAATCTAC
>CAZGKE010000162.1:5848-7492 GCA_964526035.1 uncultured Gammaproteobacteria bacterium | reverse complement strand
TCCAGTTCGCGGGTGACTTCCTCGAGGCGCTCACGCTGGGCATCGTAGTCAAAGAAACCCCCTGAGCGCGAGGATGCGGCGCTTCAGGTCGGCGATCTGGTCGCGAACGGGGTTGGTCTCGATCATGGCGGATGTTGCACTGCGGAAAAGCGCGCAAGAATAGCAGAGCGCCAGATGCCGATGCATCCGGCCATGTGCACACCGACGAACGAAGCCTGCGATCATGTCGCATGCACTCCTTCGACGAACTACCCCTGATACCCGCCCTTCGCCAGGCCATTGACGCCGCCGGCTACAGCGCGCCCACGCCGATCCAGGCCGCCACCCTGCCCCCGGTTCTCGACGGCAAGGACGTGATCGCGCAGGCGCCCACCGGCAGCGGCAAGACTGCGGCCTTTGGCCTCGGCCTGCTGCAGCACCTCGACGTCGGCGCCATCCGCACCCAGGCGCTGGTGCTGTGTCCGACCCGCGAGCTGGCCGACCAGGTGGCCAAGGAACTGCGCCGGCTGGCCATGGGCATTCCCAACGTCAAGCTGACGCTGCTCACTGGCGGCATTCCGCTGGGGCCTCAGATCGCCTCGCTGACGCACGCGCCGCACATAGTCGTCGGGACGCCGGGACGGGTACAGGAGATGCTGCGCAAGGGCGCGCTTGATCCGAAGGAGATCAAGATGTTCGTCCTCGACGAAGCCGACCGCATGCTCGACATGGGCTTCGAGGAGGCCATCCGAGACATCGCGAAACGCCTGCCGAAGCAGCGCCAGAGCCTGCTGTTCTCCGCCACCTGGCCCGAGGCGATCCGCGCCATCGGCCGCGCCACGCTGCGCAATCCGCTGGAGATCAGCGCGGGAGACGTGACCGGGCAACCCGACGTCGAGCAGTGGTTTCACGAGGTCGCGCTGTCGGACAAGCCGTCCGCGCTGGCTGGCCTGCTGTTGCTGCATAGCCCCGAGTCCACCGTGGTGTTCTGCAACACCAAGCGCGACGTCGACGACGTGGCCGAGCATCTCGATCGGCTCGGCTTCAGCGCCGCGGCGCTGCATGGCGATCTGGAACAGCGCGACCGCGACGAGGTCCTGGTCCGCTTCGCCAACCGCAGTCTCGCCGTGCTGGTCGCCAGCGATGTCGCCGCGCGAGGGCTCGATGTGAAGGAGCTTGCGTGCGTGGTGAACTACGAGCTGCCAAGCGACCCCGACATCTACCTGCACCGCATCGGGCGCACCGCGCGTGCCGGAAGCCCCGGCCTGGCGCTGAGCCTGGTCACGCCGCGCGAAACCCCGCGCGCCCTGACCCTGGAGGACCGCCTCGGCATCAAGCTGCGCTGGACCGCGGCGCCTGCCGCAGCAGCCAAACCCAAGAGTGTCCCGAAGGCGGCCATGGCGACGCTGCGCATCGACGCCGGCCGCAGCGACAAGCTGCGCCCCGGGGACATCCTTGGTGCGCTGACCGGCGCTGCCGGACTTGCGGCCGATGCCATAGGCAAGATCGACATCTTTCCCACCCGTTCCTACGTCGCGGTCAGGGCTGCCCAGGCAGACAGGGCAACGGCCAGCCTGCAGGCCGGGAAGATCAAGGGCCGCAACATACGCGTCCGGAGGATCTGAGCGACGGTCGGAATGGGACCCTGATCGCGGCTTTCGCCGC
>CAZGKE010000162.1:0-5748 GCA_964526035.1 uncultured Gammaproteobacteria bacterium | reverse complement strand
CTGATCGCGGCTTTCGCCGCTCCTTCTACATCGAGAATCGTCGGCCGCAGGTAAAGGTTCTAAAGAGGCAGCCGATGACGCACCACCAGGCGCGCGGCGCGGCGGCCGCGCCATTCGTCGGGTTCGAGCTGGAATGCGAGATGCAGACTGCCCGGCAGGCTGCCGCCGTTGTAGTGGCCGAACTCGACTGCGGTGACCGGCTCGCGCATACCTTCCGCGCGCACCTGCATGCGCAAGTGCCCCTGGCCCATCGGCGCGTAGTCGCACACCTCGAATGCATCGTCGAACAGCGGCTCGGGAAACGCCTGCCCCCAGGGACCGGCGTCGCGCAGCACGCAGGCCAGCTTGTGTTCGTAGTCGTTCGCGCCGAGCGGGCCATCGGTCAGCACCACGCGGTCCAGTGCATCGTCATCCAGACTGCGCCGCGCCGCCGCATCGAAATGCTCGGCGAAGGCCGGGTAGTGGGAGAGGCGCAGGCTCAGTCCGGCGGCCATGGCGTGACCGCCGAAGCGCTCGATCAGGCCAGGATGCGCGGCATCCACAGCGGCAAGCGCATCGCGCACGTGGAATCCGGGAATGGAGCGCGCCGAGCCGCGCAGCAGGTCGTCCTCGCCGGGCGCGAAAGCCACCACCGGCCGATGCAGGCGTTCCTTCAGACGCGACGCCACCAGCCCCACCACGCCGGGATGCCAGCTGTCGCGAAACAGGCTCAGGCCCACCGGGCCGTTACCACCCGGCTGCAGGTCCAGTTCGGCCACCGCGGCATCAGCCTCGACCAGCATGTCGCGCTGCAGGGTGCGCCGTTCGCGGTTGATGCCGTCGAGGATGCCCGCCAGTTCGCGCGCGTGAGCGCGGTCGTCACTGAGCAGGCAGGCGATGCCGACGCTCATGTCATCAAGCCGGCCCGCGGCGTTGATCCTCGGCGCGACCGCGAAGCCGAGATCGGAAGCCGCGACGCGCGATGGATCACGCCCGGCCACCTCCAACAGCGCGGCAATGCCGGCCGAGGCGCGACCTTGGCGGATGCGCCGCAGGCCGGCATCGACCAGCACGCGGTTGTTGTAGTCGAGCGGCACCAGATCGGCGACCGTACCCACCGCCACCAGATCCAGCAGGTCGCGCAGATCCGGTTCCTTGCCGCTCTCGAATCGCGCCTGCCCGCGCAGCTTCGCGCGCAGCGCAAGCAGCAGGTAGAACACCACGCCGACGCCGGCCAAGGCCTTGCTTGGAAACGGATCGCCCGGGAGATTGGGATTGACCATGGCATCGGCGGCCGGCAGCGTTTCGCCGGGCAGGTGATGGTCGCTGATCACTACTCGCATCCCGCGCTCGTGGGCCCTGACCACGCCGGCGTGGCTGGCCACGCCGTTGTCTACAGTGAGGATCAAGTCGGCTTCCCCGGCGTCGATCTCGTCCACCAGCGCCGGGCTGAGTCCGTAGCCATGGCGCATGCGGTGCGGTACGCGGAAACCCACCCGGCGTGCGCCGAGCATGCGCAGGCCGCGTACCGCAACGGCGCTGCCGGTGGCGCCATCGGCGTCGAAGTCACCCACCACGAGAATACCGTGATCGGCCGCGATGGCCGCGGCGAGAAGTTCGGTGGCACGGTCGATACCGCCCATTCGGTCTGGCTGCGCCAGCGCGGCCAGCCGGTATTCGGCTTCGGTTGGTGATGCCAGCCCGCGCCCGGCAAGGACGCGGCACAGCACCGGGTGCAGGCGTGTATCGATCCCGTTCCATGAAGCTGCGTTGCGGCGGCGCAGGCGCACGGGATTCATGTCCCCTCCCCCGCCGCATGCGGGACACGTCGCCAGAAGCGCAGGCGCTGCCAGCGCGACACGCGGTAACGGGGGCCGTCGGCGAAGACCAGGAGCGCGCCAGTGGCGGCGTGGCCAAGCGCATTGGTCACCGCGGCGATGCTTGCGCCATGCAGATCGACCAGCCCTTCCTCGCCGGACGCCTCGCCAGTGATGCCGGCCAGCGCAGCCAGCGCCAGCAGCAGCGGCTCGTTGGAGGCGACCCAATGGCAGGGCGCATGAACCTTGGTCGGCAGCCGGCCTGCGCCCCAGAACCACAGGCTGTTGATGGCGATCCTCCCCTGCGCGAGACGCGCTGCATTGACCGGATGCTGGTGCAACAGCACCTGGGTCTCGTTCAGCAGCCTGCGCCAGCGCCCCTGCTCCGCGCCCGTCGGCAGCCAGTCCTCGAGGTCCGCGCCCAGCGCCAGCTCCGGCGGATGAAAGGTGGGCAAGGACGAATCGTCGGGCAGACGCAGATACCAGCGCGATACCGACGGTGCCTCGAAGGCCATGCCCTCATCGGCGAACAGCGCTGCAAGGTCGGGCTCCAACGCCGCGCGCTCGGCGTCGGTCAAGTCCATCTCCCCGCAGGCCATCAGACGCACCGCGGCGATGTCCACCATCACGTGGCCCGGGTCCGCGCGCAGCCACAGGCCTTCGGTCTGCGGCGGGCTTTCGCGGCTGCGCGTCAGGGCCGCCGCCGGCAGCGGCTGCAGCCCGAACAGTTTGCCGAGCTGGGCCGTGCGGCCTTCGGCAAGATCATCGAGACGATCAGCACGCGTCAGCAGCGGGTCGAGCAGTTCCCGCAGCGCGGGATCGCGCCTGATTTTCGGCAGGGACGGCAGCAGCAGCGTCAGCACGCCGCCACCCGTGCAAGGAGGCTCAAGTCCGGATGCTGCGGATTCCTCACGCGGTCACCGCACCGCCTCCCGGGTCCCGGCTACTCATAGCGGACGCCGAGAATCTCGCACAGCCGCTTGCCGTTCGGCGCCACGATCTCCACCGTATCGCCCTCGTGCTTGCCGATCAGGGCGCGCGCCATCGGTGAGCTGACCGAGATGCGGCGGTCCTTGATGTTGGCTTCGAGGTCGCCGACGATCTGGTAGCTGAATTCCTCGTCGCTGTGCAGGTCCATCAGTTCGACGTGCGCGCCGAACACCACGCGGCTGCCGGCGTTGAGCTTGCTGGTGTCGATGATCTCAGCGCCGGCCATCGCCGACTCCAGCTCCTTGATGCGGCCCTCGATGAAGCTCTGCTGTTCGCGAGCAGCATGGTATTCGGCGTTCTCCTTGAGGTCGCCGTGGGCGCGGGCCTCGGCGATGGCCTGGATCACCTGCGGACGCTTGACGCTCTTCAGCATGTCGAGCTCCTCGCGCAGGCGCTTGGCGCCACCGATGGTCAGGGGAATTCGGTTCATCCGGCCAGCTCCTGATGCAGTTCCTGTATCGAGTAGACATCGCCGCCGCTGCGAAAGTCGAGCGAATGCAGCAGCGCACGCGCACCGGCAATGGTGGTGGAATAGGTGATTCTCTGCTGCAGCGCCTCGCGGCGGATCGAGAACGAATCGGAAATCGCCTGTTTGCCTTCAGTGGTGTTGACGATGAAGGCGATCTCGCCGTTCTTGATCAGGTCGACGATATGCGGCCGGCCCTCCAGCACCTTGTTGACGTGCTGGCAGGGGATGCCGCGGTCCCTGAGGAAACGCTGGGTGCCACCCGTGGCGACCAAGGTGAAACCGCGCCGCAGCAGATCCTCGGCCACCGGCAACAGGCGCTCCTTGTCCGGATCGCGCACGCTCAGGAAGGTCTTGCCCGGCGCGGGCGCACGGATGTTCGCGGCCTCGTGTGCGCGCGCAAAGGCTTCGCCGAAGCTGCGGCCGACGCCCATCACCTCGCCTGTCGAACGCATCTCCGGACCCAGGATCGGATCGACGTTCTGGAACTTCGCAAACGGGAAGATGGCCTCCTTCACCGACCAGTAGCCCGGCACCACTTCCCGGGTCGTGCCCTGATCGGCCAGAGAGATTCCGGCCATGCAGCGCGCCGCGATCTTGGCCAGCGGCAGGCCGGTGGCCTTGGAGACAAACGGCACTGTGCGCGAAGCGCGCGGATTCACCTCAAGCACGAAGATGTCCTCACCCTGGATGGCGAACTGGGTGTTCATCAGTCCGACCACGCCAAGCTCGCGCGCCATCATCGCCACCTGCTCGCGCAGGCGATCCTGGATGGCAGCCGACAAAGAATAGGGCGGCAGTGAGCAGGAACTGTCGCCGGAGTGCACGCCGGCCTCCTCGATGTGCTCCATGATGCCGCCAATCAATATGTTGCCTTCCGCATCGGCCACCAGATCGACGTCGACTTCGACCGCCTGGTCGAGAAAGCGGTCGAGCAGCACCGGCGAGTCATTGGACACCTTGACCGCTTCGCGCATGTAGCGCGCCAGGTCGCTGTCGTCGTGGACGATGTCCATGGCGCGACCGCCGAGCACGTAGCTTGGCCGCACTACCAGCGGATAGCCGATTTCGGCGGCCAGCGCCAGCGCCTCGTCGGCGGCACGCGCGGTACGGTTGGACGGCTGCCGCAGACCCAGGCGCTCGATGAGTTTCTGGAAACGTTCGCGGTCTTCGGCGTGGTCGATGGCCTCGGCGCTGGTGCCGATGATCGGCGCGCCAGCTTCGTGCAGGGCGCGCGCCAGCTTCAGCGGAGTCTGGCCGCCGTACTGCACGATCACGCCCTTGGGCTTCTCCACCGCGATGATCTCGAGCACGTCTTCCAGCGTCAGCGGTTCGAAGTAAAGGCGATCCGAGGTGTCGTAGTCGGTGGACACGGTTTCCGGGTTGCAGTTGACCATGATGGTCTCGAAACCGTCCTCGCGCAGGGCGAGTGCTGCGTGCACGCAGCAGTAGTCGAATTCGATGCCTTGACCGATGCGGTTGGGTCCGCCGCCGAGCACCATGATCTTGTCGCGTGAAGTCGGCTCGGCCTCGCACTCCTCCTCGTAGGTGGAGTACATGTAGGCGGTGCTGGTGGCGAACTCGGCGGCGCAGGAATCGACGCGCTTGAACACCGGTCGCAGGCCGAAACCGTGGCGCAGCGCACGCAGCACCTTTTCCTCGACACCGCACAGTGTCGCCAGGCGCGCGTCCGAGAAGCCCTTGCGCTTCAGGCCGCGGAGCCTGTCGACATCCAGCGCCTGCATGCCACCCGCGGCGACCGCCGTCTCGTCCAGCACCAGATCCTCGATCTGCGCGAGAAACCATGGATCGATGTGCGACAGCTGATTGATGTCCTCCAGCGTCAGTCCGGCACGGAAGGCATCGGCCACCTGGAACAGGCGTTCGGCCCTGGGCTCGCGCAGCTGGCGGCGCAGATCGGTCATGCCCTCCTCGCTGCTGCGGTCCAGGTCCATCGGGTCGAGACCGGCCACGCCGATTTCCAGTCCACGCAGCGCCTTCTGCAGCGACTCCTGGAAGGTCCTACCAATGGCCATCACCTCACCCACCGACTTCATCTGCGTGGTCAGGCGGGCATCAGCCGCCGGAAACTTTTCGAAGGCGAAGCGCGGGATTTTGGTGACCACGTAGTCGATGGTCGGCTCGAAACTTGCCGGCGTCAGCCCGCCGGTGATCTCGTTCTTGAGTTCGTCCAGCGTATAGCCGACCGCCAGCTTGGCAGCCACCTTGGCGATCGGAAAGCCGGTCGCTTTCGAAGCCAGCGCCGAGGAACGCGACACGCGCGGATTCATCTCGATGATCACCACGCGCCCGGTCGCCACGTGCACGCCGAACTGCACGTTGGAGCCGCCGGTATCGACGCCGATCTTGCGCAGCACGGCAATGGATACATCGCGCAGACGCTGGTACTCCTTGTCGGTGAGCGTCTGCGCGGGCGCCACGGTGATCGAGTCGCCGGTATGCACGCCCATCGGGTCAAGGTTCTCGATGGCGCAG
>CAZGKE010000161.1:0-7505 GCA_964526035.1 uncultured Gammaproteobacteria bacterium | reverse complement strand
GGGCTGAAGACCAAGCGAGTTCGGTAAGGTAATTGCGGAACACCACACTAGCCTCCGTAGGGCACTCGAGCAGTGCCCTGCGACGGGACGGTCACCGACGCCTTGCGGCTTGCGTCCCAATGGATCACGTAGTCGCCTGCGGGAAGGACGATTGCTTCGCCGGCACGCCCGTTCGCAACGACCTCGCCCGCCGCGTTGGCGACCGCGAAGGGTGCAAGCGCGGCCTGCAGCAACGCCTCACGCAGCGAGTCGCGGTCGGTCGCGCTGAAGTACGCCCCGCCGCCGAGCTGGGCCCATGCGGCGAACTCCGCTTGCAGCGCAGCATCGTCGATCGCGAAACCGACGATGTTGACGGTGACATCCCAGCCGCGCGCGCGCAGACCCTCGATGGCCGCGGCCGGATCGCCGTCGCAGGTCTCTTCGCCGTCGGTCAGCACGATCAGCAGGCGCTTGCCGGTGACGTTGGCGAGATCCACGGCCGTCTGCTCGATGGAGCGCCCCAGCGGGGTGCGCGCAAGGTTCATGGCGTTGACCGCACCAATCGCTGCAGCGGCGGCCGCCGGATCGAGCGGCCCAAGCGGGATCTCCAGATCAGTGCGGCAGCTGCCCGCTTCACGATGCCCGAACACCCGCAACGCGAAGCCGGTGCCGGCAGGAATGGCGTCGCCGACGAGTTCGGACAGGGTCTGGCGGGCGATCTCGACCCGGCGCACTCCGTCCAGGCGTTGAAGCATCGAGCCTGAGGCATCGAAAATCACGGCAACGGCGTCCTCGGGACCGAGTGTGCCGCCGCGCTGCTCGACCACAAGCGTGCCTGGCGCCTGCGCCGCCGGCAGTACGCGGATGGGCCGCCGCGCCATCTCGCGACGGTCGCGGGTGACGTAGACCAGATGAAAGTCGCCTTCAAGCGCCGGTGCGACGACGCGCGTATCGCGTTCATCAACGCGGATGTAGCCGTAAGCCAGGCTTTTGCCTTGTGCATCGACGATGCCGATCCAGTCGCCACGATTGCCGTCGCCGTCCCAGTGGGCGGAGAACGCCTGCAGAGCGGTGACTTCCTCGGGACCATCGAGTTTGATGTGCGCTTCGATGATGTCGACCGGGCTGCGGCCGATCACCCGGCTGCCCGAGACGTAGACAATATCGAGCGGGCCAGGTTGTTCCGGCGCGTGCAGCGGAACGACGTTGTCTTCGAAGTTTCCAACGTAGGCATAGCTGGTGCCGCGCACGGGATCGCCATTGCGAGCGGCGAACGTGACGTGGTCCTGTGCGTTGCGCGGTCCCTCCCAGACCACGCGCAGGGCGCCACCGGCGTGGACCCGGGACGGGTGACTGAGTGTGGCGGAGATCTTGCCGACGCTGATCGGCGCACGCGCCAGGATGGTCGATCCGCTGACGTAGACAACGTCATAGTCGCCCTCGTCCATGGGTGCGCGCAGGCGCGCCGGACCGTCGCGGCTGTTGCCTACATAGGCATAGCTCGAGCCGCGAATCGGCGGTCCGTCGCGCTCGGCGAACACGATGTTGTCCTGGCGGCTGTCGGGACCGGTCCATAGGACCTCGAAGTGCGCGCCGGCATCGACGCTGGCGGGAATCTCCAGCGTTGCCTCCGGCATGAACACGGTCAGCGGGCGGCTGGCGCGAACCTCGCGCTCGTACACGTAAACGATCACGTACGCCCCCGGCGTTTCCGGAGCCAGAATCGATTGCGGGTTGTTGTGGGTATAGGCGTAGCTTGCGCGCGACGGCGTTTCAACGTCGGCCCGGATCTCCAACAGTCCGCCAGTCGTGTGCGGCGACGTCCAGCGGACATCCACGCTCTGGCGTATATGGACGCGCTCCGGTGCGTCCAGCGCGTAGTCCTGGGCGTGGGCGGGCAGCGTCCAGACGGGCACGGACATTGCCAGCATGCAGAGTAGGGGACGACGGATCATCGGCTGATCACTCGCTCAAGCTTGGAAGAAGATGGGTGCCGGACATGGCGCACAGTAGCGAGGATGCCGAGGAGTGCGAACCACCACAAGCACTGTACATTCCTTTGCGGAACCGGACGGCATCTCAGACACCGGTGGAACGCAGAAGATCAGCGCTCGCGCCGCATGCAGCGTGCACGACGAGGATCAGCGCTAGACCGGGGGCGAATGCTCGGTCGTTCGAGCGCGACAACGGAACAGCCAGGAAAGCACGGCGCTGGCAAACATGGCGTAGGGCAGCGTGTCCAGCCCCACGTTGATTGCGGCGTCCGGCGAGCTTTGCTGCATCCACAGCCACATCACGACAAAGCTCGTGGCGGCACCCGCGAGAACGCCGACAGCGACCAAGGTGATGCCATCGAGACGATGCCTGAGAGCGCCAACGATGGCGCCGGTAAGCAGGGCCGGCACAAAACCGATCAGGTACGACAAGGCCGCGATGGCAAGCATCTTGCTGCCGAGCCGACCGAGATCACCGTCTGTCCGCGACGGAAGCCGGATCAGGCCCTCGCTGGTGATGACCAGCCCGAATACTTCCACGAGCACGGAATACAGAAGGGAGCCGATCGGTGGTCCAAGCACAGCGAACAGCACGACCCCGATGAGTACGTTCTTGCCGACCTGCATACTCCTGACTCCCTTTCCCGGTGCCGGGACCCGGCGCGCAGTATGCGCCCGACGCGGAAGAGGCGTCGACCTGATAGATCAGGACGGGGCCGCGATTTCCCCCTGTCTCTCCAGGGTGCGAACAGTTCCGGTCATGCCGTCGACTTCGACAACATCTCCGTCGCGTAGCCGGTCCATGACGCGATCGATGCCGATCACGCATGGCTTGCCGTACTCGCGGGCGACGACCGCTCCGTGCTGCAGCACGCCGCCCACCTCCAGCACGATGGCAGCGGCGTTGACGAACAGCGGCGTCCATCCAGGGTCGGTGATGTAGGCGACAAGCACGTCGCCCTTTTCGACACGCTTTTCGTCAGCGCTGCGCAGCACTTTCACCGGACCGCTCGCCACGCCCGCCGATACCGGCATGCCGCGCAGCAGCCCCGGCACCTCGTTGACCGCTTGTGGACGCAGAATGCGCCCGCGGGAATCAAGGACCGCGGGAAAGGTGCGCACATGATCTTTCAGCGTGCGGGTGAAGCTGATCCGCGATTCGCGCAGGCTTCTGAGGTCGAGCGAGGCATCATCGAGCGCGCGAGCGATATCCTCGAACTTGAGATCGAAGATGTGCTCTGCCGCGTCGAGCCTGCCAGCCGCCACCAGTCGTCGTCCATCGGCCAGCGCGCGCCGCCTTGCCGCGTGATAAACAAGAAGGTTGAGGTACTTCGGCGTATCCCGGCTCCCGGCGAACAGTCCGTTGCGCCGGTAGATACGACGCAGCAGTGCGCGCCGCAGCGGACCGAAACGGCGCAACAGCGCCTCGTATGCCTGTTGGCGTTCCAGAACATGCTTCCGGTGCAGCGCTTCGGGGTCGAGCGAACCCGCCACCGCCAGCTGCGCCATCTGTTGAAGCATCAGCCGCGGATCGTCGCCGTACCTGGGGCATGCAAGGTCCATCTCCTGCGGCCCGCGGCGCCCGAACCGGGCGACGAAATCGTCCCAGGCCTGAAGAAACGGGTCCGGCATCTGCCGACGTTCGATGCGTTCCGCCAGCTGCGACAGATCATCGAAGTCCGACCGATCGACGAGGCCGGCCAACCGGTACAGTGCGATGCCCATCTCGACGACGACGTTGCCCGGCACGCCGCGCTCGATCGTGTCCGCCAGTGCGCGCTCTTCCGTCGAATTCCGCCGCACGAGACTGCGCGGCGAAAGTTGGCCGACGACCAGCGCGGCCATCAGCGTACCGACCGCAGCGATGAAGATCGATCCGGAGCGGTGATGGAGTTCGTCGAGCGACAGGTCCTCGCGCTCCAGGTCGCGCAGCGCCCGCTCGACGCTCGCCACCTTCCGCTGATAGGCGCGATACGCCCGCTCGGGCGCGATCAGCGTTTTCATCAGCTGCCACACCAGCCCGCGTACACCCCACATGAGCCGCGGCACGAGCCAGAGCAGCCTGACCCCCAGCCACTGCGGACGCCTGGCCGATCGGTAGCGCCTGCGGTCGACGGCACCAAGAATCCTCGCCATCAGCATGTCGGTCGGCGCGCTGCTTTTTGCCAGCATGCGCGGCGACACAATCCACAGCAGGGGCGACAGGTTCATGTACATGCGCGCGCCGGCGAACAGGAACATGGCCTCGCCCGGTGCTGGTTGGTGTCGACTGCGGCCTGCCCAGGATTCGATGATCGCGGTGAAGCCGCGATCAAGGTTGTCGAGTCCGAGCACGGAGACCGGCGCGTTGGTGGTCAGACCTTTGGAAAGCGCCGCATCGGTGTACAGGCGGCGGCGCTCCCCCGGCGCCGTGGTCATTTCGGGTGGCAGCGGCACGTAGCGGGTGATGGGCCGAGCCTGCAGCGCGTGGAGCACGTCGTTGGCGTAGGCCCACTCGATATCCACCGGCTGGCCGAAGAGTGCCTCGATGGCCACGATGAGATCGGTCAGCTCCGCAACCTGGGCGTCGCTCAGCGACAGCTCGTTCGATGGCCGACTTGCAGTCTCGCGTACGCCGCCCGCTTCGGCCAGCACGATCTCGATCTGCTTGGCGCCGGCCGTTGCCTCAATTGCCTCGCGTGTGACCTTGTCCACCACCCAGTGATCGGGAGTGAGGCGACCGGAGACGACGGCCTCGCCAAGCCCCCAGCTGGCGTCGATGACGACCTCGTCGAAGTCGTTGGTGATCGGGTTGAGCGAGAAACCGATTCCGGCGACTTCGCTGGCAAGCTGCTGCTGGATGACGACCGCCATGCGCGGCAGGGCAATGTCGAGACCACATTGGCGCTTGTAGGCAAAGACCCTTGCGTCTAGCGCCGAGGCGCAACAGCTGCGGATCGCCTCTTCCAGCGACTGCGCGCGCACGCCCAGCAGGGTAAGGTAGCCGCCGGCGAACGATGCCGCCGCATGATCTTCATCAGGCGCCGATGAACGCACAGCGAAGCGATCGTCGTCACTGCGCAACAGGCATTCCCGGAGTTCCTTCAGCGCCTGTCGCTGCGCCGTGTTCCACGGGAGCGCGGCCATCATGGCCTTGAGCGTGCCGCAGTGTTCGGGCCACAGCTCGGGGGCGGCGTGGAGATACGCCTGCCAGGCGGTCGACCCACGAACCTCGTCAAACCACGGGGCGAAGAAGTCGGTGGTGAGCACGGCGCCCGGCGGTACGCGAATGCCCGCCGCGGCCATCCGCATCAACGAGCTGGCCTTGCCGCCGACACCGTCGGGCGGCGCCTCGGAGGCGCCGGGAAAAATGACGAGCAGGCTCACCGCTGGCAATTCGCTCCGCCGCACGCGGCGTGCCCCGATGCCTCTGCGCTATCGGGCTTCACACGGACGGGGTGCGCGAAGCGGACGACAGCCAACCGGATCATTCGAAGCCGTCAGCAAAAACCGTGTCGTCTGGCACGATGCAGGCTTTGGCGTCAAAGCTGCCCGGCGTACCCAGGTCGCCCGCAGCCGACGCGAATGAGCCAAAGCCATCCCCGAGTTCCGAGAGCTGCCAGTCGCCAACATTGTTCTGGCCGATCGCAAGGCAGGGGGGCTGGCCGCTGCGATTCTGCGTGCGAATGGAGCCGGGAAAGGTCTGGTCGCCGTAGAACAGCTGGTCCTCGATTCCGCCCATTGCGTTGAAGAGATGGATCTGGTCGTTGCGACCGAAGTTGTTGCCGTCGGGATTGCCCAGGTTGCCGAGAATTTTCGCTTGGAGCGGCAGGCTCCACGCCGTGCGAAAAACTTCGGCATCCATCTCCGTGACGATCACCGCTTCGCCCGGCTGAACCACGCCGAGGCTGCCGAGATCGAAAGCGCCGGGAACGGCATGGTCGTCGTCCATGCTCCAGCCGGCGAGGTCGACGGAGGCATCGCTCAGGTTGGTGAACTCGATGAACTCGCCGTCGCCGCCGGAGTACATCCACTCGGTGATGCGCATGCCCGGCACACCGCCGATGGCGTACTCGAGCAGCAGCGGTCCGCGCTCCGCAAGGGACGGGTTGAAGCTCAGCGACTGATGGACATTGTCGGAGGACGCACCCACGTAGTAGCTCACCCGCTGCCCCGACACGCCCAACACGGGCAACAACGCGCCGTAGACGCCGTCACCGGCGGCACCATCGCCGGAAGCGCCATCGTCGAGCATCGGCACCGACAGGTAGCCGGCATCCGTGGCCGGTCTGTAATAGAGGGCCACCGCCAGTACCGGGCTGCCGTCGGGATCGACCGTGGCATTGATCCAGACCGGCTCTCCGGCATCCGGCGATTCGACACTGGCTGACACCGCCTGGATGTCGGGACCCTGCGCCGTCAGCTCGGCGCTGCCGTCGACGAAATCGCCGCGCTGATTGACGAACTGCTGCAGACCGGCAATGGGACCGCCCGCAAGGCCGGGATGGGGCATGGTCACCGAACTGGTGAAGTTGGTCTGGAACAGGGCGTAGGAATAGAGCTTCTTGGGGTCGGCTTCGACATGGGTCTCGATCAGCGCCCGGTGTGCAGCGAAGATCGGTCCGAAATGATCCCAGTTCAGGAACATGCGGGCCGTGCGGTAGTGTGCGAAGAAGCGCTGACGGAACGCCGGCACGGCCAGCACCCGGCTCAGCACGGGCTTGTTGGCGGCGGCAAAGTTGCGGGTGATGGACCAGGTCGGCTGCGCGAAGGTCTCGTTGGCATCGCGCTGGAACAGGTGCATGCGGCCGTCGATGGGGTCGCGATAGGTCATGAAGTCGCAGCCCTTGTTGACGTAGCTGTCGTCGTCGGTCAGCAGGTTTTCCAGCACCACCGACCAGATCGACGGGTCGATGGCGAACAGCGCGTCGATGCTGGGCATGGTTGCCAGCGGCTCGTTGCTGAGCGCGAACGTCACGGCAATCAACGCACCGAGCGGATCGGCCAGGCCACCGTCGGTCTGGAAGTCGTAGCCGCCGTAGCCGCCTGGACCGGGGCCGTTGTACGCGAGACCGGGACCGTTGGGGTTGTTGGCGCAGCGGATGCGCAGCCCGTCGGCATTGGCGAAGTAGTCGCGCAGCATGCGCTTGTCGGTCTGCTGCACGTTGATGTACACGCCCCAGTTCTCGCCATTCAGGGTGACCAGCACGTGGCTGGCACGCGGATTCGGGATGAACTGTGCGACGAAGTTGTTGTAGACCACCTCCCGGGTGAAAGTAGGATCGCGCCAACCGTTGTTCAGGTTGATGGTGTCGTAGCTCATCAGTTCCTGGTCAGCATGAACGTGATCCATCTTGATCTTCAGCGAGAACTTCTCCGAGCCGGGCGGCAGCGCCGTGTAGGAAGTGTTGCCGCGGATGCGGACGCCGACATCCGGGTAGGTCAGCCCGTCAACTTCCAGGTCGGCGAGGATGTAGGTTTCCGAAAAGTAGTTGGCGCGCAGCAGCGCCATCCAGTTTGCGTCATGAAAACTGATGTTGAAGCTGCGCAGGA
>CAZGKE010000160.1:0-7568 GCA_964526035.1 uncultured Gammaproteobacteria bacterium | reverse complement strand
CTAGCGCGAGGCTGGATACGGCTGCAAGCAGCCCGGCGACCGCAACAGCGATCAGTCTATGCACACATTTCACGTTGTTTTCCCCTCTCGTACCGCGACTTTGTCAAACATTACGGGACGCTTGAGCGCCCCCCAAGATCGTCAGGATACGGAAAACGACAGAAATCGCCAGTGCAAGCCGCTTCCAGCGACCCAGTGCTTGCAGCGGATGCATCGCGCTTTTCCGTCTTTCGCTTGCGGGTGTGGGGATGGGTTTCGCGTGTTACTCGAAGCCGTCGGCGAACAGCAAGTCGAATTTCACACGCGCGCGAAAGTTGCGCACGATGTCATAGACGAGGTCGCCGGAGCGGGCATTGTCGCGTGATCCGTCGATGCCGGTCGGCGTGTTGCGGTAGTCCACGTCGGGATTGGAGAAGAAGGGCCGCCGGGTGCACGAGTTGGCGCAGGGGTTGGAGTAGGACATCACTGTGCGGAAGCGGTCGATGGCGTCCGGCGGGCTGCCGTGGTGGTGTCCGAATGACCAATCATAGCTGGCATTGGCGGGGCTGGCGCCATTCTCCGGGTTGTGCTCGAAACCCATGTTGTGACCGTGCTCGTGTGCATACGTCAGGTTGCCGACCGCGCAGGATCGCGCGGTGATCTGGTAGGCGCTGGATGCGAAGCTGGCGCTCGGTGTACGCATGACGAAGCCAATGCCGCACCCTCCCTGGCCGTCCTCGACAATCAGACCGACGAGGTCGGCGCCGACACTGTCACGCAGGTTTCTCACCCATGCGTCGCTGCGCAGGGTGCCAAGGCGCGCACTGGCATTGGCGCCCATGGTGCTCTCGTCACGATCCCAGAGTTCGATGGCCACGGCGCGGAATCGGGTCACCATGTCGCTGTTTGCAAACGCGGCGTTGCTGGCATCGACGGCGGCCTGGGCGAGACTGCGGATCTGCGCGTCACCGCCGGCACCCGCGCGCGACTGCGGCGTGTACAGCACCAGTACGTCGACTTCGATATCCGGACTGTTGTCGCGGACGCCGAACGTGGGCAAAGGGTCCTCGGATGATGCGCGGATGGCAGGCCCGATGCCGCCACTGCACGGCGGAAACAGGTCCTGCTCGATGCGCATCAGCACCGGAGTGCCGTCATCCAGGCTGGCGATTTCGTACACCGCGTCGTCGCCGTAGACGAGACCCGAAAGGGCGCCCGAGGTATGCGTCAGCAGGACCGCGATGTCGTGCTCACCCGTGCGCCGCCCGAACCAGGTAAGGCTGTCCGCGCCGCGTTCCACGCGCTCGACGAGATGGACTTCCAGGGTTTCTCCGGGCAGAGGCAGCCGCAGTCGACTGGCTGTTCGCAGCGTGGACGCGTCGGCAGGCTCGATGGCATGGGTTTCGATCACCGCCATCAAGTCCGCGCGCTGGACCACTTCACCGGTCAGCAGCCATGCCGGTGTCTCAGCCGAGGCGGTGTGCGCCAGCGACATGCAAAGCAGCCATGCAAGAAGGCCACCGCCGCGAATTGACCGCACGTCTGATCTGCTCACTTTCAATCCCCGCCCCCACCGCCGGAACCGCCGAACGGACACAAGCCCGGCGCGGCCGGGCTGAAGACTGACGACAACCGTTTCATTCTAATGCAGCGTGTGCACGCGCCGTTCAGGGCCCAGTCCGGCTCCGCGGCGCCTACTCGATCCAAGCTTCGTCCTGCGACGATACACCCGAACCGGGCGCAACTGCCGTTGGCACGGTTGGCGCGACCCGCTGGTCGAGGTTATAACAAACTCCCACCCTGGCCCAGACCTGCAACCACCATGCCCGTACGCAAACCTTTTCTCTGCCTCCTGCTCGCGATTTCCCCGGCGCTGTTCGCGGCGCCGCTATGGGAACCGCTGCCGCCTGGCGTGCAACCCAAGGCTGCACCGGCGCATCTGGCGCACCTGGAGACCCTGCCTCCGGGCAGCGTGATGCGCCTCGGGCGCGCTGCGGCCAAGGCTGACGGCGAGTGGGTTCTGCATCTGCCAGACGGCAGCCGTTTGCGGGTCGAAGGCGTGCAGCATGTGGAGCATGCCAATGGTGACGTCACCTGGAGCGGCACGATTGCGCGCGCCGGGGCCATGCATGCAGTGACGCTCACGGTGGGGCATGACGCCAGCTTCGGAACGTTCAGGGCGCCCTCCGGCGACTACCGCTTCGAGTCCTGGGGCGACGAGGCCTGGCTGATCGATACCGGACATCCGTCGATCCGGGTCGAGGCGCCGGACGAGGGGGCGCTGGTCGCCCCGGGGTTCCAGCCACCCGCGTCGCCGACTGCGGCGAAGAACACGCCGGTGGTCATCGACCTGCTGATGCTCTACTCGCAGGGCATCGCCGCGCGCTACCCGGGTGCGGCCGCCGAAACCCGCATCAACCATCTGGTGGCGCTGGCCAACCAGATCCACGCCAACAGCGACGTACCCATGGTATTGCGTCTGGTGGGCACCGACCTCACGACCTATCCCGACAGCAACGGCCCGAACGGCGACGCCCTGAATGCCATGCGTCTGGCCATGCTTGCGCAGCCCTCGGCGCCCGAGTTTGTCGGACTGCGCGCACGCCGCGATGCGCTGGGCGCCGACCTGGTGAGTTTCCTGAGGCCGCACGATATCGAAACGCGTGGCAACTGCGGCATCGCCTACCTGTTCACCAATATGCAGGAGCTTGGTGTCAACATCGTCAGCGATGGCTTCGATTCCTGGTCGCTGTGCGATGACGCCGTCTTTTCGCACGAAGTCGGACACAATCTGGGCGCGGAGCATCAGATCGGCGCGACGTCGCAGAGCCCCGGCTACGGCACGGCCTTCGTCCGCTTCGGGCAGTTCCATACAGTGATGGGCTCGTTCGGCAGCGGTATTCCGCAGCGCTATCGCCGCCTGGATCGTTTCTCGAATCCCAGCCAGCTGTGCGGCGGCAGGCCCTGCGGTATAGCCGGTGTCGCCGACAACGCGCGCCGCCTGCGCGACAACATGGCCGCAGTGGCGGCCTTCCGCCCCAGCGTATCCACAGCGCCGCTGCCGACCCTGCCTGCGCCGCTCGATCCAGATGTCGATGGCGACGGCGTGCCGGAAAGTCAGGATGCCTTCCCCTACGATTCGCGCTACTCATCCGACAGCGACGGCGACGGCGTGGCCGACGAGATCGACGCCTTCCCGGACGATCCCACCGAGTGGGCCGACACCGACGGCGACGGCATAGGCGACAACTCGGATCCCGATATTGACGGCGACGGCGTACCCAACGCGCAGGATGCCTTCCCCTTCGATGCTGGCGAATGGACCGACAGCGATGGCGACAGTGTCGGCGACAACAGCGATGCCTTCCCGCTTGATCGGCGGGAATGGACGGATACCGACGGCAATGGCGTCGGCGACAACACCGATCCCGATATCGACGGCGACGGGGTGAGCGACCTGATGGGTGGCTCCACCCTGGCAGGCAGCGATCTGCTGGTGATCAGCGCCGGGACCGATCGCGTGCTGCGGCTGGATGGCGACAGCGGCCTGTTCGCCGGTGTGGAGTTCGCCGAGACACATATCCCGCAGGCACTCGGCTTCCAGTCCGACCTTGCCTGGAATCCCCATCAGAAGCGGCTATACGCTCTGGTCGCCGGAGAGCTGCGCCGCTACGACCGCTTCGAGCGCCGCCGTATCGACCGTTTCATCGCCACTTTCCGCGACGCCAACGAACCGGGACCGCTGATGCCGTCGAGCTTTCCCGCGGGCCTGGAAGTTGATGGCACCGGGACTGTATTCATCGCCGACGAGGCTTCGCGGCGGCTGGTGCAGCATGACGCCATCAGCGGCGCACCCTTGCCCAGCCTTGCCTTCGGTCGGGAGGAATTCTTCGAGGCGGCGCCACGCGGCCTGGCGTTGTCCTCGAACTACGTGTGGACCCTCGAGAGCGATGCCAGGATCCACGAAGTGCGAATTGGTTCCGGACGCATCGAGCGCGTGTTTCAGGCGTCGCTTGCCGACGGCAGCGGCATTGACCACCCCTCCGATATCGTGGTCATGCCCGGCGGAAACTTCATTCTCGTTTCGGACCTGGCGCGACACCAGGTGGTGCGCATCAACCCCGACCAGCCGCAGGCTGCAACAGTGTTCGTTGCACCGGGAAGCGGCGGCCTCCATTTTCCTGCAGGGTTGACGTTCGGTCCGGATGGTCACCTGTACGTGAGCAGCGCCGGCAGCGACCGGGTGCTGCGCTTCAATGGTCAGACCGGGGCCTTCATCGACGTTTTCAGCAAGACACCGCCCGGCATCCTGGTCGAGCCGCGCAAGCTGCTGTTCGTGCCGCGGGTCGCTGACCGCTTTCCGCGCGACGCGAATCAACGCTACCGCCCGGTGGCCGGAGGCTGGTTCAACCCGGCACGTTCCGGTCACGGGCTCGATGTGCAGGTGGCGGGCGATCAATTGCTGGTGATCTGGTACACCTACACCGCCGACGGCACGCCGATCTGGTATCTCGGCCAGGGCGAAAAGGCCGAGGGCGTGTGGGAGGCGCCGCTGCTGCGCTTCAGTTGGGACGGCAGTCAGGCCATCCCGACAGAACTCGGCAGCATGCGCATGGTGTTCAGCGGCGAGCGCCGCGCCGAGTTCAGCTGGGAGCTGCCGGGCAGCACCGGTAGCGAGCAGATGCAGCCGTTGTCGCCGGGCACCAGTTCGGAGACGCAGTTCCCGACCGCCGCCTGGTTCGACCCCGGTGAATCCGGCTGGGGATTGTCCGTTACCCGGCAGGGTGAGGCCGCCTATGCCATCGCCTTCATCTACGATCCGCAGGGACAGCCGACTTGGGTGCTCGGCGGTACCTTGGCGGGCCCCGAAACATTGGTGATCGATGTGGATCGCTTCGTCGGCCCGACGCGCTGTCCGGGGTGTCCGGGAACGGCCATTCCAGAAGCGTCACCGGCGGGCCAGCTCATTTTCAGGATGCTGGATCGCAATCGCACTGAAGTCGACACCGATTTCCAGGCGACCGGTATCGACTGGCAGCGTGCTGGCGCCGATTTCCGCCGCCTCACCGACTCACCTACCGAGCCCAACGGCGATCCATTCGACGGGTAGCCGCCGGCTGGGCCGATCTTCCGCACCGGCCCTGGAAAGCATTCCGCTTCATGGACGAAGCGGAAGCCGCGACCAGCGCAATGGCCCGCTCTCCGCTGTCGCCGCTTCCCGTCGCGGACGTGGCGCACGGCGTGCCCGAGTCCCTCGCCGGGGCCCGATTCGCAAGCCCCGGTGGCCAGCGTGGCCTATAATCCTCCCCCCGCGCTCGTCGCCCACGCTTCCCATCGCAAGGATTTTTCAATGAGCATCGAACTTCTCGAAGAAACCGCACTCGCGATGGTTGCGCCCGGCAAGGGAATCATCGCCATCGACGAGTCGACGGGCACCATCACCAAGCGTTTCGCCGCCGTTGGTGTGGAGAGCACTGAGGAGAACCGTCGCGCCTACCGTGAGATGCTGCTGACCACGCCCAATCTGTCCGACCATATTTCCGGTGCCATTCTTTACGACGAGACTCTGCGCCAGTCAGCCCGTGACGGTCGCAGCTTTGCCCAGGTGATGACCGCGGCCGGCATCCTGCCCGGTATCAAGGTCGACGCCGGAACTCAGTCGCTGGCTGGCTTTCCGGGTGAGCTCATCACCGAAGGCCTCGACGGCCTGCGCAGTCGGCTCCAGGAATACGCCAGGCTCGGCGCGCGCTTCGCCAAGTGGCGCGCGGTGATCAACATCGGCGACGACATTCCTTCCGCTACGTGCATCGATGCCAACGCCCATGCCCTGGCGCGCTACGCGGCTCTATGCCAGGAGTCGGGCCTGGTGCCGATGGTGGAGCCCGAGGTGCTGATGGATGGCGATCACGATATCGAAACCTGCTACGACGTCACCGAGGCGACCCTGCGCTCGCTGTTCAGCGCGCTGTACGAACACAACGTCATGCTGGAGGGCGCCATTCTCAAGGCGTCCATGGTCCTGCCCGGCAAGGATTGTCCCGAGCAGATCGACGCCGAGGGTGTCGCCGAAGCCACCGTGCGCTGCCTGTGTTCTTCGGTGCCGGCGTCGCTGCCGGGCATCGTGTTCCTGTCGGGTGGCCAAAGCGACGAGGACGCCACACGGCACCTGAACGAGATGAATCAGATCGGGCCGCATCCCTGGCCGCTGAGTTTCAGCTATGGTCGCGCCATGCAGCAGGCCGCGCTGAAGCTGTGGGCGGCGGACCCCAAGGCCAACTACGATGAAGCGCAGAAGACAGTGGCGCAGCGCGCACGCGACAATGGTCTGGCCACGCTGGGGCAATGGGAACCGGTAGAGTAATCAGGGAATGAGCCGGGCGTCGGGCCCGGGAAGAATCGCGGTCGTGGTGTTGCCGCCAGCGGTGGCACCTGCGTCCCTCACGTTCAACTGATCTCAACGGCGTACAGGGGCGCCGGGCTAGGAGTCCAGCGTGAAAGCGTTGTTCGACAATCCGCGTATTCGTTCCCTGGGGCGCGCGTTGGCCCGCCAGGTGCTGGCTGTGGCGCCGACCTCCAAGCAAGGTCAGGTGAGGCAGTGGCTGGAGCGTGTGGCGGTGGCCGCCAGCGGTGGTCAGCGCGATTCGCAGGCGTCCATCCACCTGTTCTGGCACCGTCGCTACATGCAGCCGGCCTTCAACCGGCTGGGATTCGACAGCGCAGACGATCTGGTACGCCAGCGCATTGCCGAGCGTGCTCGGGCAGCTGATCCGGCCGAGTTGCCGGTGCTTTGCGTCGGTGTCGGCGAAGCCCACAAGGAGCGTGCGCTGGGGCTTGAGCTGGTGCGCAACATGGGGCTCAGCAACGTGTTGTTCCACTGCATCGGCAGTGATGCCGAGGCGCTGCGACGTGGCGAGACCGCGGTAGCGCAGCAGGCGCTGACCAAGCGCTTCCGCTTCGAGCACGTCGATCTTGGACGCTGGCGTCCGCGCCAGGTCTATCCGCTGGTGATGGTGCGCCACGCGCTGCACCGCCAGACGGGTATGGAATGGTTGCTTGACGCCGTGGCCGACGCCCTCGCGCCTGGCGGCGAGTTTCTGGTGGAGGACGTGATCGGCCGCAATGGTCATCGGCTGTGGCCGGAGGCACGCGAGGCGTTCGAGCCGTTGTGGGCGGAGCTTCCGGACGAGCTGCGTTTCGACCGCACCACCGGACAGGTGATGAAGGACTTTCCGGACATCGACGCTTCCTCCGACCAGAACAATGGAGTGCGCGCCGCCGATGTCCTGCTGCAGCTCGAGCAGCGCTTCAATTTCAGGCTGTTCGCGCCCTATGCCAATCTCGTCATGCCCCTCCTCGGTCGCCGCTTCGGTCCGAATTTCAACGAGGATGACGACGTTCACCGCAACCATCTCCAGGAAGTTCACATGCGCGACCGCAAGGGCCTGCTGAAAGGCGAGTTCGCGCCGACGCGTCTGGTGGCGGTGCTCACCACCCAATCGGGCCCCTGCGAGCTGATGGACAAGCAGATGACGCCGGCCGGCGTGGCTGCCTGGATACGCGAGCGGAAACATCTCTAGTGTGGTGTTCCG
>CAZGKE010000159.1:0-7639 GCA_964526035.1 uncultured Gammaproteobacteria bacterium | reverse complement strand
TCTCGAACCACCTGCGATCCACCCAACACTTTCACCCCACACGCGCTTCAACCCCGGCCGCTACACTCGTCCTCATGACGATGCAAAGCCACACGCACCGATGAAGCCCAAGCGGATAAATCTCGCGCTGCAGGGCGGCGGTGCGCATGGCGCGCTTGGCTGGGGCGTGCTGGATGCATTGCTTGAGGATGGCCGCATCGAGGCCGACGGCATCTGCGCTGCCAGTGCCGGCGCCATGAATGCCGTGGTGTTCGCGCACGGGCTGATGAGCGGTGGCGCTGACGGTGCGCGTCAGGCGCTGGAGGATTTCTGGCGGCGGGTCAGTGCCGCCGGCGTGCTGCTCAGTCCGGTGCGGCCACCGGCAGGTCTTCCGGAACCGTTTGCCCAGGCGGGCGTCGCCCTCAGCCACTGGATGTTCGAGGCCTTCACCCGCAGCTTTTCGCCCTACCAGTTCAACCCCGGCAACTTCCATCCGTTGCGCTCCATCCTGGAAGAATCGGTCGACTTCGATGCGCTCAGGCGCTGCGAGTGCGCCAACCTGTTCCTGTGCGCGACCAATGTGCGCTCGGGCAAGGTGCGCATCTTCGGCAACGACGAGATCTCCGTCGACGCGGTGTTGGCATCGGCCTGCCTGCCGTTCCTGTTTCAGGCCGTGGAGATCAACGGCGAGTATTACTGGGATGGCGGCTACATGGGCAACCCCGCGCTGTTTCCGCTGTTCTACGAGGCGGAGTCCGACGACATCGTCATTGTGCACATCAACCCGGTGCGTCGCGATGCAGTACCACAGACGCCGGTGGAAATCGCCAACAGGGTCAACGAAATCAGCTTCAATTCCTCCCTGCTGCGCGAACTGCGCGCCATCGTGTTCGCCGCGCGCATGGTCGACGAGGACTGGCTGAAACCCGAGTTTGCGGGACGGGTGCGGCGCATGCTGATCCACTCGATCCGCTGCGACGAAACCACCGCCAGCCTGTCGCTGTCCAGCAAGATGAGTCCCGACTGGTCGTTTCTCACCGGTCTGCGCGACCACGGTCGCCGCATCGCAAAGGCATGGCTCGCCGACCACTTTGATGAACTGGGCCGAAACAGCAGCGTCGATATCCGCGGCGAATTCCTCGATTGACGGAAGCGGGCGATGCCGCCCTGCTATGCTCACTGCATGTCGCAATTCCTGTCCACGCAGCCTGAGCCGCGTATCGACGAGTCGCCGTCGGTTTCCGCCATGCACACGCGTTTCCGCGGATTCCTGCCGGTGGTGGTGGATGTCGAGACCGGCGGCTTCGACGCCGAGAAGGACGCGCTGCTGGAGATTTCCGCGGTAGTCATCGAGATGGACGACTGCGGTCTGGTCAATCCCGGCAAGGTAGCTTCGGCGCACGTCAAACCGTTCCCCGGCGCCAACATCGACCCCAAGGCACTTGAGATCACCGGAATCGATCCCGATCACCCCTTCCGCATGGCGGTCGACGAGCGCGAGGCGCTGACCGAGGTGTTCCAGGTGGTGCGCAAGGCGGTGCGCGCCTACTCCTGCCAGCGCGCCATCCTCGTGGGGCACAACGCCGCGTTCGACCTCGGGTTCCTCAATGCCGCAGTGCGTCGCACCGGGCACAAGCGCAATCCGTTTCATCCGTTCTCCTGCTTCGACACCGTGAGCCTGGCCGGACTGGCCTTCGGGCAGACCGTGCTGAGTCGCGCAGTGGAGGCCGCCGGGATGGACTGGGACAGTCGCGAGGCGCACTCGGCGATCTACGATGCCGAGCGCACCGCCGGCCTGTTCTGCACCGTGGTCAACCGCTGGAAGATCATGGAAGACGCCTGGCGCGGCGTCGGCCGCGCTTGATCCGGGCGCTACAGACACCATATTGCGGCCATGCCCATCTACGAATTTGAAGGCCAGGGCGGGTGTCCGCAGTGCAAGGGACGCTTCGAGCTGCTGCGCCGCGCCAGCGACCCCGATGTCGAGGCTTGCCCTGCATGCGGCGCGCCGGTGCGCCGCGTGATTTCCGTGCCCAACGTGGTCGGCGGCGACGCCCATCGCCTGGGCGAAGGCCATCTCGACAAGCACGGCTTCACCCAGTACAAGAAAATCGGCAAGGGCGTCTACGAAAAGACTGCCGGCAAGGGCCCAAACATCATCAAGGACGACTGAACGAGCCCCGACACGGCGGCCGCGCGTCGCCGCGCCCGTCATATGCGTGCTGACAGCAATGCCATTCGGCGGAGGATTCGCGTGAATCTCAAACAGATCAAGCCCGGCACGATGGCATTGCTTGTCGGCGGATTGTTCATGCTCCTGGTTGGCACCTATACCGGGAACGGCGGCTTTCAATTTGCGGGTGTGCTGCTTCTTCTTGTCAGCACAATAACCGCGCTTCATCAGGCCAGCAGCAGGCAAAGCGCTGATTGAGCACCCCAAACGAAGGAGTGGCCATGTTCGAACGCACCAAAAGACTTCTGGATTCCACTCCCGGATCAATCGAGCCGCGCGAAGAACTGATCGAAATTCTCCACTCCGTGATCGAACTTCTGGCTTTTCCGGAAAACGACTTCGCGTGGACATCCTGGGAGAGCGCGGCGGAGGCAATCCGCGAAGTCGAGCCGCTGGTTTCGCTCCTAAATGCAGGAACGCTTCCCGAACGTCTTGCCGTTTCAGTGCTGTTTGCACCCACGGGTCCGATGCAGGAGGTCAGCCTGAGCAGCGGCTGGGCCGAAGTGTTCGTCAAGGTCGCCGAGAGATACGACTACGTGGAGAAGCTGCTCTGGCCGAAGTGAGGCACGAGGCGATGAGCTTCATTCTGCAATGGTGCCAAGAACCGCCCCGGTGCAGCTGGGGCAGTATCGCCTTTTCAGGCTCGGCGATCCGGCTTGACCGCCTGCACCATCAGAACTCGGAATTCATTCGAAGCCCGACTTGTACACGCCGGCGGGGCCTGCCGGGTGTATCAGAACGGCGTGCGTCCTGCAGCCCGCCTGCCACTCGAACCCGGCGGGAATCTGGGCTTGTGCCTTGATCTCCACGAAGTGCGCACTCATGTCGACACCGGCTTCAATATCGACATCCCGCGAGGCAGCCACCGGGATTGACATCACCGTTTGCAGGTTCCCTGAGCCGCTGGCGGGTGCGCAGCCAGTCGTACAGTTCCAGGAAACATTCGACAGACCGGATATGGCGGCCATCAGGTTCATTTCGTCGATCGCGGATCCGCCCGTGTTCGACGCGGTGATCGTGTATCCGGAACCAAGCGTTGCGTCTCGCGACCGTGCTGTCCCCTGCCGCGCCAGCGGGCCTTCGATGGCGAGGTCGACGCACACCGGAACGGGCGGCGGCTCGATCGTCGGGCACCACCATCGGGCGATATTGGTGGCCGGCATTCCGCCAGCGGCGGAAAATCCGCCGCCCACATACAGCGTGGGTCCTTCCTCGATTCCGTCCTCGAATGGTGCCATGGCAGTGACCGGCCCGTTGGTCCCTACGCTACTGGTGCCGGCCAGTGTCGACCACTGCGATCCATTCCATCGTGTGATGCGGTTCACCCGCAAGTTTCCCGCGAATTCGAACCATCCGCCTGCGTAGAGCGCCGTTCCAACTCCGTCGGAATACCGTCCAAGCGCCTCAACATTCACCCCGAAGAATTCGAGGCCGTTTCCGCTGGGGCCGATCAACGGCCACCATCGGGATCCGGTCCAGCGGGCGACGGAAAAGGCCTCTATGCCGCCGGCAGTAAAGAAGTTGCCGCCCGCGAACAGCGCGTTCCCGCCAGCGGCCGAGTGCGCGGTCAACGCCCATAGCCCGCCACCCTCGACGCCGACGCCCTGCGGCCCCTGCAGCGGATGCCAGGCTTGTCCATCCCAGCGAATCACACGGTTTACCGTCGTCGCGCCGAATTGCGTGAACAGCCCGCCCACAAACAGCGAGGTCGTCCCACCGACACTGGCTGCCACCATGGTCCTGACAGCGCCATTGAGCGTCGCTCCACCCGTCGGCACTGCAGACCACTGATTGCCGTTCCAGCGCGCCATCGAGCTTGCCGGTGCGCCCCCGGCATTGAAGAACCTTCCGCCGACATACAGCGCCGGCCCGTTCCCGTCGTCGAAAACGGCCAGGGTCGCCACGTCGTCGCTCACGCCGATGCCGGCGGGTCCACTGAGCGCGTGCCAACGCGTCCCATCCCAACGGGCAACTCGATTGACGGTAATGCCGCCAGCGGAAACGAACTCACCACCAGCGTAGAGCGCGGAACCGGTGCCGTCGTCGAAAACAGCAAGGGCTGTCACGGCTGCGCTGGTGCCGTTTGCGGAGGGACCTGTCAGTGCGCTCCAGCTGGTCCCGTTCCAGCGCGCGATTCTGTTGGCGGTGACGCCGCCAGCGCTGGTGAAAGATCCCCCAGCGTAGAGCGCTTCGCCACTCCCGTCGTCCCAGACTGCAAACGTCCAGGGAATCGAGTTGAGCGTCAGACCGGCCAGCGCCGGCTTCCATTCGCAAGTACCGGCGCCCCGGTCAGGCAAGGTCAAGGGTCGATCCATGGCCGCGACCGGCAATGCCAGCAAGAAAAATGCGAGGCAGACGCTGACGTTTCGGCCTCTGCCAGCCATCTGCGGAAGAGACCCGAACTGCGTCAGGTTCCGATCCATGCCATGAGCCATATCAATGCCTTCCAATTCCTGAGCCACCCACATGAACCGGATCAGGGGTGGTTCCGGAGGTTGCGTGAAGTGAAGAACGGGGTCAAGCAAAGATCGGTCAGAGCACGCTACCGAGGTTGCGCCAAGGCAGAAGGCAGTTTTCTCGTCGCCACATCTCCGGCAGCGGCGAAAGTCCGTGCCTCCGCTACTTGCGTGCGCGAGCGTCCCGTTCGTTCACTACTCCAGGCGTCCTTGCGATGATTTTGGCCACGACTGCTCTGTCCAGTAAAATCTGCGTCCAACGAGGCAGTCGTTTGGCCAGGCATGCGGCGATGACGTCGAAGTATGTGTACAGGTGGAGCGCGGGGACAGACCAACGTGCATTGCAATACATGGGTATAGCGGTCCTGGAGCTCTCCTCAGGCACCAGGTCTGAGCAATGAATGGTTCACAGCCATTTTTTCGCACAGCTTGAACGTTGTGGCGCAGGGGGCGATGCTCGCGATTCAAAACCGAATCAGTCTGTTGACGCTGCCTGTTTCGTCTCTGAGCATTTCGCGGCACTTCACTCAGTTGCGATGCAAACCGGTCTCTGGGCCGCGATAGTGGGGAACTCGGAGTTCCCCTGGGTCTCCCCGAACAAAGGAGTATTCATGTCTCGATACCAACTCGCACAACTGAACATCGCCACCATGAAGGAGTCGCTTGAATCTCCTTCCATGGCAGATTTCGTCGCCAATCTTGATCGCATCAATGCGCTCGCAGAACAGTCGCCCGGCTTTGTCTGGCGCTTGAAAGATGAAGGCGGCGACGCAACGATGATCCGTCCGTTTGGCGACAGCGTGATCGTCAACATGTCCGTCTGGAGCGACCTGGAATCATTGAGCAGCTACGCCTTTCGGTCTGCGCACGTGGAGATCATGCGCCGTCGTCGGGAATGGTTCGAGAGAATGGCGGAAGCCTACGCGGTGCTTTGGTGGGTGCCCCGTGGTCACCGTCCCACGGTCGCCGAAGCGGCCGAGCGTCTTGCGATGCTGCGCGAGAAGGGCGCAAGTCCCCAGGCCTTCACGTTCCGTGAATCCTTTGCTTCGCCGGATGCTCCGGCGCAGCCGTTCGTTCCGGGTCTCGACTCCTGTCCGGCCACGTGAGGGACCTCTCGGAGGTCGCACTTCCTGGATACGCGTGACTCGGTCCGCGTCCCACCTCAAGAATCAGGCATCGGACATGACACCGCAAACCGCCGCGCTGATGGCGAACTACAACCGCTGGATGAACGAACGGATGTTCGCGGCTGCCGGGACGCTCGGCGACACGGAGGTGAAGGCAGACAAGGGGGCGTTCTTCGGCTCGATTCTGGGCACGCTGAATCACATTGCCGTCGCGGACACGATCTGGCTGCACCGTTTTGCGCAGCACCCGGCGCGCTTCTCCGCGCTCGGCGCGCTCTCCGGATTTCCATGCCCGTCTTCCCTGGCCCAGGTGCTTGCCCCCGAACTGGCGGGTCTCCGCGACTATCGGGTACGGTTGGACGAGCTCATCGAGCGCTGGGTAGTCGAACTGACGCCTGAGCACCTGTCGTCCGACCTTGCGTACCGCAACATGGCAGGAGTGGTGTCCGGCAGGAGCTTCGGCGCATTGGTCCAGCACTTCTTCAACCACCAGACGCACCACCGCGGCCAGGTCTCCACGCTGTTGTTTCAGTCCGGCGTAGATGTAGGCGTCACTGATGTGTTGGCTATCATTCCGAGCGGCGACACCTGACCCTTCAGGCGAGCAGCCGTCGCCGGCTCTGAGCCTTGGCCGCCGTCCGGCGCATACTTTTGGCGCTCAATGTCCCTCACCCCGCGATTCTCGAAGCACGATGGTCAACGCCATACCCGCAATCTTGATTGTCGTTCACGCGTTCCTCCTTGCCTGGGCGGTCGTCGGCATGGCCGAGTGGCTGCTCCCCGAGGTTCCGTGGCCCACGGTCAGCAATCCGGCCTTTCCACCCTGGCTGCTGCTCCTGCACTGGCTGGCCATACTCTCCGGGGCCATCGCATTTCTCGGCGGCTACTACGTGCGTTGGCGAGCCACCCCGGTAGCCGTCGCGCTTGCGTACGCATTCATGGCGGTGGTGTGCGTCATCGAGACGTTCGGGTTTCTCACCGGAGCGGGGCGTTTCGTGGCCATGACCCTGGAGTTTGCAGCCTACGTCGGCATCGTCGTGATGCTTCTGCGCCTTCCTCCGTTCGTGCGTCGTTTCTCGGTTCGCCACGGGTGAACTGCTTGCGTCAGGGTTCACTCCAGGCACGATTCGCGCCGCGCCCATCCTGACTTCGGTGCTGGCGCTTCTCGACTGCTCGGCAGCGTGGGCGCCCTTGCACCAGTTCCGAGCGAGACTCCCGCTCGCGAAATCCCGGGAACGGCCGCGGGCCCCATTGGCACCTTTCGGCGTCTCCAAGGAAACTCCTGCACCGTCCTTGGCGTTCTTTGCGCGCACCTTCTCATTGCCGAGCGCCTTGAGCTGATTGAGGACCTCTTCCAGAGTCATGGGGGCAATGTTCCTGTTTCGATTCGAAAACAGGAAACTCTCGGCGGCAGGGAGGCGGCTACTCAGGTTCGCGTGCCAATGACTCGCTGACAAGTCCACCGCCTGGCGCAATGCGGCGTCACCCTCAGCAGTTCTTGTACTTCCAGTGCCGCGTCTTGCCTTCCGCCAGCCACTCGACGGCCTGCGCCAGTCGGCGGTCGCGGGTGGCTTCCTGTTTGGCTTCGCTGATCCAGTCGCAGTATTCGCGCTTCTGGCCGGGTGCCAGCGTTTCAAAGAAGTTGCGCGCCTTGGCGTTGCCCTTGAGCGCCGCGGCGAGTGCGGGCGGTACTTTCGGTGGGGGCTTTCGCACGCTGGGCTTGCTCGGCGCGGGCGTTTCGGCGAGCGCCATGGCCTGATTCACCAGGGCGCTGAAGTCGCGCTTGCCGGGCAGGTCGGCGAGCCTGGTGATGCGGCCGAAGTCGCCCATCGCGCCTTCGCCCG
>CAZGKE010000158.1:0-7650 GCA_964526035.1 uncultured Gammaproteobacteria bacterium | reverse complement strand
GTGGTCGAACTGCTCGACCAGCTGATGCCCGGCACCGATCCCGATCTGGTGCGCCCGCTTGCCCAGCGACTCGGCAAGCGCTACGGCGGCATCCACCTGAAGACCAAGGTGGTCAAGGTGGAAGCGCAGAAGCAGGGCATCAAGGCCTGGTTCGAGGGCGACAAGGCGCCGGATCCGTTGATCTTTGACCGCGTCCTGGTCGCGGTCGGCCGTTCGCCGAACGGCAGCAAGATTGACGCCGACAAGGCCGGGGTGGAGGTCAGCGACCGTGGCTTCATTCCGGTGGACCGGCAGATGCGCACCAACGTCGCACACATTTTCGCCATCGGCGACGTGGTGGGTCAGCCGATGCTGGCGCACAAGGGCACCCACGAGGGCAAGGTGGCGGCCGAAGTCGCCGCCGGTGAAAAGAGCGAGTTCGTGGCCCGGGTGATTCCCTCCGTGGCCTATACCGATCCCGAAGTGTCCTGGGTCGGCGTCACCGAGACCGAGGCCAAGGCCAAGGGCCTCAAGGTCGGCGTCGGCAAGTTTCCCTACGCTGCCTCGGGTCGCGCCATCGGCATCGGCCGCACCGAGGGCTTCACCAAGCTGATCTTCGACGAGGAGACGCACCGCGTCATTGGCGGCGGCATCGTCGGCCCCAATGCCGGCGATCTCATTTCGGAAGTGGCCCTGGCGATCGAGATGGGCGCCGAGGCCGCCGACATCGGCCTCACCATCCACCCGCACCCGACGCTGTCGGAATCGGTTGGGATGGCGGCGGAGATGTACGAGGGCACGATCACGGACCTCTATGTTCCGAAGAAGAAGTGAGGGCCAGGGCCTGGTGCTTGGTGCTTGGTGCTTGGGGCTTAGGGCTTGGGGGGGAAAACCGCAACGCGAATCGTCGACGTCTTCCTGGTGCCGCCTGGGCATGCCGAGAAGCTCAACGGAAAAACGCAGTGCGTGAATCCTGCCGGCTGTTTCCTGGGCCCTAGGCCCTAAGCCCCAGGCCCTGTACCATCTCCCCCCCTCCGCCGCGTCCACCCTGCGGCTCGAATCGATTCCCGGATGTTCGTCAGCCTTATCCTGTTCACACTGGGCCTGGTCGTTCTTGCAGTCGGCGCCGAGCTGTTCCTGCGCGGAGCGGTATCGGTCGGACTGCGTTTCGGTTTGAGTCCGTTCGTGATCGGCCTGACCATCGTCGGCTTCGGCACGTCGGCGCCGGAGCTCGCCGTGAACCTCTCGGCGGCGCTGCGCGGTTCCACCGATATGGCGATGGGCAACGTGGTGGGCAGCAACATCGCCAACATCGGCCTGATCATCGGCGTCTCTGCCTTGTTGGCGCCGCTTGCAGTGCACATGCGGCTGCTGCGCGTCGAGACGCCGCTAATGATCCTGTTTTCGCTGCTGCTCTGGGCGCTGTGTGCCGACGGCGACCTTGGTCGCTTCGACGCCGGCGTTCTGCTGGTCGGCTTCGTCGGCATGATGGTGTTCATCCTGCGCACGGCCAAGGGTGAACCCGAGGAAGTCCAGGCCGAACTGGCATCCGCAGTTCGCTCAGGACGACACCCCGCGTTTGCCTTGGTGTTCCTGATAGTGGGGCTTGCAGGGTTGGTGGGCGGCGCCGAGCTGATGGTGCGCAGCGCCATAACGCTGGCGCAGCTCTGGGGCATGAGTGACCTGATGATCGGCCTCACCATCGTCGCGATAGGCACGTCACTGCCCGAACTGGCGTCCTCGGTGGTGGCTGCGGCGCGCGGGCAGAACGATATCGCGGTAGGCAACGTGATTGGCTCCAACCTGTTCAACATCCTGCTGATTCTGGGTATCACCGGCATGGTGATGCCGCTGCCGACAGCGCCGTCACTGCTGTCCATCCAGATCCCGGTGATGATCGCCTTCTCACTGATCCTGTGGTTGATGATGTGGCGAAAGCAGCGCGTCAGTCGCCGCACCGGAGTATTCATGCTTGCCGGCTATGTGGGGTTCATTGGATGGCAGGTGATGGCATCAGGGACGTGAACGGTCCGCCGTTGGCGGCGAGTACATGCTCTCCTTCCATGCCGACATCTCGATTGTCCGCCTGCGGGCGGGCCGAGGCACTTTTCTCCGTTCGTCGCTGTATGTAGGAGCGCACCCGTGCGCGACCGCGGAGATGCGAATCTCCGCGATCGCGGCTTTCGGCGCTCCTACGAAAGGCACGAGCAAAGAGAAGTGACCCTGCCGCCGGGAGACGGCAACACATCACCCCAACTGCGGCTCGCGCGTCGCATGCAGCAGCACTACGAACAAACCAAGAAGCACCGCAGCCACCCCGTTGTGCGCGGTCGCGACCCATAGCGGCAGGCCTCCCAGGACATTGGCGATGCCAAGGGCCACCTGCACCGCGAGCAGCACCCAAAGCACGGTGCCGAAGATGCGCAAGCCGATGTCGCGAAACAGGAACCATCCCAGGCCCAGCAGGTAGCCGGCGACGATCACCGCGCCGAGGCGATGCGCCAGATGGATGGCGGTCCGCGCGGAGGCGTCGAGGACACCGCCCTCATAGTCGACCCCGATGCCACGCCACAGCACGAATCCTTCGCGGAAATCGGCCTGCGGCCACCACTGGCCGTGACAAGTGGGGAAATCGGGGCAGGCCAGCGCCGCGTAGTTGGCGCTGGTCCAGCCGCCAAGCGCGATCTGCATCAGCAGCAACAGCATGCCGACGATCACCCACGGGCGCAGCGCCGGCACCGTATCGCGAGTCAGCATGGGGCGGGTGGCAACGACGGCGATCCATACCAGCAGGCCCATCACCGCAAGACCACCAAGCAGATGCGCCATCACCACGATCGGCTTCAGCAGCCAGGTGACTGTCCACATGCCGAGCATCGCCTGCAGCACGATCACTGCCAGGGCCAGGACGGGTATCGACGCACCGTCATCACGCCAGAGCCGCCACGCCATGGCGAGAAGCATTGCCTCAGCGGCGACCACCAGAACCGAGGAAGCCACATACATCCCGCGCATGTAGAGCGGGATGGCCAGGGCCACAAGGGCGCTTGCAACCAGCACCAGCACCACGCCGCGACGATGGCTGCGCGCGGCCATCAGGGCCAGCGCCAACACCAGCACGCCGAGCAGCACGGCCATATGACGGTGCACTTGTTCGCGCCAGGCCTTGCCGACTTCAACCGGGCGCTCGGGAAACGCTTCGTTGGCCAGGGCGATGGATTCTTCCGTTGCTGGCCAGGTGGCCTTCCCGTAGCACACCGGCCAATCGGGACAGCCGAGTCCGGCATGCGACAGGCGCACGTAGGCGCCGAGCACGATCACGCCGAACACCAGCGCAACGGCAATCCAGGCAACGCGGATGAATGCGGGGGTTTCGTGGGTCATCGTGGAAGTGCCGAGCGCTGTCAGCGCACCAGACGGTAGAGGTCGCGGCGCAGCCCGGTGGGATCGAAGCCGGGCTCGAAGCGCATCACCAGGTAGCCATTGGGATCGACGAGCGCCACCGGCAGGCCCACGGCGGCTTCCACGCCGTCACGCACGGAGGTGTCGCTGGCCGGCATCAAGTCCGGATCGAGTCGGGTCACATGCATCTGCGGAAACGCCTTCATCGCCTCGCGGGCAGCCTCGTCCGCAGTGCCCAGCAGATGCACTTCCACACGCCGGGCGTGGCGGTTCAGTCCGCGCCAGACGCGATGCACGGTGTCCACCATCGCAGAACATCGCACGTCGCATGGGGATGGAGCCAGCACGAGCAGATGCCAGGCCGACTCGGCGTTGCGCCACGGCATCACGCTGCCGTCCTCGGCGAGCAGACGTGCCTCGCTCAGCGCCAGCGGGGGATTCAGCAGGGTCCCGTGGGCGCGCGTGCCTTCCGGTCGCCAGCCCATGAGGGCAGCAATCAGCGAAACCAGGAGCGGCAGGCTGAACAGGAGTACGACTCCCAGCAGCTGCAGTTTGTTGCGTTTCATCGTGTCGATTCGTCCTTCTCACGCGGGCGTCGTCGCGACAGCACAAGGAAAACCACCAGCACGGTCAGCGCCAGGGCGAACCACTGCACTGCATAACCGCGATGTCGCTCCGGCGGAATCGTGTTGGGCAGCGCCTGCCAGCGACGCACAAGGCCGAAATCCAGATCGTCATCGAGCAACATTTGGCCTTCAAACATCTCGTTCCCCATCTGTTCGCGCAGGGCAGCAATATCCAGAAACGCCAGCAGAGGCGGCGGTTCGTCGCGAGTCCACTCCGCGTTACCCAGACGGATACCCACCGCGGTCGGCGGCACCAGCAATCCGCGAACCGTGATTTCACCCTGCGGGATCGCCGGCAGCGCAATGTTGCTGCGATCGGGCAAGGGCTGCCAGCCCAGATTGACCAGCAGCGGTCGCGGCGCCGACTGCGGATGGAACAGCACCAGCACATGGATCCCGGGCTGGCCATCTTGCACCTGATTGTCCAGAAAGACGGTCGCCGTCGCGTCGAAGCGCCCGCGCCCGCTGACCCGTGCCGGCAGAGTCGGGCCGTCATGCGGCGACACCTCGCCCGTTCCTGTCTGCGCCATTGCAGCGCGCAACGGCAGTGCAGGCGCCTGCAGGAAGCGGTCCATGGGCCGCGGCGCCGCGTCAACCGAGGCCTGGAAGTCCTCCAGCATGCGCGCCTTCAGCTTGCCGCGCTCGAGCTGCCAGGTCCCCAGTGCCGTGAACAGGGTGACCAGGCACAGGGTTGGAATCAGCCACAGGAGCCGTCGCGCCCTCATGTCTCGCCCCCGAAAGCGCTGCACACACGCCCCGCGAACGAGACGCGTCTTGGCTGCGTGGCATGGGGAACGGGCGCGAACATGAGGATTTCACCAGGTCGTTTCGGGCCGCGGCCCTATAATTTCGTCCCTGACTCAAGAGGTAGGTGCTCCCGCCATGCCCTGGCAGAAAGTCCTGATCGTCGCCGCCTTCATCGCCGTGCTCTACAACCTCGGCGCTGCGCTGTTCTACATGATGACCGACAAGGGTCGCAGCAAGCGCACGGTGAACGCGCTCAGCTGGCGAATCGGCCTGTCCGTCGGCCTGATCCTGCTGATCGTACTAGGCATCCTCACCGGCGCCATCGAGCCGCATGGGGTGGGGCGGTGACTGTGCTGTAGGGCTCGGGCTAGCTTGGGGCTTGGGGCTTGGGGCCTAGGGAAAAGCATTTTTGCGCACGCCCTCGAGCTCTTCACGCTTGTGCTTTGGTGCATCGTAGTCCGCCGGAAAAACACGATCACACCAAACTTTGCCGGCTGTGCCCTAGGCCCTAGGCCCTAAGCCCCAAGCCCTGAAATACCAACCCTCAAAGCACATAAACAAACAAGAACAGCCCCAACCACACCACGTCCACGAAGTGCCAGTACCAGGCCACCGCCTCGAAGCCGAAGTGGTCGTCCTTGCTGAAGTGGCCCTTGGCGCAGCGGAACCAGATCACCGCGAGCATGATGGCGCCAAGCGTCACGTGCAGGCCGTGAAAGCCGGTGAGCATGAAAAACGTGGAGCCGTATACACCCGAACCCAGCGTCAGGTTGAGGTCCTTGTAGGCGTGGACATACTCGTACATCTGGAAGCCGAGGAAGATCACGCCGAGCACGACGGTGGCCGCCAGCCAGAACAACAGCTTGCCGCGTTGACCTTCCTTCAGGGCATGGTGGGCGATGGTGATGGTGACGCCCGAAGTCAGCAGGATCAGGGTGTTGAGCAGTGGAATGCCCCAGGCCGGAATCGTCTCGTAGGCACCGCCGATGTCGCCCGGTCCATTGGTCGGCCACACCGCGTCGTAGGCGGACCACAGGAACTGCTGGGTGACCACGCCGTCGCCCTCGCCGCCGAGCCACGGCACCGAGAACATGCGGGCATAGAACAGCGCGCCGAAGAAGGCGGCGAAGAACATCACCTCCGAGAAGATGAACCACATCATCCCCATGCGGAAGGAGACGTCGACCTGGCTGTTGTAGGTGCCGGCGACGCTCTCGCGGATCACCGTGCCGAACCAGCCGAACATCATCACCAGCAGCAGAGCAATGCCGACCACGGCGCTGACCTGGCCGAGCGTCACCGAACCGTTCATCCAGTTGGCGAAACCGAACACTGTGAAGAACAGGCCGAAGGAGCCGATGATCGGCCAGTGGCTGCCGTGCGGCACGTAGTAGCGGTCGGAACTGTGGGCGTGAGCCATGGATTTCCCCGTTATCCGGATGTCGAATCTTGCGTTGAGGTGGTGCCGGCCGTGGCGCGCTGTTCACGCTCGGTGGCCGCGTCGTTCTGATAGAACACGTAGGACAGGGTCAGCGTGCGCACGCCCTTGGGCAGCGCCGGATCGACCACGAACCGCACCGGCATCTCGCGCGATTCGCCGGCCGCCAGCAGCTGCTCGGTGAAGCAGAAGCATTCGGTCTTGTTGAAGAAGATCGATGCCGACGACGGCGCGATGCTGGGCGCCGCGTTGCCGACCACGCTCCGGCTGGAGATGTTGGTGGCGATATAGGTGGCCTCGTAGAGCTCGCCCGGATGCACGTCCATGCTCACCAGGGTGGGCTTGAACTGCCACATCAGGCGCGAATTCACCGCGGCGTCAAACTCGACCCGCACCGTGCGCGAGGTATCGACCGCATAGCTGCCGACGGCCTCGGGGCTGGCCACGCCCTGATCGAGACGGATCCCGAATATCTCTTCGCAGGCAATACGATACAGCGGCGGCATCACGAAGAAGCCGAGCGCGAAAGCGACCGCGCAGGCCGCCAGCGCACGTCCGATCAGGCGGCGGTTCTGCGCAGACTGCAGGGGCGTGGCCGTGCTCACGCGCCGAGCACCCCCTTGAGGATGAACATCACGTACAGCCCCACTGCGGTCAGGCCGAGCAAGAGCGCGGTGCGCCGCGCCTGCGCGCGCCGCGCGAGCGTGCGCTGATCCTGGACTTCGCGGTCAGTGGTCATCATCGTTCGGTCAGTGGTGCACGTCGCCGTGCGCCAGCTTGCTGTTGTCGATCACCGGCGGCGTGTCGAACGTGTGGTGCGGAGCCGGGCTCGGCACGGTCCACTCCAGTCCCTTGGCGCCCTCCCAGACCCGGTCGGTCGCCCTGACCCCGGCGCGCGCACTGCTGAAGATGATGTACACCAGCAGCAGCTGACTCAAGCCGAAACCGAAGCCGCCGATCGACGACCACAGGTTGAAGTCGGCGAACGCCACGTTGTAATCCGGGATACGGCGCGGCATGCCGGCCAGTCCGAGGAAATGCTGCGGGAAGAACAGCAGGTTGACGAATATGGTGCTGAGCCAGAAATGCCACTTGCCGAGCGTCTCGTTGTACATGTGCCCGGTCCACTTCGGCAGCCAGTAGTAGACGGCGCCCATGATGGCGAAGATGGCGCCGGTCACCAGCACGTAGTGGAAGTGCGCCACCACGAAATAGGTGTCGTGGTACTGGAAGTCGGCGGGCGCGATGGCCAGCATCAGCCCCGAGAAGCCGCCGATGGTGAACATGATGACGAAGCCGAGCGCGAACAGCATGGGCGTCTCGAAGGTCATCGAGCCGCGCCACATGGTGGTCACCCAGTTGAACACCTTCACGCCCGTGGGTATCGCGATCAGCATGGTGGCGTACATGAAGAACAGCTCGCCGCCGAGCGGCATGCCGACGGTGAACATGTGGTGG
>CAZGKE010000157.1:0-7666 GCA_964526035.1 uncultured Gammaproteobacteria bacterium | reverse complement strand
CATGCCGAGATTGCGGCGGCGCTGATCCAGTTCCATCTGACCAGCCGGGGTCTTAATGAATACGGCATCTGCGCTCATCGATAGGTCTCGTTGGACTGTGACGGCAATGTGACCATTTAGCACATTACGCCACGCCTTGCCATCCCACCTAAGGCGAACGTCGGGGGCGACTCGGGGCCGGGTTTGCCGGTTTCGCTTGGCCCCGATCAGTGCACAAGGAAGTCGCCGCGGCCGGTTGGCGGAGGTTCGTTGCCGAGCAGGCGCAGGGTCGACCAGATGACGCAGATCATCGCATCCTTCACCTGCGATACCCGTTGCATCAGCCCGTCGCGGCTCAGCCCATCAAGATAGATGCGCTGGTTGATGTGGACCCGCTCGAGCGGCGCGCCGAGTCCGCTGAACTCCACGTGCATCGACAGCAGACGCATGCGCACGTCCCAGAGAACCGCATCGCGTTGCGCAGCCGGCAGGCCGGCGAACTGCTGGCGGTGTTGGTCGGAAAACTCCACGGTGGCCTGGATGCGGATCTGCTCGGCCGGAGACCGCGCCTGTGCCAACACCACGCGGCGCTTGCTGCTGTCCTCGGCCACCAGCACCCAGTGCGCCTCCGCATGCTCACGCTCGCTGACGGCCCAGCCTTCGGACATCAGCCAGTCCTTGATGTTCAGGCGCAGCGAATCGTCGTACTCGGTCATGTTGGACACTTCAAGGACAATCGGGTCGCGATGCGGGCGGCCCTCAAAGTTGCACCAGCGACTGGTAACTGTCCGGACGGCGATCGCGATAGAACTGCCAGATATTGCGCACTTCGCGGATCTGGTCGAGGTCGAGTTCGGCGGTCACCAGTTCGTCGCGGTCGCGAGACGCAGTGGCAAGGAACTGCCCGCGCGGGTCGCAGAAGTAGCTCTGGCCGTAGAATTCGCCGATGTTCCACGGCGCCTCGGTCCCGACCCGGTTGATGGCGCCGACGAAATAGGCGTTGGCGACGGCGTGCGCCGGCTGCTCGAGCTTCCACAGGTACTCGGAAAGGCCGGCCACGGTGGCCGAAGGATTGAACACGATCTCGGCCCCGTTGAGCCCCAGCGCGCGCGCGCCTTCGGGAAAGTGTCGGTCGTAGCAGATGTAGACGCCGACCTTGGCGTAGGCGGTGTCGAACACCGGATAGCCGAGGTTGCCCGGGCGGAAATAGAACTTCTCGAAGAACCCCGGCAGGCAGTGCGGAATGTGGTGCTTGCGGTACTTGCCGAGATAGCTGCCGTCGGCGTCGACCACCGCGGCGGTGTTGTAGTAGATCCCGGCGACGTCTTCCTCGTAGATCGGTACGACGATGACCATTCGGTGGCGACGGGCCAGTTCCTGCATGAGCTTGACGGTCGGACCGTCGGGTATTTTCTCGGTGGACTCGTACCATCGCGGGCTCTGCTCGGCGCAGAAGTAGGGGCCGGTGAAGATCTCCTGCATGCACAGGATCTGCACGCCTTCGGCGGCGGCCTGCTCGATCAGCACAAGGGTCTTGTTGATGTTGGCCTCGCGGATGACCGGAATCGACTCGTCGGCGGCGCAGGCCATGGAAGTCTGGATCAATCCGCATTTCACGATTCTCGGCATCGCGTCTCTCCTGCAGGGCCGCGTCCGGCGCGGTCGCTCGGGCTGTTTGAAGGTCGCCAGAGAATGGCACGAACCGGCGCAGGCGTGCACCACCGGCCAACCCACCCCGGCGATTCCAGATTGCAGTCGCGCGGAGTAATGTAGGGATTCGCCACCAAGCACGGACCTGCCCGGAACCCATGACCAGACCCGCTGCCGCCGTCCAGCACGAGGATCTCGACCTCGACCCCTACTGGATGCCGTTCACCCACAACCGCTATTTCAAGCGCACCCGTCCGCTCGATCGCCTGCTGGTCGGCGCGCGCGGCGCCTGGTACACCACCTGCGAGGGCCAGCAGCTGTTCGATGGACTCTCCGGTCTGTGGTGCTGCGGGCTCGGCCATGGCGATCCGCGCATCACCGGGGCGGTGAAGGCGCAGCTCGACCGCGCCGACTACATCCCCGCGTTCCAGGTGGCCAGCCCGGAGACCTTCCGTCTGGCAGAGCGCATCGCCGACATCGCGCCCGGCGATCTCAACCGCGTGTTCTTCACCAACTCCGGTTCCGAGGCGGTCGACACCTCACTGAAGATCGCGCTGGGCTATCACCGGCTGCGCGGTGAGGCTTCACGCACGCGCTTCATCGGCCGCGAACGCGGCTACCACGGGGTCGGGCTCGGCGGCATTTCGGTCGGCGGCATGGTGGCCAATCGCAAGATGTTCGCGCCGGCCATGATCCCCGGCGTCGATCATCTGCCGCATACGCACAATCTTGCCGAAATGGCCTTTTCGCGCGGACAGCCGACCTGGGGAGCGCATCTGGCCGACGAGCTGGAGCGTCTGGTCACGCTGCACGATGCCTCCACCATCGCTGCCGTCATCGTCGAGCCGATGCAGGGCTCGGTCGGCGTCATCGTTCCGCCGGTCGGTTACCTGCAGCGCCTGCGCGAGATCTGCGACAGGCACGGCATCCTGCTGATCTTTGACGAGGTGATCTGCGGCTTCGGTCGCATGGGCGACTGGTTCGGCGCGCAGGCCTTCGATGTCACACCTGACCTGATCACCTTCGCCAAGGGGGTCAACAACGGTACCGTGCCGATGGGCGGGGTGATCGCGCGCCAGGGCATCTACGACGCCTTCATGCAGGGTCCGGATTACGCGGTCGAATTGTTCCACGGCTACACCTACTCCGGACACGCGCTGGCGGTGGCGGCGGCGCATGCCACGCTCGACATTCTGCACTCCGATGGAATTCCGCAGCGGTTCGCAGAACTCGGCACGCTGATGGAGGAAGGTGTGCAGTCGCTGAGGGGCGAGCCCAACATCATCGACACCCGCAATTTTGCCGCGGCGGCGGCGTTCGAAATGGTGCCGATGGAAGGCAAACCGGGTCTGCGCGCCATCCGCCTGTTCGAGGACGCGCTCAAGCGGGGGCTGCTGGTGCGCTTCACCGGCGACACCATTGCCCTGGCGCCGCCGGTGATCAGCACCGAATCGGAAATCCACCAGCTGTTCGAAGGCCTGCGCGAATCCATCCGCGCAGTGGCCTAAGCCCGCATTTCTCACACCGGCGCACGAAGATGCCAGGCAAGCACCACAACGTCTCGATTTCCGCGACCTGCCGCTGCGCACATACTGCGCCGCTGCATCTTCGCGCTTCGCGGCCCTCGCACCGGTCTCGCGGCGCTTGGCTTGGTCCTCAGTTGGCCCATAGCTACGGCTATGCGCCGCCTTCCGGACCGGCGCCAATCACCACGATCCCGGCGCGATCATCCGCGACCGGTGTGAGAAATCCGAGCTACCCGAGGTCCAGACCATGAGTGTTCCCGTCAGCCGCCTGCATGCCAACGCCATACCGCAGCCGATTCCGCACTACATCGACGGCGCCCGCATCGACGGCGACATGGCGCGCAGCAGCCCGGTGTTCAATCCGGCCAGCGGAGCGCAGACCGGCATCCTGCCGCTGGCCGATGCCGACACGGTCGGGCGCGCCGTTGCTGCGGCCCGTGCCGCCTTCGCCGAATGGGCGAAGACGCCGCCGGCGCGACGCGCGCGGGTCATGTTCAAGCTGCGCGAGATCATCGAAACCCGGGCCGATCTGCTGGCCAGCCAGATCACCGCCGAGCACGGCAAGACCCACTCCGACGCGCTCGGCGAAGTGGCGCGCGGCCTGGAGGTAGTCGAGTTCGCCTGCGGCATTCCGCATCTGATGAAGGGCGAGACCACCGAGAACGTCGGCAGCCAGATCGACGCCTGGTCGCTGCGCCAGCCGCTCGGCGTGGTGGCCGGGATCACCCCGTTCAACTTCCCGGCGATGGTGCCGATGTGGATGTTCCCGATCGCCATCGCCTGCGGCAACTGCTTCGTGCTCAAGCCGTCCGAGCGCGATCCGTCAAGCTCGCTGCTGCTGGCGCAATGGCTGGAGGAAGCGGGGCTGCCGAAGGGCGTGTTCAATGTGGTGCACGGCGACAAGGTGGCGGTCGATGCGCTGCTCACCCACCCCGACGTGGCCGCGATCAGCTTCGTCGGTTCGACCCCGATCGCGAAGCACATCTACGAGACCGGCGCCCGTCACGGCAAGCGCGTGCAGGCGCTGGGCGGCGCCAAGAACCACATGGTGGTGATGCCCGACGCCGACCTCGACCAGGCGGCCGATGCGCTGATGGGTGCCGGCTACGGTTCGGCGGGCGAGCGCTGCATGGCGATCTCGGTCGCGGTCGCGGTGGGCGACGACACCGCCGATGCCCTGGTGCAGCGGCTCGCGCCCCGAGTGCACGCGCTGAAGATTGGCCCGGGCGATGCGCCGGGCATGGACATGGGTCCGCTGGTCACCGCCGAGCATCGCCAGCGGGTGCTCGGCTATGTCGAGCTCGGTGTCTCCGAAGGCGCCGAACTGGTGGTCGATGGCCGGGAACGAAGCATTGCCGATGCCGGTGACGGCTTCTTCATGGGCGGCTGCCTGTTTGATCGGGTGCGTCCCGAAATGCGCATCTATCGCGAGGAGATCTTCGGGCCGGTGCTCTGCATCCTGCGTGCCGCCAGCTACGACGAGGCGCTGGCGCTGGTGAACGATCACGAGTTCGGCAACGGCACCGCCATCTTCACCCGCGACGGCGACGCCGCGCGGGACTATGTTGCGCGGGTGCAGGTCGGCATGGTCGGCGTCAATGTGCCGATTCCGGTACCGGCCGCTTTCCACAGCTTCGGCGGCTGGAAGTCCTCGCTGTTTGGCGACCTTCACGTGTACGGCCCAGATGGGGTACGGTTCTACACGCGGCAGAAAGCGGTCACCGCGCGCTGGCCCACCAGCATCCGCGCCGGTGCGCAGTTCGTGATGCCGACCGGGGGATGAGGGGGATTTCGCGTTCGCCTGCAGTAGCCCACCCGTGGGCGACCGGGGGTCGGGTACGAAGCGTCGGCGGGTCGCCCACGGGTGGGCTCCTGCACAATGCATGATCGGGGAGAGCGTATGGGCATGAAACGCAAAGCCGTTGGCGACGTCGCAGCGGGGCGCCTGTCAGCGGAACAGCTGGCAAGGAATTTCGCCGACGTCGAGCCGCCGCTGAACCGCCAGGCTGCGCTGGTCGAGGCCCATCGCTGCCTCTACTGCTACGACGCGCCCTGCATCAAGGCCTGTCCCACCGGCATCGAGATCCCGCACTTCATCCGCCGCATTGCCACGGAGGATCAACGCGGTGCCGCCCGGACCATCCTCGAAGCGAACATCTTCGGCGGCAGCTGCGCGCGCGTCTGCCCCACCGAAATCCTCTGCGAAGGCGACTGCGTGCGCAACGTCGAGGGCGATACCGCGATACGCATCGGTGCGCTGCAGCGCTACGCCACCGACTGGGTGTTTCGCGACGGCGCCGAACTGTTTTCGCGCAAGCCGCAGACCGGGCACAGCGTGGCGGTGGTCGGGGCCGGGCCTGCCGGCCTGGCCTGCGCTCATGCTCTGGCGGTCGAAGGGCACAGAATCACCGTGTTCGATGGCCGGCCCAGGCCGGGTGGTCTCAACGAGTACGGCATTGCCGCCTACAAGGTGCCTGACTTCGTCCAGCGCGAGATCGACTGGCTGCTTTCCATCGGCGGAATCGAACTGCGCTGCGAACAGACGCTCGGGATCGACGTGCAGCTTGCGCAGCTCTGTCAGGATTATGACGCCGTATTTCTGGGTATCGGTCTCGGTGCCGTCAACGCGCTTGGCGCGGCTGGCGAGGAACTCGACGGTGTCCGCAATGCGGTCGACTTCATCGCCGAACTGCGACAGTGCGACGACCTCTCGCGTCTTGCCGTCGGGCGTCGCGTGGTCGTGATCGGCGGTGGCAATACCGCCATCGACGCCGCCGTACAGAGTCGACGCCTGGGGGCCGACCGCGTCACCCTGGTCTATCGGCGTGGGCCGGAATCGATGAGCGCGACCGTAGCCGAACAGGAATTCGCCAAGAGCGAGGGCGTCAGCGTGATGCACTGGGCGCAGCCGAAGCGGATTCTCAGCCAGGCGGGCCAGCTCTCCGGCATCGAGTTCGAATACACGCGGCTCGACGACGACGGCCGACTGAGCGGAAGCGGTGACCGCTTCACGCTGCTCGCCGATACCGTGCTCAAGGCCATCGGCCAGGTTCTCGACGAGGATGATCTCCACGAGAACGGCGGTCCGCCCATGGCGCTTCGCAGCGGGCGTATTGCGGTCGACGACCAGTACCGCACCTCGTTGCCCGGCGTTTGGGCGGGCGGCGACTGCGTCGCCGATCACAATGATCTGACCGTGCAGGCGGTTGAGGACGGCAAGCGCGCCGCAGCATCGATCCATCGCTCGCTGGGAGACCGACATGGCTGATCTGCGCTGCAACTTCGTCGGCATTCAATCGCCCAACCCGTTCTGGCTGGCCTCGGCGCCGCCCACCGACAAGGCTTACAACGTCAACCGCGCTTTCGAAGCCGGCTGGGGCGGCGTGGTGTGGAAGACGCTGGGGCTGGATCCGCCCATCGTCAACGTCAGCTCGCGGTACGGTGCGGTGTCGCTCAAGGGCCAGCGGATTGCAGGCCTCAACAACATCGAGCTGATCACCGATCGTCCATTGGACGTCAACCTGGCCGAAATCCGCCAGGTCAAGCGTGACTGGCCGGACCGGGCGATGGTGGTGTCGCTGATGGTCCCATGCGACGAAGAGTCGTGGAAAAACATATTGACGATGGTAGAGGACACCGGCGCCGATGCGGTGGAGCTCAACTTCGGATGCCCGCACGGCATGTCCGAGCGCGGCATGGGCTCGGCGGTGGGGCAGGTGCCCGAATACATCGAGATGGTGGCGCGCTGGGTCAAGCAGCACTCGAACCTGCCGTGCATCGTCAAGCTCACCCCCAACATCACCGACGTGCGCCACGCAGCGCGCGCCGCGTTCCGCGGTGGCACCGATGCGGTGTCGCTGATCAACACCATCAACTCCATCGTCGGGGTCGACCTCGACCTGATGGCGCCGCTGCCCACCGTCGACGGCAAGGGCACTCATGGCGGCTACTGCGGTCCGGCAGTGAAGCCCATCGCGCTGAACATGGTGGCAGAGATCGCGCGCGACGCCGAAACCCATCGCCGGCCGATCTCCGGCATCGGCGGCATCGGAAGCTGGCGCGACGCTGCCGAGTTCATGGTGCTCGGCGCCGGCACCGTGCAGGTGTGCACGGCCGCCATGCACTACGGTTTCCGGATCGTGGACGACATGATCTCCGGCCTGTCCAACTGGATGGATGAGAAGGGCTACGCGACGCTGGATGACCTGGTCGGACTGGCCGTGCCCAATGTCACCGACTGGCAGTTCCTCAACCTGAAGTACGACATCAAGGCGCGCATCGACCAGGACAAGTGCATCAAGTGCGGCCTTTGCCACATTGCCTGCGAGGACGCCGCGCACCAGGCCATCCTCAATGAAAAGGATGGTGCGCGCCATTTCGAGGTGGTCGATGCCGAATGCGTCGGCTGCAATCTGTGCATGCATGTGTGCCCTGTGGAGGACTGCATCAGCATGCAGCGCGTCGACGACGGCAGGTTCCAGGACTGGACCACACATCCCAACAATCCGATG
>CAZGKE010000156.1:0-7882 GCA_964526035.1 uncultured Gammaproteobacteria bacterium | reverse complement strand
CCGCGCTCGAACAGCCCCGGCTTGACCAGATCGACGAAGGCGCGGGCGGATTCGGAGAGGAACTTGCCTTTGCGAATGACCACGCCGTAGCTGCGCTGCGGGAAGTACTGGCGCAGGTTGTAGGTGGCGAGGTCCTCGCTGCCGGTGAGGCAGATGCTGGTGACGATGGAAATACCCAGTCCCATGGCCACGTACTGCTTGATCAGCTCCCAGCCGCCGACCTCCAGCGCCACCTTGTAGGGCACCTGGCGCTGCTTGAATACGGCTTCCACCAGTCGATAGGTGGTGAGCCGCGCCGGCGGCAGGATCAGGCCGTAGGGCGACAGGTCTTCGAGGCGGATGCTGTCGCGCTCGGCCAGCGGGTGGTCGCGCGGCATGATCAGCACCGGGTCGAAATGGTAGACCGGGGCGTAGTCCAGATCGTGCGGAACCTCCAGCATCGAGCCGACGGCGAGGTCGGCGTCGCCTTCGCGCAGCAGTGCCAGACCATCGCGACCGGTCACGTTGTGCAGCTTCAGCTGTACTTCCGGGCGCGCCTCGCGGAAGCGCTGTACCAGCGGCGGCAGCAGGTACTGGATCGTGGAGGTTCCGGCAGCGATGTTGAGCGCGCTGGTATCGAGGCCCTTGAGCCGGGCGTGGAACTCGCCGTCGATCTGGTCCATGCCCTCGACCAGCGGGCGTGCCAGGTCATAGAGGATCTGTCCCTCCTCGGTAAGCTGCACGCGCCGTCCCCCGCGTTCCAGCAGGCGCACTTCCAGCTCGCGCTCGAGGGCGCCGAGCTGCAGGCTGATCGAGGGCTGGCTCAGGAACAGCGCATCTGCCGCACGCGAGATGCTGCCCAGCCGCACGATCGAACAGAAGGCGCGCAGCTGCTTGAGGCGGCTGCCTTTGTAGTAGATGCGGGGGGCGTCGGCCATGGGGTGGGTGCTCGGGGTGGGGTTGCAGGACGTCTGGGGGTTTCGGCTTCGCGGCTGGTGGTTAGGGGTTAGGTGATTAGGTGGTTAGGTGGCGAGAGCCGAGGCCTGGTCGCCCACGGGTGGGCTCCTACACAAGCCGTGCCCTGTAGGAGCGCACTCTTGCACGACCGTCCCGTTCCATCGCAGCCGCGCCCTTGTCGCCCACGAGTAGGTTCCGCCGATACGCGTCTATGACGGGATTCCCCCGGACCTGCAGAAGCCTGTGACCGAACCTCAATACACGACCAAGTCCTTGTTGCACCGCATCTATTGACATAACCAATATGCTGCATTGAAACATTTATGTTGTCAAAACCTGTCATGCAAGCGTAGCGTCGGTGGCCCAGAAGCACAGCGCTGAAAAGGCACATGGTCATGGCAGAAGGCGATCTGAAGACTTTCACCGGACTCGACATCCAGGGCGCCATGCGACCCGGCTACAGCGAGATCCTGTCGGCGCCGGCACTGGCCCTGGTGGAAGAGCTCGACCGCCTGTTTCGCCCGGCGCGCATGCGCATCCTCGCCAACCGCATCGAGCGCCAGGCGCGCTTCGACGCCGGCGAGCTGCCCGATTTCCGCAGCGACACCCGCGACATCCGCGATGGCGACTGGCAGGTCGCCGCCATTCCCGAACGACTGCAGGACCGTCGCGTCGAGATCACCGGCCCGGTCGAGCGCAAGATGATCATCAACGCGATGAACTCCGGCGCCAAGGTGTTCATGGCCGACTTCGAGGATTCTTCGGCGCCGACCTGGGATGCCATGGTGCAGGGCCAGGTCAATCTTCGTGACGCGGTTGCCGGCACCATCACGTTCACCTCGCCCGAAGGCAAGCACTACGCGCTGAACGAAAGGGCCGCCACCCTGATCGTGCGACCGCGCGGCTGGCACCTGCCCGAGAAGCACGTGCTGCGCGACGGCAAGCCGCTAAGCGCCTCGCTGTTCGATTTCGCGCTGTTCGCTTTCCACAACGCGAGGACGCTGTCAGCGCGCAACGCCGGGCCGTACTTCTACCTGCCCAAACTCGAGTGCCGTGAGGAAGCGCAGCTGTGGGACGAGGTGCTGGCCGCCACCGAGGTGCGTCTCGGCCTGCCGGTCAACAGCTTCAAGGTCACCGTTTTGATCGAAACGCTGCCGGCAGTGTTCGAGATGGACGAGATCCTGCACGCCCTGCGCGGCCGCATCGCCGGCCTCAACTGCGGGCGCTGGGACTACATCTTCAGCTACATCAAGACCTTTCGCCGCCACGCCAACCGCGTGCTGCCGGAGCGCGGCCAGATCACCATGGCCGTGCCCTTCCTCAAGGCCTATTCCGAGCTTCTGATCCAGACCTGCCATCGCCGCGGCGCCCACGCCATGGGCGGGATGGCGGCGCAGATTCCGATCAGCGGTGACGCCGAGGCCAACGCCAGGGCGCTGGAGCGCGTCAGCGCAGACAAACTGCGCGAGGCGCGCGCCGGCCACGACGGGACCTGGGTCGCACACCCCGGCCTGATTCCGCTGGCGATGCAGATCTTCGATGTGGAAATGCCCAAGCCGAACCAGCGTCACGTCCTGCGCGAGGACGTCACGGTGAGCCGCGAAGACCTGATCCGTCCCTGCGAAGGCACCATCACCCGCGGCGGGTTCCTCAACAACATCGAAGTCGGGCTGCGCTACACGGCGGCCTGGCTGGACGGCCAGGGCTGCGTACCGATCCACCACCTGATGGAGGATGCCGCCACCGCCGAGATCGCGCGCAGCCAGCTGTGGCAGTGGACGCATCTCGGCCACTCGGTGCTCGAAGATGGCACCCGGATCACCCTGGCGTTCTTCGACGAAGCCCTCGACTGGACGCTTGCCGACCTGCGCGGCCAGGACCTGCCCGGAAAACCGCATCTGGATGCGGCGGCCGCGCTGTTCCGCGATCTCACCCATGCACCTGATCTTGCCGATTTCCTGACCTTGCCGGCCTACGAAAAGCTCGAATAGGCGCGTGCTCTTGGTAGGAGTGGCGAAAGCCGCGATTCACCGCTCCGCAAGAACCTTTGATCGCGGCTCTCGCCGCTCCTGCATGGCACCACTCGCCGCACCAAACCAGAAACACCGGAGACCGCACATGAAGACGCAAAGCCTGACCGCCGACCAGATCCGCATCGACTGGACCAACAACCCGCGCTGGAAAAGCGTTGACCGCCCCTATTCGGCCGAAGACGTGGTCAAGCTTCGCGGCACGGTTCACGTCGAGCACTCGCTGGCGCGGCGCGGCGCGGAACGGCTGTGGCGCTCGCTCAACGAGCAGCCCTTCGTCAACGCGCTGGGCGCGCTCACCGGCAATCAGGCGATGCAGCAGGTCAAGGCCGGCCTGCAGGCGATCTATCTCTCAGGCTGGCAAGTGGCTGCAGACGCCAACAGCGCCGGCGCCATGTATCCCGACCAGTCGCTGTACCCGGTCGATTCGGTGCCGCAGGTGGTGCGCAAGATCAACAACACCCTGCTGCGCGCCGATCAGATCCATCATGCCGAAGGCAAGGACGACATCGACTGGCTGGTGCCGATCGTGGCCGACGCCGAAGCCGGCTTCGGTGGGGTGCTGAACGCCTACGAGCTGATGAAGCACATGATCGAGGCCGGCGCCGCCGGCGTGCATTTCGAGGACCAGCTGGCCAGCGCCAAGAAGTGCGGCCACATGGGCGGAAAGGTGCTGGTGTCCACCCAGGAAGCGGTGCAGAAGCTGGTGGCCGCGCGCCTTGCCGCCGACGTCGCCGGCGTGCCCACCCTGATCGTGGCGCGCACCGACGCCATGGGCGCCGCCCTGCTCACCTCCGACATCGACCCGGCCGACCGCCCCTTCTGCACCGGCGAGCGCACCGTCGAAGGCTTCTTCGAAACCCGCCAGGGTATCGATCAGGCGATTGCCCGCGGCCTCGCCTATGCGCCGCACGCCGACCTCATCTGGTGCGAGACCTCGACGCCCGACCTGCACCAGGCGCGGCAGTTCGCCAACGCCATCCATGCGAAGTTTCCAGGCAAGATGCTTGCCTACAACTGTTCGCCGAGCTTCAACTGGAAGAAGAACCTCGACCAGACCACCATCGCCGCGTTCCAGAAGGAACTCGCCGCCATGGGCTATCGCTTCCAGTTCATCACCCTGGCCGGTTTCCACGCGCTCAACTACTCGATGTTCCAGCTGGCCCGCGGCTACAAGGAGCGCCAGATGGCCGCCTACGTTGAATTGCAGGAAGCCGAATTCGCCGCCGAGAAGGATGGCTACACCGGTGCCAAGCACCAGCGCGAAGTGGGCACCGGCTACTTCGACCAGGTCAACCAGGTGATCGCCGGCGGGGTCAGTTCGCTGTCGGCCCTGCACGGATCGACCGAGGAAGAGCAGTTCGAGGAAGAGGCCGCGGCCAGCGCCGTCGCCTGAGGTCGGCGCACCGCGAACATCCGCCCCCGTATGGGGCGGATTGCGTCGCCGCATGGGCCGGCCGGCAGCATTTCTCCGACGGGGCGACGATCCTCCGCGAGGCACCATCGGGTACACTCGACGGCTGGAGCAGTCCCGGGGGGAATTCAGATGTCTACAGCTACAAGCGACGTCGTGCCCGAAGATGAGGGTACGCTGATCCCTTCGGGGAATTCGGTGCGCACGCCGTTGCTGCCAAGGCAGCTTTCCGATCAGGAAATGGCACTTTTCATCGCCACCGGCAAGCGCCGTGAGCTGGCGCCCGGCGAGCTGATCTTCCGCCGCGGCGAACTCGGCCGCAGCATGTTCGTGATCGAGACCGGCTGCGTTCGTCTGAGCTTCGGCGACGGACTGCCCGACAAGCTGATCAGCGAACGCGAATTCATTGGCGAACTGGCACTGTTCATCGGCAACCACAGTCGCGTCGCCAGCGCGGCGGCCGAACGGCAGTCGGTGGTGCACGTCATCGAGCACGCAGCCTTCGAGGCGCTGCTCAAGCGCGAGCCGGAGATGGTCGCGCACTTCATGCGGCGCTCGTTTGCCTACCTGGTGGCCAGCGAACAGCAGCTGGTGGCCAGTCTCAAGCGCCGCAACGAGGATCTGCTGAAGACCCTGCACTCGCTGCGCAATACCCGCACGCAGCTCGACACCGCAACGCGCCTGATCCACACCGACGAGCTCACCGGTCTGTGCAACCGCCGCGGCCTCTATGCGTTCCTCGACACCCTCGGCCAGAATCTGGTGCCCGGCACGCAGCTGTGCCTGCTGCTGATCGATCTCGACCAGTTCAAACAGATCAACGATCTGCGCGGGCACTTGGTGGGCGATGACGTTCTGCGCGCGGTCGCACGTGAAGTCCAGAACACGGCACAGCCCTGCGACCTGCCGTGCCGCCTGGGAGGCGATGAGTTTGCACTGTTGACGCAGGTCGACAGCATTGACGAGGCGCTGACGCGCGCACGCGAAATCGTCGCCGCCGTGCGCTCCTTGCGCTTCCCCGAGCCGCAGCACGAGCTGCGCGTGCAGATCAGCGTGGGCGGACACCTGTGCGACGCCGATCGCGACTGGTCGTACTGGTACACCGAAGCCGACACCGCGCTCTACGAAGCCAAGTCACACGGCGGCAACGGCTATCACCTGCCTGGCTGAGACAGCCCTCCATCATCGACCCCGGCCTCCGAATTGCCCCGCCTACCGCACACCATGACCGGCTTGGTCCGACGGACCGTCGCGATGGATCCGGCGGACCCGGTATCTCGATGGTCGGTTGCGCCGCGAATGCAGGTGTAACGCGGTGAAGATCGCTTCCTGGAACGTCAACTCGCTCAACGTGAGGCTGCCGCATCTGCTGACCTGGTGCGAGCAGGCCGCGCCCGACATCGTCGCTCTCCAGGAAACCAAGCTCGACGACGCGCGTTTTCCGTTCGAGGCGCTGGCCGAAGCCGGCTACATCGCGCTGTCCAATGGTCAGAAGACCTACAACGGCGTGGCCCTGCTGTCGCGCAGCGAAGGTGTGGATATCGAACGCAGTCTGCCGGGCATTGAAGACCCGCAGCGCCGCGTGCTGGCCGCCACCTACGGCGACCTGCGCATCATCAACCTCTATGTGGTCAACGGCCAGGCCGTGGGCAGCGAAAAGTTCGTCTACAAGCTGCGCTGGCTCGACGCCCTTCGCGATTGGCTGCAGGAGGAAATCCGCCGCTACCCGAAGCTGGTCGTGCTGGGTGATTTCAACATCGCACCCGACGATCGCGATGTGCACGATCCGGTGCAATGGCATGAGCAGATTCTTTGCTCCACGCCGGAGCGAGAGGCCCTGCAGCGACTCCTCGACCTCGGTCTTCTGGACAGCTTCCGCCTGTTTCACGAGGAAGGCGGTCACTACTCCTGGTGGGACTACCGACAGGCCGGTTTCCGTCGCAATCTGGGACTGCGCATCGACATGGTGATGGTCTCGGAGGCTTTGAAAGCGGCGACCATCGGCGCTTCGATTGACCGCGAGCCGCGCACCTGGGAACGGCCTTCCGACCACACCCCGGTCGTCGTGGAGATTGCGCCATGAAGGAGCTGGATCTTCCCCTGCTGCCGACCGAGCTTGAGGAACTGGCGGCTCGGCTCGGTGACCGGCACGGCAATCTCGGGCTCGATGGCGCACAGGGACTGCTCACCGCCTGCCTGGTCGGACCGGATCCCTCGCCACGGCCGGAAGAGTGGTTGATGCGCGTGCTCGGCAACGATCCCGAAGCCCCACAGGTCGGGCCACCGCCCGCCGATCTGGTGCGCCTCGTGCTGCGCCTTCAGCGCGAAACGCAGCGTTCCATCGAACGCTTCCGCTACCAGCCGATGATCGCCGAAGGCGATACCGACCAGCCCGGCGGCCCCGGCGGCTGGTGCGCAGGATTCGTGGCCGGTGTCGATCTGCGCGCCGGCATCTGGGGCATGCGTCTGGCCACCGACCCGCGCCTGATGGACATCCTCAACCCGATCATCGCGCTGTCGATGGACGAGGGCCTTTGGGAAGATTTCCGCGATCCCGGCCAGCCGCCGCTCGATCGCGCCGAGGTCGAGCACTGCCTGCGCGCGCTGCCCGGCGCGGTCCTTGACCTTCGCCAATACTGGCGCGACTTCCCGCCGGAAGACGACGCCCATCTCCTGCGCAGGCTCTCCGGCGAAACACCCGCCACCGACCCCGAGCCCGCGCCGAAACGTCGCGGCGGTCGCCGCGTGCATTGAGCGCGCGGCGCAGCGATGCGCTGCTGATGCCTGGCGGTTGTTCACCCCAGCGCACCAAGGGGAACGGGGCAGGGGGAGAGGGAACAGGGAAGAACACGCCCACGTCTCTGTAGGAGCCCACCCGTGGGCGACCGGGTCGCCGCACCGAGGCGAAGGAACGGTCGCGCACGGGTGCGCTCCTGCAGGGCACGGCTTCTGCAGGAGGGGCCTCAGTCCCGACCTGCGCGCGGGATCAAGACCGAGGGTTGACGCGGAACAGAGCGTCTACCTGGAGTCAAGGATGTGGCCTGGGTAAGTCGCTCTCCCCGCGCTTCGCCGGTTCACCTCAAGCCTCTCACGCGCAGCAGGCACGCTCGGCCTCCGGTCGCACGCTACGCGCAGCTTCAGCCCCCGGCCGCCGGTCTGGCGAACCTGCTCGTCCTTCAGGCAACACGCGGTGCCGTCCACACGCGGTGGTCCCCCGCAGCAGGCGCCCTGATCGGCCGGCCGTTGCAAAACAATGCATACCCCGGTCTCGGGCAGCTGAAGCTCCACCCGTCGCGCCGCCGTCCAGTCGCCGGCGATCGCGGCGACCACCGAGCGCACCTGCTCGTAGCCGGTCGCCAGCAGGAAGATGGGCGCGCGCCCGCCGCTCTTCATGCCGACGATGTAGTACCCGGCGTCAGGGTGCTTGAGCTTCTCGGCGCCGTGCGGGCGCACGCCGCCGCAGCTGTGCAGGTTGGGATCGATCAGCGGCGCCAGGGCGCGC
>CAZGKE010000155.1:0-7900 GCA_964526035.1 uncultured Gammaproteobacteria bacterium | reverse complement strand
CATCCCTGGCGGCGCACTCGCCCAGCGAGTCCACCGGAACACTTGAGGAGAACTCCCATGCCGACACTCTATACGATGCCCGAAACGTGCTCGCTTTCGCCGAACATCGCCGTGGCTTGGCTCGACGCTCCAGTCGATGTCCAAAACATCGCCTACGGCGATCAGAAGAAGGCGGAATACCTCGCCATCAACCCCAAGGGCCAGGTACCGGCCGTGCGTTTCGATGACGGCGACGTGCTGACCGAAGCGGCAGCAATCCTGTCGTGGCTCGGCGCCACGTACGGAAACGAAGGCCATACTCCAGGCACGCGACTCGGCCGCCAGGAAGCCGAAGCCCTGGCCTACATGACCTCGGAAGTGCATGCCACCTACGGCGGTCACTTCAATACGCGGAAGTTCGCCGAGAGCGCAGAGGCGCAGAAGGAAGTGAAGCTCAAGACGTACGAAAAACTCGCCGACCACTACCAGAGGATGGAGGAAACACTCCGCGAGAACGGCGGCGAGTGGTACCTGGGGCAACGTTCCCTTGCCGATACTTTCCTCTATGTGTTGACGCGCTGGATCGGGAAGACACCGCTGTCGATCGACGCCTATCCGACGTTGAAGGCGTACCGCGCGCGAATGGAGTCCGATGAAGGCGTGAAGCAGGCACTCGCGCGCCAATTGATGGAGCCGGTCGGATGAACAGCAAAACCGGCAGCAGGAACGACTGGCCTTCCCTACCTTACGACGCCTGGGCGGAAACCTGCACCGCCCTGCACCTGTGGAGCCAGATCGTTGGCAAGTACCGGTTCGCGCACACGCCGTGGGTGAACCACTCCTGGCATGCCACGTCTTATGTCACGCCGCGTGGCCTTACGACGGGTTCCGTGCCCGACGACGGAGCAGACATCACGTTGACCTTCGACTTCCACGAGCACGCGCTCGTGGGTGAAGCCCGCGATGCGCGCGAGAGCTTCCCGCTGGAGGCGATGAGCGTGAGCGAGTTCCTGGAACGCACGACCCGCATGGTGGCGCGGCTCGGCGGGCGTATGGACATCCATGGCGCTCCCAACGAGATCCCGAACGCGAAGCCGTTTGCCCAGGACACTGCGCTGCGGCCATACGACCGGGAGGCGGTCCGGCGATTCCACGATGCCTTGGTGCGGATCGAGCGCGTGTTCACGCGGTTTCGCACCGGTTTTCTCGGCAAGGTCTCGCCCGTGCATCTGTTCTGGGGATCGTTCGATCTGGCCGTCACCCGGTTTTCGGGCCGCAAGGCGCCCCTTCATCCGGGCAAGGTTCCGGCGCTTCCCGACGAAGTTGCGCAGGAGGCCTATAGCCATGAGGTGTCTTCCGCCGGATTCTGGCCGGGCGGCGGCGGGGTGGACGAGCCGATGTTCTATTCCTACGCCTACCCTGCGCCCGACGGGTTTGCCGACCATGCCGTCGAGCCGGCGGCGGCCCGCTTCGACAAGAAGCTTGGCGAGTTCCTGCTGCCCTACGAGGCCGTGCGCACCAGCGCCAATCCCGAGGGCGACCTGATGCGCTTCCTGCAATCAACCTACAAGGCCGCTGCGGACCTGGCCGAATGGGACCGGCAAGCGCTCGAATGCGACGCCGGCACGCCGCGGGTACCTCGCAAGCTGCACGTTTGAGCCAAGCCCGCCCTCTATCGAGGGCACGCTCGTTGCGGTTAGCAGGGGGTCGTGTCTTGCTTCTTGCACGGATCGGCTATCCAGGAGCGCATCCGTTTGGTGCCAAAAGGAGCGCGGAGTCTTGTCTCTCGCATGGCGCTCGCGTCGAACCGAACGGCCGCTTCCGGCCGAGGCTGTGTGAAAACTCTCCACCACTTCTGACGTCCGCTTCGCACGCGAGATTCTGAGCGCGTCACCGATCTGCAATCGTGGGCCAAGCGATCAAGCCGGGATACTTCACACGGCCTCGGCCGGAATTGGTCATCCGAAGGGAAGGACGATCAGGAGATGTTATCGGGACCGACCATGACGGCGGCACGGCCCTCAGCCAGTACGGCGCCCTCGTGTTCGACGCGAAACGCGTACTGCCAACTGCTCGCGGTGTCGATCAGTTTCTCGGCATGCACGTCCAGTGGACCGGCGAGCTCATGCACGAAGCCGCGCGCAATGCGCACCGCGCGCAAGGACACCAGCAGGCCAGGTCGCGCCCGCGCTCCGGCAGCGCTTGCCAGCAGGCCGCCGTGCACGGCCATCGCCTGGGCGCCATATTCGCACAGGTGCACGGCGCGCAATCCCAGCGCATCGCGCAGCGGATGGTCGGCGCTGCGGTGCGAAACGCTGCGGCAGTGGATGCGCGCTTCATCCCAGTCGACCACCTCATCGAGCAGGCACATGCTGCCCTGGTGAGGGATCAGGGAAAGGATCAGCTCACGTCCGTGCATGATCGGAATCGCTCCGGGCGATCAGGGCCGCCAGCAGGAAGTTGAGGACCACGCCGAGGCTGACGGTTGCGCCGATGGCGCGCAGCACGGGGATGGAGGAACTGGCCAGCAGGCCGAACACCAGAGCAGTGGACAGCGCGCACAGGCCGATGCCGTGCAGGGTGCGGCGGCGCTCGCCCGGCTGCGCGCCGGCGCGTTCGAAGAACAGCGCGTAATCGAGCCCGAGCCCGCTGGCGAGGATCAGGGCCACCACGTGGAACAGGTTGAAGGCCACGCCCAGCGCGTGCAGCGTGGCGCTCAGCAGCAGCGCTGCCAGCAGCACCGGCAGCAGCACCCGCAACACCCGCCGCGGACTGCGCAGGAAGGCCAGCAGCGTCACCGCCATGATGGCCAGCGCCGCCAGCAGCGCAAGCAGCACGCGTTCGCGGTAGGCGGCGGCCAGCGCTTCGGAGGCCGACTTGAGATCGAGCAGATGCAGGTCGTCGCCATGCGCCGCGGCGAAGTCGCGCAGCACCTGCGGGTCACCGACCGCGGTCAGACCGATCAACGCCGCGGGCGGCTGCGTGTCCTGCGGCAGCAGCGCCGCCAGGCGTGGACCCAGCACGGTGGATTCAACGTCGGACCAGGTCAGCGGCGCAAGCGTGCGTGCGGATTCGACATCGCGCAGAAAGGGCGCGAAGGCGCCGCTGCGGAATGGCAGTCCGACAGTAGCCGCCTGCAGATGAGCGGCCAACAACGGGGCATCGGGCAGACGCGCCTGACGCGCTCGCTGCGTGCGTTGGCTTGGGAGGTATGTGCAAGGCAGCTCGACGTCGCCGATCGCGGCAGACGCCACCAGAGCATCGAGCGCCGGCGCCAGTGATTCGCAGCGCTGCAGCAGCGCCTCGCCGTCGGCGGCTTCCAGCACCAGCAGGTAGCGCACGTCGGTCGCACCGAGCGCCGCGCGCAGTTCGCCGTCGCGCTGCAGCAGCTCCTTCGGCACCGGGGTGAGGTTGCCGAGGTTGTCGTCCCACAGCGGGCGCGGGGACAGCAGAAGCCAGAGCAGCGCCAGCGCTGCCAGCACCGCGAGCGCCGGATACGGCACCCGGCAGCGCTGCAGCACGTCGTCCAGTCGCGCGGGCACGGTGGCCTCGGCCAGATCGCGGCGCGCTGCCGGCAGCAGCGCCGGCAGCAGGATGCGCGTGGTCAGCGCGGCGGCCAGCAGGCCGCCGAGGGCGAAGGTGGCGAGCTGGGTCAGGCCCTCGACCCCGGAGGCGAGGAAACTGAGGTAGGCGAGGCAGGTCGACAGCGCGCCGGCGGCCAATGTCGGCCAGATCTCGCGCACCGTGTGCGTGGCCGCGCGGCCGGGACGGTGGTGACTGAACAGGTGCACGGGGTAGTCCAGCGCCACGCCGATCAGGGTGAAGCCGAAAGCCAGGGTGATGCCGTGCACGCTGCCGAACAGCGTCGCCACCGCGGCCATGCCGGCCAGGGCGGCGGTCGCCAGCGGCAGGGCGCCGAGCAAGGGCAGGCGCAGATCGCGGTAGGCCAGCGCCAGCAGCGTCAGCAGCAGCGCGCTGGCGATGATGCTTAGACGCGTGGCTTCGCTCCGGGTGCGCTCGCGCATAAGCACCGAGAAGGCACCGGGGCCGCTGACTTCGAGTTTTACGCCGGAGTCTCCGGCGACTTCGGCGAACACCTCGCGCAGCACCGCCAACGCATGCTGCTGGCTTTGCGGATCGAAGCCGGCGGCGCCCGTTTCCAGCAGCAGCAGCGCGTGGCGGTGGTCGCTGCTGAACCAGACGCCGAAGGCGCGTTCCGGCTCGCTTTGCGGCTGCCACAGTTCGGCCAGCTGCAACAGCTCCAGCGTCGGGTCGCGCGGCAGCCAGGGTTCGATCTGATCAGCCGCGGGCGAGCCGAGATCCTGCAGGCGTGCGGCAAGCTCGGCGTGCAGGTAGTCGGCATCGAGGAGGGTGTCGTCAAAGCTCGGCGACAGAAGATAGCGATAGGGCAGCAGCGCCTCGTCGAAATCGTCGAGACCCTGCTCGCCGTTCAGCGCGCGCACGAACTCGGCGCGCTCGCCCAGCGCCTCGCGCAGGGCCTGCGAAAGCTTCGCCAGGCGCTCTGCATCGGCACCGTGCAGCGCGACCAGCAGCAGCCGCGCTCCGGGTCCCTCGCCGAGGCTGCCGAGCAGCAGGCGCTGGTCGGCGCTTTGCGGCGCGGGCATGAACAGACGCAGGTCGCCGCTGATCTGCAGCCGGCTGCCGACCAGCGCCGCCAGGCCCAGCAGCAGCGCTGCCCACAGCAGGGCCAGCAGGACGCGGGCTGTCGGGTTCATTCGTCCGTGGCTGCGAGGACGCAGTGCGAGGCAAGCGCCGCGTCGATGCCATCATCAACCGTTGCCGTGGCTGCCGGGCCCAGCAGCATGCGGCTGATCGTGCCGTCACCCGCATGCACCGCCATGCAGGCCAGTCGGTCGTCGCGACCGAGCAGTTCGATCCGTTCGATGCGGCGCTGCCGGCGCGCCTCGCGCGGCGTGAGCGTGATGCGCCACGCGCCATCGGCGGGCGCAGCCAGCTGCACCCGGTAGTGACGCTCGAGCAGGGCGCGGTCGCCGCCGAGCAGGGCGCGAAAGCTGTCGAGCAGCGCCGCCAGTTCCGGCGCGTTGCGCAAGGCAAAGCGGCGGTTGCGGCCCTCCTCGCGCTCCACCAGCACGCGCGCGTCGGCAATGGTGGTGCGCTCGACGTAGGGCGATTCGACCTCGCGCACGAGGGTCTCGGCGTCGGGTTGGTGCAGCTGTCCGCGCAGAAGCAGCGGCGCCGTCAGCAGCGCCGATTCACGCCGCTCCAGGAACGCGGTGCTCGCGGGCGCCGGCTGCGCCAGGCGCGCCAGCAGCGCGTCCAGCGTGAGGCTGTCCTCAGCGGCCGCGGCCGGTGCCAGCCACAGCAGCGCCGTGAGCATCGTCGTCAGTCCGCCTGCGCGCATCGTTCTCCCAGAAGTCGTAGAAATTGAACCAGTTGTAGGGCGCCAGACGGACATAGTGCTCCAGCCGCGAGGCGTAGCGCTGCACATGTTCGGCCAGCGCGCTGTGGCGATCCTTGCGGGCGATGCGCAAACCCTCGCTGAACGTCTCGAAGTGCAGATCATAGCGACGCCCGCCGCGGTACAGACCGAAGCACAGCACTACCGGAATATGCAGGGCCGAGGCGATCAGTATCGGTGCGGTCGGAAAAGGTGCCGGTGAACCGAGGAAATCACAGTCGATGGCCGCTTCACCCGGTCGCGCACGGTCGGCCAACAGGCCGATCAGGGCGCCCTCGCTGGCGGCCCGCTGAATCTCCAGCACGATGCCGGTGCCGCTTTGCCCGGCATCGATCACGCCGCGCGCGATTTCGGGATTGAGCGCGTCGAACAGTTCCGTCATGGCCGGGTTCTGGCCCTTGTCGAGCACCACCCGCACCCTGGCATCGGGCCGCGCCAGGGACAGTACCCGCAGCGCCTCGAAGCTGCCGTGATGCGAGCCGAGCAGCAGCACGCCGCGGCCCTGATCCATCTTCGCGTGCACGTCGTCGAGACCATGCACCTCGATGTCGAAACGTGACAGATCCTGCGACAGCATGAACACGCGGTCGAGGATGGTGGCGGCGAAGCAATGGATATGGCGCGCCACCTCGAACAGGCTGGCGGGTCGTCCCAGCACGCGGGCCAGGTAGGCACGCGAGGCGCGCCGCTCCGGACCGCGCCGCAACAGGAAGTACAGCGTGATCGGATAGAGCAGCAGGCGCGCCGCGCCGCGACCGACGTACCTGGCGATGCCGAGGATCAGTCCGATGGCGAAGCGGCCACCCCCCTCCGGGCGCTGTTTCCAATTCACGCCGGCACCTCGATGTCGCCGCTGGCGATCAACTCCTCGCCACGGCACACGGTAAATCGCAACCGGCTGCCGCTGCGCTGCAGCTCGATGACCGCCGCCTGCCCGGGCAGCAGCGGCGCCATGAACTTGACCTGCGGCAGCCGCAGCGACGCCGCCACCTCTCCTGTCCAGGCTTCAGCCGCCTCCAGTACCCGGGCGAGCAGCAGCACGCCCGGCACCACGGGTCGATCCGGAAAGTGACCGGCCAGGCTCGGGTGATCGGAGTCGATGCGGAAACGGCTGCGCCGAGCGTGACTCATCGGCGTGGCTCGACGCGCACCAGCTGCTGCCAGAACGCGGGTCCCAGACGCAGCATGCGCTTCAGGAAATCTGCAAAGCTGCGATAGGGCAGGTCGGGAAACACGCGCTTGCGCCAGATGAACTCTACGATGAAGAACAGCGCCACGATCACGTAGTTCAACACGTTGGCGAATAGCGACCACAGCGCCAGCGGCACGGCTATTGGCGGCGTCACCCCGAAGCTGGCCAGCAAGCCATGCGGAGTGGCAAGCAGCGCCAGTACGAGATTGAGCAGCGCAAGCAGCACGAACAGCCCTGTCCACAGCGCCGTCAGTCGTCGCGCGTAGCGCGAGATGGCAGGATCGAGGGCACCGCCTTCGACGCGCATGGCCCGCACGATGCGCTCGATCAGCGGCATGCGCCCCTGACCGAGGGTGTGGCCGAACAGCCAGGCGAGGAAGGCATTGAGCAGGATCGGTGGCGCGAACAGTGGCAGGGTGGCGAGGTCCAGCCGCGACAGCGCCCATAGCGCCGGCGCGGCTGCGGCCAGCAGCAGCCACGCCAGAGGTCGTCCACGCAGCAGCGCCGGAAGGCAGATCAACACCACCAGGTCGGCAGCGGCGAGCAGGGCCAGCGTCGCACTCTGCCAGTGCGCTGCGGCATGCGCCAACAGCGGATAGGCGACCGCGAGCAGCGCGGACAGCGCCCGCATCAGGAACTTCGATGCTGCTCGACGTGGGCGGACAGCGCGCGCAGGCTGGCGAAGATCCGCCGGTTCTCGTCGTCATCGGAGCGCAGCTGGAAGCCGTAGCGCTTGGAGATTGCCAGCGCCAGCTCCAGCGCGTCGATGGAATCGAGGCCAAGTCCGTCGCCGAACAGGGGCGCCTCGGGGTCGATCGCCTCGACTGCCGTGTCTTCAATACTGAGGGCGTCGATCAACAGTTCGGCGAGTTCGCGTTCGGCAGGCGTGTGTTCGGACATGGCGAGAGGACGGGAGGGGGCCGACAGTGCGAATCAGGCAGGACAAGCCGTGGGAAGTGCCTGTATCGGCACTGCTATCCGTCACTGCGGGCGCAGTTTGCACCGGGCTGTGACGGCGGCGAAGTGTATCATGCGCGTCATTGGTCGGCGCCGCTGAAAGCTGCGGCGAGGCGAACTTCCAAAGCGGGGAATCACGGTTGGCAGGAGATGGAATCAGCGGTGGATCGGCGCCTGACGCGAACCCCGATGTGCTGGTGGTCGGCGGCGGTCCTGCCGGGTCGACGGCTGCGGCCATGCTGGCGCGCAAGGGCTGGAGAGTGGTGCAGCTCGAGAAGTCGAAGCATCCGCGCTTCCACATCGGCGAGTCGCTGCTGCCGATGAACCTGCCG
>CAZGKE010000154.1:0-7910 GCA_964526035.1 uncultured Gammaproteobacteria bacterium | reverse complement strand
GATACCGGCGATACTCCGACCAGCGCCGTGGTGGTGGACGAAACCTTCGTCTCGCGCCACCTTGAAGGTCGCGATCCCCTGGGCGTCGAAGTGGGCGTGCCGGTGGGGCAAGGCGTATACCAGCCGGCGCGCATCGTCGGCGTGGTGCGGACGGCGCAGCACTTTGCTCCCAACGAGACCGTCGAGACCGGAAGCGTGTATCGCCAGCTGGGGACGCCAGCAGATAGTTCGATGCCTGCGCGCTTCGTGCTGCTGCGGGTGGAAGCCGGGCTCCACGGCATGCGGCCGCGGCTGGAGGAGTTGGCAGGCATCCACGGCCTGCGCGTGGACCGCGTGGCCAGCATCCAGGACTGGGTGCGACTGTCCCTGGCGCCGCGCATGCCGCTGCTTTCCCTGCTGATCGGCTTTGCCTTGGTCTGCCTGCTTCTGTGCGGCACCGGTCTGTTCGCACTGGTCCAGTTCTGGGTCGCCAGCCGGCGCGGTGAGTTCGGCGTCAAGCTGGCGCTGGGCGCCAGTCCCGAGCGGCTGTCGCGGGAGGTGATGGGCGGGGCGCTGCGCACGGTGCTGCCCGGGTTGGCGCTGGGTTTGGCGGCTGCGCTGGCGGTGGGACAGGTGCTCGCGGCGCAGCTGTTCAACGTGTCGGCTTTCGATCCGCTGACGCTGGGTTTGGTGCTGCTGGTGATGCTGCTGGCCGCGCTGGCGGCGAGCTGGGGGCCTGCGCGCGGCGTCAGGCGGGTGTCACCTGCGCAGGCGCTGCGGCAGGAGTAAGCGACCTCGGAGAATGGGCAGGTGCAGTAGCCTCAGCTTTCCTGGCAGGCTTGCATGCGCGCCATCAGGTAGCGCTGCTCCGCGCCGTTGCCGACCAGCTTCAGCGCGATGCCGTACGCCGTGCAGGCGGCCTCGACATGCCCCAGGCGCCGCAGCAGGTCGGCTTTCGCGGCGTGCAGCAAATGGTAGTGGGGCAGGGCGCCTGAGGCGTTGATGCGTTCGATCCATTCGAGTCCGCGCGAGGCGCCTTCGGCCATGCCGAGCGCGACGGCGGCGTTGAGTTCGATCACCGGACTCGGCTGCAGCGCAAGCAGACGACGATAGAGAAGCAGGATCTGCGGCCAGTCGGTGGCGTCTGCGGTCGCCGCTGCGCCGTGCAGCGCCGCGATGGCGGCCTGGATCTGGTACGGACCCGGCATGCGCAGCGCCACGGCGCTGTCCAGAATTGCGGTGCCTTCGCTGATGGCTGCGCGGTCCCAGCGACTGCGGTTCTGATCCTCCAGCGGTACCAGCGCGCCATTTGCATCGATGCGTGATTCGCGCCGGGCTTCAGTCAGAAGAAGCAGCGCCAGAAGCCCCAGCGCCTCTGGCTCGTCCGGCATCAGCGCAGCGGCGAGACGCGCCATACGGATGGCCTCGATGCACAGGTCGGGGCGCATGAGGTCGGCTGCGTCGGTGGCCGCGTAGCCTTCGTTGAACACCAGGTAGATGACCGCGAGCACGGCGGCCAGGCGTTCGCGGAGATGGGCGCGGTCGGGAACCTCGTAAGCGATGCCGGCGGCGCGGATCTTGTGTTTGGCGCGCACCAGACGCTGCGCGGCGCTCGCTTCAGCGATCAAGAAAGCACGGCCGATCTCGCGTGTGGTCAGGCCGCACAGCGTGCGCAACGCCAGCGCCACGCTTTGCTCCGGCGCCAGCGCCGGATGGCAGCAGGTGAACAGCAGGCGCAGGCGGTCGTCGTCGATGCCGGAGGGATTGTCCGGCCATGGATCATCGGCATCGGCTTCGATGTCGTCCGGCAGCGGGACATGACGGTCGCGACGCATGCGGTCGATGGCGATGCGCCGCGCCACGGTATTGAGCCAGGCACCGGGACTGGTCGGAAGGCCGTCACGCGGCCACGCCACCAACGCGCGCGCACAGGCTTCCTGCAGCGCATCCTCCGCCGCATCGAAATCGCCGCACAGGCGGATCAGTCCGGCGCGCAGGCGCGCGCCGGATTCGCGCAGGGTGCGATCGAGGATGCGTCCGAGGTGCATGGCGTGATTCAAGGAAACGCTCCCACCCGCCGACATGGACTGGCCCGGCTACATGGCTGCATGTTGTAGCCTGGATGGAACGCAGTGAAATCCGGGGAGGGCTTGGCAGGGTGCGACGGGGCGTCCCGGATTCCGCTTCGCTGCATCCAGGCTACGGTTGTGGCTCGATCGGCTGCTAGCTCAAGCCGGCTCAGGCCGTGCCCGTCCCCAGCGGTCGCACCTCCACGCAGCCCTCGCTCATGCCCGGCATCCGCCGGGCCCACTCCAGGGCCTGGTCGAGATTGTCGACCTCGATCATGTAGAAACCGCCAAGCTGCTCGCGGGTCTCGGCGAAGGGACCATCCATCAGGCTCGACTTGCCGTTGGCAAACCGCACCGTGCTGGCCGTGGTGCTTGGCGCCAGCTCTTCGCCACCGAGCAGAACCCCAGCCTCGGTCATGGCCTTGCTGTAGGCGCCGTGCTCTTCGTAAATGCGGCGCATGTCCTCTTCGTTCATGTTGGCCCAGACCGACTCATCGCCGTAGATCAGCAGTGCGTATTTCATCGTCGTATTCCTGTTCGCCCGTCAGTGGACATTGTATTGACGCGCGGGCGGAAGGAAATCGACAGCGACCTGCCACCGCCGCCGGCATGCCCCCGGTTGCGGTCATGCGGGGCGATGGTCGCCGCTGGGCCAATCGCCCGGGTCACTGATCCAGAAGCCACTTCCCCTCGACCCATCTGAACTCCATCGACTGTCTCGATGTGCGTTCTTCCTGCTTGCGCTCCATCGTCAGCTTCGAACGCTTGCCTGCGGTGTAAAGGCGCACTTCAACGCCGGGGGCGCTCGGGTCGAGATCGACGTAGTCGGTCACCATCTCATGCAGCATGCCGAGAAGCTCGGCCTCGCCAAAGCGCTTGGCGTGCTCCTGCAGGTCGGCAAACGACTCTGGCGTTGCGTGGGGCTCGATGGCCGCCATGCTGCGCTCTGCGAGGGCCGTCTTGAGGGCGCGAAAGCGCGCCATCTGCGGGGAGTTCAGTGCGTCCTGGCCGCTCACAGCCGGCAACGGCTCCAGCTTCACGACCGGGGTATCGATGGATCCCGTGGCTTGCCACGCTTCATCGGGCATGGTCCCGTTGAAGAAGTCGCGAATATCCACGTTCACGTCCAGTGTCGTCTCGGTCAGGTTCAGCTGGTCGAATTCGGAATCAAATGACGCGCAGCTTGACCGGCCGCCGCCAAGCCACGACCAGGGACCCAACAGCTCGCAGTTCACAGGCCGTTCCGGATTGGCGGGGTCAATCTCGAACACCAGGAGCGGGCGAATGGCGGACGGATTCTCCACAGCCCAGCGGGCTGCATTGAACGACTCGAACGGATCATTCAGAGCCTCGCTCGCTACAGGCACCTGGGAAAGCACCAGTTTGACCCGCGCTTCGCCGCTGCTTTCGTCAACCCGACGGACCGCCTTCACGTGATCAAACGCCATTTCATCACTGCCATGACGCAAGACAACGCTGGAGGAGCCCGCCGGCACGTCTTGCCGAGCCACGTCCGCCGGTTCTGGAACCTCAGTGGGCTCGCTGCCGCATGCGACGAGCAGCGCGCATGAAAGGGCAGCGCCGACAATGGTGAAGTGTTTCATGACAAGAGTTCTCCTCGGTTTGGGCGTGCGTGTGCATTTCGATGGCGGGCTGCAAAGCACCGGAACAGCACGCAGGACCTGGCGGCCCGCAGCACCCGGGGCCCCTGCATGCCTTCGGCTCTTCTGGTGGCAATCACTGGCAGCTCACACTTGGTAACGCAGAAAGGAACGCAGGGGGTTCACGACCCTTGAGCAAAGTGCCCGAACCCCTGATAGCCAGTCGCTATGCCGACCTGCTTCGCGACTAGCCGTAGGGTGGGATCCCCATGCCGCCGCTTTGTCCGCCAGCGCAGGAGCGCGTCGAGGTACGCGCTGCAGTCGAGGGCATCGCCGACGTGCAACCGCGCTTTTCGCTACCGCTCGCCCCGCCTGCAGAGGGCGCTGGGGCGGTGGATCGCAGCGATTTCTGCGAGCGTCGCCTCTACAACGGGAAGATCCGCAGCGTGCACACCGGGCTTGACTATCTGATCGGATCCGGCAATGCAGTGAACGCTCCTGCCGACGGTACGGTGGTGCTCGCGGCGGACCATTTCTACACTGGTCGTGCGGTGATGGTCGACCACGGCGGCGGCCTGGTCACGATGGTCTTCCACCTTGGCGAGCTTGCCGTCGAGACCGGTGACGAAGTGAAGCTTGGCGACCGCCTGGGCGCAGTCGGCGAGTCTGGCCGAGCCACAGGCCCACACCTGCACTTCGGCGCCCGCTGGCACGACCAGCGCATCGACGCTGCCGCCCTGCTCCGAAATCCATCCCGCCTGCCGGGCATCGGCGAGGCTGCCTTCCAGCAGCCGGCCGCCGACGTCAGGGCGGTTCAAGCTGTCGCCGAGCCCTCAACGTGGGAAGGGAAATCCGGCACATACTGAACGCCCCGCGCGTCGGCAGGAAATCCGCTCGGCAGCTTGCAATAGCCTGGCCCAGCACGACAGCGGCGATGAAGGTTTCAACAATCGGGGCTCTGGCGCCCGGTCTTCGTCTGTCAGGAACTGCTGGTAAAGATCCAAGGCCTTGCGCAGTCCCCTTAGGCTTGGCGAAAGCCGCGATCAGCGGTCCAACCGAAGCGTTTATCGCGGCTCTCGCCGCTCCTGCATTGAAGCGGGGAGGTCGGATTGCTTGGCGAACCTGATCCTAGCCGGCGGGGATGCGCAGGCGAAACTCGGCGCCGGGGTCGCGGTTGACCACGTCGATGCTGCCGGCCATGGCGTGGGCGAGCTGGTGGACCAGGGCGAGGCCGATGCCGGTGCCTACGGTTTCTCGGGTGAGCGCGTCGCCGGCGCGGTAGAACAGTTCGAAGATGCGACGCATCTGTGCGCGCGGGACGCCGGGGCCGTGGTCGCGGACGCTGAACTCGATGCTGCCACGCTCGGCCTCGCGCACGGCGATGTCGACGCGCCTGGCGTCGGCACGAGCGGAGAACTTGAGCGCGTTGTCGACGAGGTTGATGAGAATCTGCAGCAGGGCGTCGCTGTCGACTGACACCTGACGCGTGGCGACGGCAGGATCCAGTTCGAAACTTGACTCGAAGCCGGCGCGCTCGATCTGCGCGGCCAGTCGTGAACGTGCCAGGTCGAACAGTTCGCCGACGGCCATCGGCTTGATGTCCAGCGCCAGCTCCTGACGCTCCATGCGCGCCAGCTGCAGGACGTTGCCGATCAGCCTCGACAGGCGCTCGCTCTCGTCATGGATGTAGGCGTAATACTCGCGGCGCTTGTCGTCCGGCACCCAGCCTTCGCGCAGCAGTTCGCCGTACATGCGGATCGAGGTCAGCGGCGTTTTAAGTTCGTGGCTGACGGCGGCGACGAAGTCCTGCTGCTGGCGCGCCAGGCGCAGTTGGCCGAGGCCCAGGCGATAGAGCAGGACGAAGCCGAGCAGCAGCACGGCGAGCAGTACCATGCCGGTCCAGCGGGTGAGCTGCGCGCCGGGACCGGGATCGAGGCGGTTCAGCGTGAGGTTGAGTTCCAGGTCGCCGAACGGTGCGGAAAGGCGTCGACGGTGCAGGGGTTCGTCCAGCGGTCCGGCCGAAGTTGCGCTGGAGATCTCCACGCCGCGCCAGCCGATCGCCAGGGTGGTCGCAGCGGCCAGGGGCGAGGCACGGAAGGGGGCCAGCAGTTCGCTTTCGATGAAACGGTCGGCATCGAGCAGAAGCCCCTGGATGCTTCGCCCGCCTTCGTTCCACACGCGCCGGAACAGCACGAAATGGCCGCTGTCGAGGCGGCTGAACTCAAAGGGGTCGATGACGCTTTCGAAGATGTCGATGCGCGGGGCGGGGGGCACGATCAGCGACGGGGACACCGGCAGTTCGACTGCCGAAGCGGGCGCCGACATCTCGACGTCGCTCCGCCGCACACGCGAACCGGTCACGGTGATGGCATCGAGTCCGGATGTCTCCTGGTCGGCCAGGTCGCTTGCGCCGGGCTGCTGGCGGGCGGGCGGCGGTGATTCGCGAGCCTCGCTCGTCGACGGTGCGGAGGACGCGGATTCCGGTCCCGGTTCTGATGGCGCAGCGTCGCCGCCGGCCCTGCCTGCGGGTGAGAACATCGCGTCACGGGCGGCCTGATCGCGCTCGGGTTCGCGTTTTCCTTCGGCGGACTGGTCCGAAGGCGGTTCCATTCCCGCCCCCGGTCCTTCGACTTGCGCGGGTGACGATGTCGGCGCGGTATTGGGCAGCCAGATCGATTGCTGCACCACGGCCGAGCGCTCGCGGCGCGCACTGCGCTGCTGCGACTGCTTGCTCGCTTCATCGGATTCTTCCAGAGCGGGCGACGGTTTGGCAATCGAAGGTGCCGGCATCGGCACCACGTTGAGCCGGTCGAACGCTGCCTGCGATGCGTAGCGCGCTGCATCGGCATCGACCTCTGCCATCTCGGGTAGGGTGTCGTCCACAGTCGGCGCTTCCTCGACGGCTTCGCGCGCCAGCAGGCGATTCTTGCCGAGCACGTCGATCAGGTCGCCGCGCATCTTGAGCCTCGACTGCCGTTCCTCGGCGCTCATTCCGAGGTCCGCCGGGGCGGCGACGTCCTCGAGCAGAAGCGGTGTGGAGAATCCGCCTTCCGGGTCGACCTGAAAGTGTCCGAGGAGCCCGGGGATGTCGCTTTCTCCCGGGAGCTGCGCCAGCGGAGAGCGCTGCGACAGCACGCCATGCGCGGGGTCGCCGGCCACGGTGAGGAACCGGTAGTCGCCGTAGCCGCGCGCCTCTTCGCGCTCGACGAGGCGCGTGAGCGCGGCGTCGATGGCGCCGGTCAGGGCTTCTGCAGACTCGCGCTGCTGGTGCCAGGCTTCCAGACGGATCTGTCGCTCGGTACGCCACACCAGCAGCGCCGACGGGACCGCCAGCGCCAGGAACAGCGTGCCCAGAAGCAGGCGCAGCCGTCGCGGGGTGGACAGGCGCCTCATGCGTCCGCCAGCAGCAGGCGGTAGCCGCCGCCACGCACGGTGATGAGGTGCACCGGATTCTTTGGATCGGCCTCGATCTTGCGCCGCAGTTTGGCGATGTGGATATCGACGGTACGGGTTTCGATGCCGAGGTCGCGACCGTAACCCCATACGCGCGCCAGCAGTTCCTCGCGCGGCACCGGGCGGTCGCCGTGGCCGGCGAGGTACTGGAGCAGTTCCGTTTCGCGGCGGGTGAGACGCGTTTCGCCGCCGTCGCGGCGCAGGCACAGGTTGCGCGTGTCGATCTCTGCGCCGCCGGCCAGCAAGATGCTGCGCTCGCCATCGAGTTCGGGCCGGCTGCGGCGCAGTACCGCCTGCACGCGCAGCACCAGTTGCGCCACCGAGAATGGCTTGGCCACGTAGTCGTCGGCGCCGAGGCGTAGGCCCTCGACGATGTCCTCGTCGGCCGAGCGTGCGGTGAGCATGATCACCGCCTGGTCGGGATCGGCCTCGCGGATCGCCTCGCATACCGCGAAACCGTCCATGCCCGGCAGCATCACATCGAGCAGGATCAGATCGAAGCGCTGGCGCAGCGCACGATCCAGACCTTCGCGTCCGTCGCCGACGGCATCGACGGCGAAGCCGTGGTAGACGAACACGTCGACCAGCCCGGTGCGGATGGCGGGTTCGTCCTCGACGATCAGGAGATGGGGTTTGCGTTGCATGCAGCCAGCGTAGCAATGCGGCCCCGTCCGTGCATGCAAACTCTTTGTAAAGCGGTCTTGGATCGTCAGGCCGTGTTCGCAACCCATTGCTTTCCCTTCTCCCCGCCACCGCGGGGAGAAGGTGGCCGGAGGCCGGATGAGGGGCATGCATTGCGGGTACGGCG
>CAZGKE010000153.1:6829-7956 GCA_964526035.1 uncultured Gammaproteobacteria bacterium | reverse complement strand
CGACGAATACCGCAAGTACCTGGAGAAGGACGCCGCGCTGGAGCGCCGCTTTCAGAAGGTGTTCGTAGGTGAGCCCAGCGTCGAGGACACCATCGCCATCCTGCGCGGGCTGAAGGAGAAGTACGCCGTGCACCACGGTGTCGAGATCACCGACCCGGCCATCGTGGCCGCGGCTACGCTTTCGCATCGCTACATCGCCGACCGGCAGCTTCCCGACAAGGCCATCGACCTGATGGACGAAGCGGCTTCGCGGATCCGCATGGAGATCGACTCCAAGCCCGAGGAGCTGGACCGCATGGAGCGGCGCCTGATCCAGCTCAAGATCCAGGGCGAGGCGCTGAAGAAGGAGAAGGACGCACAGTCGAAGAAGCGGCTGGCGGAGCTCCAGGATGAGATCGCCACTCTGCAGCGCGAATTCTCCGACCTGGACGAGATCTGGAAATCCGAGAAGGCTGCCGTGCAGGGCCTGAGCAGGATCAAGGAGGATCTGGAAGCCGCGCGAGGCGATCTCGACCGTGCGCTGCGCGATGGCGATCTGACGCGTGCCGGCGAGATCCAGTACGCACGCATTCCCCAACTTGAACAGCAGCATGCGGCTGCGAAGAAGGTGGAGACCGAAGGCTTCCGCCTCCTGCAGGATCGCGTCACCGAGGAAGAGATCGCCGAGGTAGTGTCGCGCTGGACCGGCATTCCGGTGAGCAAGATGCTGGAAGGCGAACGCGACAAGCTGCTGCGTATGGAGGAGGCGCTGCACGGCCGCGTGATCGGCCAGGACGAAGCGGTGAAGGCGGTGTCGGATGCCATCCGCCGCTCGCGTGCGGGGCTGTCCGATCCCGACCGCCCCAACGGATCATTTCTTTTCCTCGGCCCCACAGGCGTCGGCAAGACCGAACTTTGCAAGGCGCTGGCGGAATTCCTGTTCGACACCGAGGAGGCGATGGTCCGCATCGACATGAGCGAGTTCATGGAGAAGCACTCCGTGGCCCGCCTGATCGGCGCGCCGCCCGGCTACGTCGGCTACGAGGAGGGCGGCTACCTGACCGAAGCCGTCCGCCGCCGGCCCTACAGCGTGATCCTGCTCGACGAGGTGGAAAAGGCGCACCCGGACGTCTTCAACGTGCTGCTGC